>NZ_JAFMTB010000001.1:1140848-1440848 GCF_017916475.1 Patulibacter sp. SYSU D01012
CCGGCCGACCCGTTCCGCCTCAGGGCCGGATGCCGGACCCGACCCGGAGCACGTCCCGCCCGGCCGACCCGTTCCGCCTCAGGGCCGGATGCCGGACCCGACCCGGAGCACGTCCCGCCCGGCCGACCCGTTCCGCCTCAGGGCCGGATACCGGACCCGACCCGGAACACGTCCCGGCCGAGCACCCCGCCCCGCCGTCCTCGTTCCCCTCGCCCCCCTCGATCCCCGCCCGACCCGCCGCCCGCCGCCCGTCCCGCCCGCCCGTCCTCGGCCCGCCGGCGCGCGGATCCCGACGCGGCGACGCCCTCTGCCCGGCCGCGCGGCGCGCGATTCTCCCGTTGCCACGGGATCTCGTGTGACGACCGTCACCCTTTAGGAATTCTTGTGCTATCCCTTCCGGCACGACGACACGGAGCGAACGGCCCCGACGGACGACGTCCGGACGGTGCCGCGAGACCCGCGTCGACGGTGTGGAGAACATCGTGATGAGCCCGACGGCAGGTCCGCCGGGCGTCGAACCGACGAGGGGGAGGTTCCGACGTGAGCACCAACGAGGTCCTGCTGGCCGACGAGACGCCGATCACCGAGATCGCCGAGCTCCGAACGCTGATCGCCGAGGGGCAGGAGCGCGGGTTCCTGACGGTCGAGCGGATCGCCGCCGGCCTGGAGGAGGCCGAGGTCACGAAGGAGCAGCTGCGCGGCTTCCACGCGCACCTGGAGGAGCTGGGCGTCGACGTCATCCATGGCGACGGCGACCAGCACGACCGCACGGCTCGCGAGGCCGAGCGCATCGAGCAGACCGGCTCCCGCAAGGAGCGCGAGGGCACCGCGCGCGCCGCGGTCGACCTGACCGTCGAGCCCAGCCTCGACTCGCTGCGCATGTACCTGCGGTCGATCGGCCGCGTCGCGCTGCTGACCGCCGCCCAGGAGGTCCAGCTCGCCAAGCGCATCGAGCGCGGCGACCAGGACGCGAAGCAGCAGATGATCGAGGCCAACCTGCGCCTCGTCGTCTCGATCGCCAAGGGCTACCTCGGCCGCGGCCTCAGCTTCCTGGACCTGATCCAGGAGGGCTCGCTCGGACTCATCCGCGCGGTCGAGAAGTTCGACTACCGCCGCGGCTACAAGTTCTCCACGTACGCCACCTGGTGGATCCGCCAGGCCGTGACCCGCGCGATCGCGGACAAGGGCCGCACCATCCGCATCCCGGTGCACATGGTCGAGAAGCTCAACAAGGTCGTCCACGTCGAGCGCCAGCTCGTCCAGTCGCTCGGCCGCCAGCCGACCCCCGAGGAGATCGCCCTCGAGGTCGACATGAAGCCGGCCGACGTGCGCGACATCCTCCGCATGTCGCAGCAGCCGATCTCGCTCGAGAAGCCCGTCGGCGAGGACGAGGAGTCCTCCCTCGGCGACTTCGTCGAGGACAAGGACGCCGAGTCCCCCTTCGACCGCACGAGCGAGCAGCTGCGCAAGGAGCACGTCCGCCGCGCCCTCTCCACGCTGCCCAAGCGCGAGCGCGAGGTCATCGAGATGCGCTTCGGCCTCTCCGGCGACCAGCCCTCCACGCTCGAGGAGGTCGGCCGCGCGTTCGACGTCACCCGTGAGCGCATCCGCCAGATCGAGAGCCACACGCTGAAGAAGCTGGAGTCGCTGCCCGAGTCGCAGCGCCTCCGCGACGCGGTCTAGGGAGAGGGGACCGGGCCCCGCCCCGAGCTTCGGTCGGCGACGCGCGCCGTCGGCGGCAGGGCTCGGGGCACCCGGAGAGGGGACCGGGCCCCGCCCCGAGCTTCGGCGGGCGACGCGCGCCGTCGGTGGCAGGGCTCGGGGCACCCGGAGAGGAGTCCGGGCCCCGCCCCGAGCTTCGGCGGGCGACGCGCGCCGTCGGTGGCAGGGCTCGGGACACCCGGAGAGGGGCCGGGCCCGCCCCGAGCTTCGGTCGGCGACGCGCGCCGTCAGCGGCACGGCTCGGGGCACCCGGAGAGGGGACCGGGCGGACCCGCCCGGACCTCGGCTCGGCGGGACGGCACGCGCTCGCCGACCTCGCTAGGATGCGTGCTCGCTCGGGGGGATGTCCGAGTGGTTAAAGGAGACGGGCTGTAAACCCGTTGGCTCTGCCTACACAGGTTCGAATCCTGTTCCCCCCACTGCCCGAGGGCCCCGGATCGCCGATCCGGGGCCCTCGTCGTCTCCGGGGCCGGGCGCGCCTGGGTGCATCCGAACGGTCGCTCGGCGCGTTGTACCGAGCATCGAGCACGAGCAGGACACCGCCCCCGCCCGCCTGACCCGCGAGACCGTCGTGGCGGCGGCCGACCGGATCGCCCGCCGCCGCGGCGCCGCCGGGCTGACGATGCGGCTGCTCGCCGAGGAGCTCGGCGTGTCCGCGATGGCCGCGTACCGCTACGTCGACGGGCGCGAGGAGCTGGGGGCCCTGGTCCTCGACCGGCTCTTCGCGGAGCTGCTGGAGCGCCTCGACCAGGCCGCACCCGTCCGGGAGCGCCTCGAGGCGGCGGCGCGCCTGCTCGGCCGGCGCCCCGGGCTGGCCGACGAGCTCGTCGACGGCGTGCTCGTCACGCAGCCGCACGTGGCGCGCTGGCTCGCGCTGCTCGACGAGCGCGTCCCCGGCCCCGGCGCCCGCGCCAGCCTGTGGCTCGTCCGCGGCGCCGCCCGCGACCAGGACGCCATGCCGTGGCTCCGCCTGCTCGCCGACGCGCTCGAGGCCGAGGCCGACGTCGCCGGCTGAGGGCCCGGGACCGGACGCCCGGGGTAGGCTGCCCCGGTGCTCCGCACGGTCCGCGCCCTCCGCTACGTGACCCCGCTGCGCGAGGGCGGCTCGGTGCCGGCGCTCGTCGAGGCGGACGACGACGGCCTGTACGTCGTCAAGCTCTCCGGCGCCGCCCAGGGCACGAAGGTCCTCGTCGCCGAGATCGTCGTCGGGGAGCTGGCGCGGGCGCTCGCCGCCGCCGAGCCGGACCTGGGCCTGCTCATGCCCGAGCTCGTGCTCGTCGACCTGCCCGTCGAGCTCTCGCACGCCGAGCCCGACCCCGAGATCCAGGAGCACGTCGCCGCCAGCGCCGGGCGCAACGTGGGGATGGACTTCCTGCCGCGCGCGCTGCCGTACACGCCGGCGGCCGGTCCGCAGCCCTCGCCGGAGCTCGCCGCCGCGATCGTCTGGCTCGACGCCTTCGTCGAGAACGTCGACCGCACCGCCCGCAACCCGAACATGCTCACGTGGCACGGGCGGCTGTGGCTCATCGACAACGGCGCCGCGCTCTACCGCCAGCACGCCGGCCTGGACCCGGCGAAGGCCCGCGGGCGCTTCGCCGCCGTGCGCGAGCACGTGCTGCTGCCGCGCGCCGGCTCGATCGTCGACGCCGACGCGCGCCTGGCCCCGCACGTCACCGAGCAGCTGCTGCGCCGGATCGCCGCGCTCGTCCCCGACGCCTGGCTGCCCGACGGCGGGCCCGACCTGCTCGTCGCGGACCTGCTCGCCCGGCTCCAGGCCCCGCGCGCGTTCGTGGAGGAGGCCGAGCGTGCTCGCACGGCCTGACGCGCCCGAGGCGTCGACGGGCGCGCCCGAGGTCTTCCAATACGCCATCCTGCGCGTCGTCCCGTGCCTGGAGCGGGGCGAAGGGCTGAACGTCGGCGTCGTCCTGCACGCCCGGCGCCACCGCTTCCTGGGCCTGCGCTCCCACCTGGACCGCGAGCGGCTGCGCGCCCTCGACCCCGGCCTGGACCTGGACGCCGTCGCCGCCCACCTCGACGGGATGCGCCGCGTCGCCGAGGGGGACCCGGACGCCGGCGCGGTGGCGCGGATGGACCGCTCGGACCGCTTCGGCTGGCTCGCCGCCCCCTCGAACACGATCCTGCAGCCGTCGCCCGTCCACACCGGGCTCTGCGCCGACGCGCCGGCGGCGCTCGACGCGCTCCTGACCCGGCTCGTCCTGCCGCGCGGCGCCTGAGTCGCTCGCGGCGCGCCCGCGCCCGGCGGGGGATACGCTGCCCGCCATGCACCTGAGCCGCCTGGCCCCCGTCCCCCTGCTGGTGCTCGCGCTCGCGGCCGCCGGCTGCGGCGACGAGACCACCGCCGCCGACATCCGCAAGAGCGACACGGAGCACGTCGCCGGCGCCGAGGGCGGCGGCAGCACGACGACCGTCGGCGTCGACGCGCTCTCCCGCGCGATCTCGACGGACCTGGACACCGAGCCGAAGATCGTCAAGGTCAGCGGCGAGCCGCCCACGACCCTCGTCAAGAAGGACATCGTCCAGGGCGACGGCGCCGAGGCGAAGGTCGGCGACACCGTCGAGGTGCGCTACTCCCTCGTCGTCTGGGGCGACGACCAGAAGGTCGACTCGTCCTGGGACCGCACGCCCAACTCCACGTCGTTCCCGCTCGAGGAGGGCGGCCTGATCGACGGCTGGATCAAGGGCGTCCCCGGCATGAAGGTCGGCGGCCGGCGCCTGCTCGTCGTCCCGCCGGAGCAGGGGTACGGCGCGCAGGGCACCCCGGACGGCTCCGTGCCGCCCAACTCGACGCTGATCTTCGTCATCGACCTCGTCAAGACGGGGCAGGGCGGCTGAGCCAGCCGGCCGGGGCACGACGCCCCGGCCCATGCGGCCACGATCCGGCCGCAACCGCGGGCATGCTCGCCGGCATGACCGCTGATCCGAACCTGCTCACCGACGCGCTGCCCGAGTGGCGCCCCGGCGTCCGGCTGCTCGCCGTCGGCGCGGCGGCCGGAGCCGAGCGGCTCGGCGCGACCGCGTACGAGCTGGGCCCCGGCGCCCAGGCCGCGCCGTACCACCTGCACCACGGGCAGGAGGAGCTGCTCGTCGTCCTCTCCGGCACGCCCGAGCTGCGCACGCCCGCCGGCACGCGGCGCCTGGTCGCCGGCGCGGTCGTGGCGTTCCCGGCGGGGCCGGACGGGGCGCACCGGCTGCGCAACGACGCGGACGAGCCGTGCCGCTACCTCGTGGTCGGCACCACGGCGCTCCCCGAGGTCGTCGAGTACCCCGACACCGGCACGGTCCTGGCGCTGACCGGCCCGGCCGCCGGTCACGCCTGGCGGGCGGGCAGCGACGTCGCCTACGCGGAGGCCGTCGGCGAGGCGCTCGCCGCGGAGGCGCGCTGAGGGGCGGGCCGGCGCGCCCGGTGCGCCGGCCCCGTCGGCTCAGCCCCGGGCGGCGACGCGCGCGGCCAGCTCGGCCGGGCGGTGCGTCACCAGGCGCTCGCGCACCGCGTCCTCGACCGCGCCGCGGACGAGCATCCGCAGCATCCGGCCGGGGTCGACCTCGATCTCGTACGTCGCGCGCGTGCGGCCGTCGCCCAGGTCCTCGAGCGTCCACTGGCCGTCGAGCGTCTTCACGTCGCCCGCCTCGACCTTCCAGCTCAGCCGCGTCGGGGCCTGCCGCGTGAAGCGGGTCTTCACCGTCAGCTCCTTGACCTTCGCGTCCGCCGTGACGTTCGCCAGCGCGACCTGGCCGTCCGCGTCGCGCTCCAGGGCCTCGACGTTCGTGATGCCCTTCTGCCACTCCGGGATCGTCTCGATCTCCGTCAGCGTCGCCCACACGCGCTCGATCGGCGCGTCGATCTCGCCCGTCGCCGAGCCACCCAGTCCTGACACGTCTCGCTCCTTCGGTCGCGTGGGCCGCCCCGGGGGGTGGGACGGCGTCTCGGCGCGGACGGTAGCCGACCCGGCCGGCGGACCCCGCGCGACCCGCCGACGGGGGCCGTCCGGGCGAACGCCGTGCGCCGCCCGTCCGGGCGGGACGGGGGCGGGGACCGGGTAGGTTCTGCGGCGATGAGCGACGAGCGGAAGCCGACGGTGCGCGACCGGGACGAGACGGGCCACGGGGCCGAGCGCCCGACGCGCGTCGCCCGCACGGTCGACGTCGCCGGGGTCGAGGAGGCGACCCGCCTGCTGCTGCGCGCGCTCGGCCAGGCGCCGGACGCGCCGGGCACGAGCGACACGCCGCGCCGGGTCGCGAAGGCGTGGGCGGAGATGCTTCAGCCCGAGCCGTTCACGCCGACGACCTTCGCGAACGAGGGCGACTACGACGAGCTCGTCCTCGTCCGCGACATCCCCTTCTGGTCGTTCTGCGAGCACCACCTGCTGCCGTTCCACGGCGTCGCGCACGTCGCGTACCTGCCCGGCGAGCGCATCGTCGGGCTGTCGAAGCTCGCGCGCGTCGTCGAGACGTTCTCCCGGGACCTGCAGGTGCAGGAGCGGCTGACGACGCAGATCGCCGACTGGCTGACGGACGAGCTGCGCCCGCGCGGCGTCGGCGTGGTCCTCGAGGCCGAGCACCTGTGCATGGTGATGCGCGGGGTGAAGAAGTCCGGCTCGCGCACGGTCACCTCGTCGCTGCGGGGCCTGCTGCGCGACGACGCGCGCACCCGCGCCGAGTTCCTGGACCTCGTCCGGCGGTAGACGGGACGGCGGCGCCCGGGGCGGGCCGCGGCCCCTCCGACGTCGCGTGGCCGCACCGCGGACGCCGCGCGGCCGTCCGCCGGCACGTCGCCCGGCGGGCCGGCCGCCCCCCGTGGCCGCGCCCTACGCGGCCGTGAGCACGACGACGCAGTTCTGGCCGCCGAACCCGAACGCGTTGGCGACCGCGGCGCGCACCGGCGTGCGGCGCGCGGCCCCCATGACGTGATCCAGCCCCTCGCACTCGGGGGCGACGGTCTCCAGGTTCGCCGTCGGCGGGATCACCCCGTCGCGCATCGCCAGCAGGCAGACGAGCGCCGACAGCGTGCCCGCCCCACCCATCAGGTGCCCGACCATCGACTTCGGCGACGAGACGGCGGGGCGGCCGACGGCGTCGCCGAGCGAGGCCCGCAGGGCCATCGTCTCGGTGCGGTCGTTCGCCGGCGTGCTCGTGCCGTGCGCGCAGACGTAGTCGACCTCGGACGGCGCCACGTCGGCGCGCGCGAGCGCCTGCGTGATCGCGGCGCCGGCGAAGCGGCCCTGCCGGTCGGGCGCGCTCAGGTGGTAGGCGTCCGACGTCAGCGCTCCGCCCGCCAGCACGCCGAGGATCCGCGCGCCGCGCGCCCGCGCGTCGTCCTCGCGTTCGAGGACGGCGACGACCGCGCCCTCCCCGGGGACGAAGCCGTCGCGGTCGGCGTCGAACGGGCGACTGGCGGCGGCGGGGTCGTCGTTGCGGGCGGTCAGCGCGCCCATGCGGCCGAGACCGGCGAGCAGCGACGGCGTCAGCGGCGCGTCGGTGCCGCCGGCGATCGCGACGTCGGACTCGCCCGAGAGCAGCAGCCGGCGGGCGTCGAGCAACGCCGCGGTGCCGCTGGCGCACGCGAGCGCGCCGGCGGTGACCGGTCCGTGGATCCCCTGGTCGATCGCGACCTCGCACGCCGGCACGGACGGGATCATCGCGGGGACGAAGAACGGCGACACGGCGCCCGGGCCCTCCCGGACGAGCGCCGTCACGGCCTCCGCGGTCGGGATGACCCCCGACACGCCGGTGTTGACGTGCACCGACGTCCGGGCGCCGAGGTCCTCGTCGATCGTCAGCCCGGCGTCCGCGATCGCCTCGCGCGCGGCCGCGACGGCGTACTGCGAGAACAGCGCGGTGCGGTGCGCGCGCTTGCGGCCCAGCAGCGCCTCGGCGTCGAAGCCCTCGACCTGCGCGGCGATCCGGGCGTCCAGGCCGGACGCGTCGAAGCGGGTCAGCGGGCCGGCGACGGAGCGGCCGGCCACGAGCGTGGCCCACGTCGACGCGACGTCCGGCCCGGCGGGCGTGATGGCGCCCAGGCCGGTGACGACGACGCGGGTCATCGCGCGGCCCTCGGCCGGCGCCGCGGCGTCCGCGACGGCGGCCGGCGCCGCTCCGGCGCCGTGCCGTGGTCCGCTGATGCCCGTGTCGCCTGCATGAGCCAATGGTTGCGAACGGCTACCACCGGCGGCGTGCGGCGGGGCGTTCAGGGTCCCGGGCGGTCGCACCCGGGGCGATCGCCGACCCGCGGCACCCCCGGGCGTCCGGATGTGCCACTATTCCGGGACGCGCGTCGCGCGCGTCCCTCGGGACGACGGCGACGGGTGCGAGCGCCCTCTTAGCTCAGTGGTAGAGCACTTCCATGGTAAGGAAGGGGTCGTGGGTTCGAGTCCCACAGAGGGCTCTGCAGCGCGAAGGCCCCGCCGGACGGCGGGGCCTTCGTCGTTCTCGGGCGGCGCGGCCGGCCGCGGAGGGCCGGCCGGCCGCTCAGGCGTGGATCCGGAAGTGCGCCACGAGCTCGGTCAGCTCGCTGGCGGTGTGGGCGAGCTGCCCCGCCGATGCCGCGATCTCCTGGGTCGACGCGCTCGTCTGCTGCGTCGAGGCGGAGACCTGCTCCGCCGACGCCGACGACTGCTGCGCGACGGCCGCGACCTCGCCGACGTCCTCCTGCACCTTGGCGGTGCCGCTCGCGATCTGCTCCACCGCCGACGCGATGCCCTCGATGCGCGAGGTGACCTCGTCGACGGCGTCGCCGATGCGCAGGAAGGCCTCGCGCGTCGTCTCGACGGTCGCCGCGCCCTCCTCGGTGCGCTCGGCGCCCGTGCTGAACACGGTGACCGCGCGGCCGGTGTCGGCCTGGATCTCGCCGATCAGGGCGGAGATCGTCGCGGCGGCCTCCTGCGACTCCTCGGCGAGCTTGCGGACCTCCTCGGCCACGACGGCGAAGCCGCGGCCCTGCTCGCCGGCGCGGGCGGCCTCGATGGCCGCGTTCAGCGCGAGCAGGTTCGTCTGCTCGGCGATGCCGGAGATCGTGTCGACGATCGCGCCGATCTGCTGCGAGCGCTCGGCGAGCGATCCGATGGCCTCGTTGGCCTCGTGCGACGACGCTCGGACGTCGCGCATCATCGCCGTCGCGCGGTCGGCCGCGCCGACGCCGTCCTGGGCGGCCCGGCGCGCGTCGGCGGCCAGCTCCGCCGTCTCGGCGGCGGTCGCAGCGCTGGTCTGCGCCGCCTCGGCGGCCTGCTCCGTCGTGTCGCGCACGGACTCGACCATGCGCGCCTGGCGCTCGGCGCCGGTGGCGACGTCGGTGACGGCCGACGCGATCTCGCCGACGGCCTTGCCGGCCTCGTCCGACGTGGTGGCGACCTGGGTGGAGGCGGCGCTCACCGTGGCGGCCGACGTCGTGACGGCGCCGATGATGTCCTGCAGCGCCGCGCGGGTGCGGTTGTAGGCGGCGATCGACTCGACGGTGCGGGCCTGCACGACGTTGAAGCGCTCGGCGATGCGACCGAGCTCGTCGGCGCCGAGGGCGGGGGTGGGGCGCGACCGCGGCGCGACGTCGACGGTCAGGTCGCCGCGCGTGACGGCGTCGAGGGCGTCCCCGAGGGCCGGCACGTCGGTGTCGGACAGCTGCGCCATGTGCTCGAGCAGGGTGCGGGCGGCGCGGGTGACCGCGCGCCCGAGGAGCACGACGATGACGATGCCGGCGAGCGCGCCGGCCAGGCCGACCACGATGAGCAGCGTGCGGGCGCCGTCGGCAGTCGCCTGCTGCTCGGTGCGGGAGCGCGCCACGAAGCGGTCGACTCGCGCCTGGATGGCGGCCAGGGTGGCGCGGAACCCGTCGAAGGCGGTCTTGCCGCCGCCGAGGCGGTCCTGCGCGAGCGCCTGGCCCTGCGGGCCGCTGCGCACGAGCTTGATCTGCGAGCGGAAGTACGCGGCGAGCGCCCGGATCTGGCCGCCGGCGCGGTCGGTGAGGGCGGCGAGGTCGGGGTGCTTCTGCAGGAGCGGCCCGAGGGCGGCGATGTCCTTGCGGACGGCGGCGGAGCCCGACGTGTAGGGCGCCAGGTCGGCCTCGTCGCGCGAGATCATGAACGCGCGGACGCCGGTCTCCTGGTTGACCATCTGCGTCAGGATGTCGTTGGTCAGGCTCGTGAGCGGGATGGCGTCGTCGACGTACTTGTCGTTCGCGCTGTCGTTCACCGCGGCCGTCGAGCGGATGCCGAGGGCGACGGCGACGACGAGCAGCAGGAGGACGCAGCCGATGCCGGCCGCGAGCTTGCGGCCGAGGCTGCTGCGGATGAAGGTGCTTGGGGTCATGTGTGGGCCTCGTGGGTCCGGGATGGGGGCGCCCGGATGGTCGGCAGGAACGCCGTTCGCTTGACCGAGATGGCGCGTCGGCATACACCGTCCTCGACGGACGTTCGGGCGGCGGTCCGGGACCGGTCCGCGTCCGTCCGCGCGGGCGGTCCGGACGTCGTCCGGTGGGCCTGCGGCCCGACCTACGCGGGCTCGACCGCGCGCAGCAGCACGCCCCGGCGGTCGACCACCAGGCCCAGGCCGGCGGCGGCGACGGCGGGCCGGCGGCGCAGCGCGGCGACGTCGTCGTCCGGCCCGGCGAGCAGCTCGCGGTCGCGGACCGCGACGGTGCCGACGAGCCGTTCGGCGCGCTCGGCCGGGTGCAGCGCGGCGACGTCGGCGGCGCGCAGCACGCCGACGGCCCGGCCCGCGTGGTCGACGACGGGGACGGCCGCACGGCCGTGGCCCAGGGCGCCGCGCGCCGCCTCCTCGACCATCTGCTCCGCCGACGCGGCCACCGTCGGCGTCGCGGGCGCGGACCCCGCGGCCTGCGGGGCCGGGCGCAGGGCGGAGCGGAGGGCCTCGCGCAGGCCCTCGGCGGTGCCGGCGACGTGCGGGCGGGCGGGCAGGGTGATCACGGGTGCTCCTGGGACGGGCGACGGACCTGGGCCGCGGCCCCCGGCCGGCGGCCCGCCTCCGACGGTAGGACGCCCGGGCCGGCGCGGCATCCGTGGAAGCCCGCGGGCCGCCGGCCCGGGGCGACGGGTCCGTAGAACGCCCGCCCCGCGGCGGCGGCGCGCTGCGGATGGCACGCGGCCCCGGCGGACGTAGCGTCGGGCCATGAGCACCACGAGGCGTCAGCCGTTCACCACGCTCCTCGCCCGGGACGTCATGCGCGCGCCCATCGTCGCGTGCGATCCGGCGACCGAGCTCTCCGACGTGGCCGACCGGATGCGCCGCCACCGCATCCACGCCGTGATCGTCGACGGGATCGCCCGCGGGACGGGCGGCGACCGGCTCGTGTGGGCCGTCGTCTCCGACCTGGACCTGGTCCGGGCGGCGGTCCGCGCCGACGGCCCGACCACGGCGGGCAGCGTGGCGGCGTCGCCGGTCGTCTGCGTCGACGTGGCCGACGACCTCGTGACCGTCGGCGCCGCGCTCGCCGAGAACGACTGCGCGCACGCCGTGGTCACCGAGGGCGACCGGCCCGTGGGCGTCGTCTCCACCCTCGACCTGGTCGCCGTCCTGGCCCCGGAGGGCGACGCGGGATAGGCCCGGGGGCGAGGGGCGGCGCTCCCCGGTCGCGCGGGCCGAGGAGCGCCGCCGTGCCCGCGCGACGGCGGTCCCCCGGGCGCGCGCCCGCCCGGGCCCAGGAGATAGCGTGTCCGACCACGGCGGACGGACATCCGCGCGCCGTCCAGGTTCGACCCCGAGCAAGCAGGCGACCGCCACCCATGAAGCTCATCTACACGTACACCGACGAGGCGCCGGCGCTGGCGACGCACTCGCTGCTGCCGATCATCGAGGCCTTCGCGGGCAAGGCGGGCGTCGACGTCGAGACGCGGGACATCTCGCTCGCCGGCCGCATCCTGGCGCAGTTCCCGGACCTGCTCACGGACGAGCAGCGCGTCCCCGACGCCCTCGCCGAGCTCGGCGAGCTGGCGAAGACGCCGGACGCGAACATCATCAAGCTGCCGAACATCTCGGCCTCGATCCCGCAGCTGAAGGCGGCGATCAAGGAGCTCCAGGACGCCGGCTACGCCGTCCCGGACTACCCCGAGGACCCGCAGACGGACGAGCAGCGCGCCGCCCGCGCCGCCTACGACGCGGTCAAGGGCTCGGCCGTCAACCCTGTCCTGCGCGAGGGCAACTCCGACCGCCGCGCCCCCGCGTCGGTCAAGCGCTTCGCGCAGCAGCACCCGCACTCGATGGGCGCGTGGTCGCCGGACTCGAAGTCGCACGTGTCGACGATGGGCGAGGGCGACTTCCGCCACTCCGAGACGTCCGTGACGCTCGCGCACGAGGACGAGCTGCGGATCGAGCACGTCGACGCCGACGGCGAGGTCACGGTGCTCAAGGCCGCCGTCCCCGTGCAGGCCGGCGAGATCTTCGACGGCGCGGTCATGCGCCGCGCCGCGCTCGACGCGTTCCTGCGCCAGCAGGTGACGGAGGCGAAGAGGCAGGGCGTCCTCTTCTCGCTGCACATGAAGGCGACGATGATGAAGGTCTCCGACCCGATCATCTTCGGCCACGCCGTCCGCGCGTTCTTCACCGACGTCTTCGCCGAGCACGGCGCCGACCTGAAGGCCGTCGGCGCCGACCCGAGCGACGGCCTCGCGTCCGTCCTGACCGCGATCGAGCGGCTGCCGGCCGACAAGCGCCAGGCGATCGAGGACGGCATCGCGCAGGCGTACGAGACCGGCCCGGCGATCGCCATGGTCGACTCCGACCGCGGCATCACGAACCTGCACGTGCCGAGCGACGTGATCATCGACGCGTCGATGCCGGCGGCCATCCGCACCTCGGGCCAGATGTGGAACGCCCAGGGCGAGCAGCAGGACGCGAAGTACGTCATCCCCGACTCGAGCTACGCGCCGCTGTACGCCGAGACGATCGACTTCTGCCGCGAGCACGGCGCCTTCGACCCGACGACCATGGGCACGACGCCGAACGTCGGCCTGATGGCGCAGAAGGCCGAGGAGTACGGCTCGCACGACAAGACGTTCGAGATCGCCTCGACGGGCCGCGTGCGCGTCGTGAACCGCGAGGGCGAGACGCTGCTCCAGCACGACGTCGAGGCCGGCGACATCTGGCGCGGCTGCCAGACGAAGGACGCCCCGGTCCGCGACTGGGTGCGCCTGGCGGTCGAGCGCGCCCGCGCGACCGGCGCCCCGGCGGTCTTCTGGCTCGACGAGACGCGCGCGCACGACGCCGAGGTCCTGAAGAAGGTCCACGCGTACCTGGGCGAGCACGACACCGATGCCCTGCAGATCGAGATCCTGCCCGTCGCGGAGGCCACGCGGTTCACGCTGCGCCGCGCCAAGGACGGCCAGGACACGATCTCCGTCACCGGCAACGTCCTGCGCGACTACCTGACCGACCTCTTCCCGATCCTGGAGCTGGGCACGAGCGCGAAGATGCTCTCTATCGTCCCGCTGATGAACGGCGGCGGCCTGTTCGAGACGGGCGCCGGCGGCTCGGCCCCCAAGCACGTCCAGCAGCTCGTGAAGGAGAACCACCTGCGGTGGGACTCCCTGGGCGAGTTCCTGGCGCTCGCGGTGTCCCTCGAGTTCCTGGCGGACAAGACGGACAACGCGCGCGCCGCGATCCTGGGCCGCACGCTCGACGAGGCCACCGGCAAGCTGCTCGAGGCCGGCAAGTCGCCGTCGCGCCGCGTCGGCGAGCTCGACAACCGCGGCAGCCACTTCTACCTGGCGCTGTACTGGGCGCAGGCGCTGGCGGCGCAGGACGACGACGCCGAGCTGCGGGACGCGTTCGCGCCGCTGGCCGAGCGCCTGGCGGCCGACGAGGAGTCGATCGTCGGCGAGCTGACCGGCGTGCAGGGCGAGCCCGTCGACCTGGGCGGCTACTACTACGTCGACCGCAGCAAGGCCGACGCCGCGATGCGGCCGAGCGCCACGCTCAACGCCGCGCTCGCGGCGATCTGAGCCGCGGCGTCGCCGCCCCCGCGCGGGGGCGGCGACGCCCGGCGACGGCGGCGAACGGTTGCGGCGGCAAGTATCGGGCGCTACGCTTGCGGTAGCAAGCATTCGCGGCGCCCGCCGCGCCGCCGCCCCGAGGACCGCCCGTGAGCCAGACCGCCCCGACCACCATCGACCGCCCGCTGCCGGGCACCCGTCCGGGGCTCGCGGGCCTCGGAGCGGTGCACCTGGCGGTCACCGACCGCGAGCGCGCCCTCGTCTTCTGGCGCGACGTCCTGGGCCTCGAGCTCCTGGACCCCGACGCGCACGAGCTGCGGATGGGGGCGGGCGGCACGGAGCTCGTCGTCCTGCACCCGGGGGCCGCGGCGCCCGTCGCGGCGCGCCGCACGGGCCTCTACCACCTGGCGCTCCACGTGCAGACCGACCTGGAGTTCGCCCGCGTCCTCGGCCGGCTCTTCGCGTACCGCTGGCCGAACGCGCCGACGGATCACACGTTCACGAAGACGACGTACCTGGACGACCCGGACGGGAACGGCATCGAGATCGCCCTCGAGACGCCGGAGCGCGTCGGGCGGCTGGACTACTCCGACCGCGACTACGCCGTGATCGACGCGCAGGGGATCCGCCGGTCCGGCCGCGATCCGCTCGACCTGGACGAGGTCTTCGCCCACCTGCCCGAGCACCCCGACCTGCGCGCCCCGATGCCGGCCGGCACGACCGTCGGCCACGTCCACGTGCACGTCACCGACCTCGACGCCGCGATGCGCTTCTACCGCGACGGCCTGGGGCTGGACGAGAACATGTTCGCCCGCGGCATCGGGATGGCCGACACGACGGTCGACGGCTGGCTGCCGCACCTGATCGCCTTCAACGTCTGGCACGGCCGGGACGCCCAGGCGCCGCCGCCCGGCACCGCCGGCCTGCGGCACTTCACCGTCGGGCTGCCGTCGGCGGCAGACCGCGACGCGGCGGTCGAGCGGCTGCGCGGCCTGGGCGTCGCGGCGGAGGAGACGCCGCTGGGCGTCCGGGTGGCCGATCCGTCGGGCAACGCGATGGTCCTGACGGTGCGCGACGGGCGGCGCGCGTGAGCGCCCCGGAGGCCGGCGGCGCCCGGCCGCGCCAGCAGGCTCCCGATCCGATCGACCCGCGGGTGACGATCGGCCACGTGCACCTGCGGACCGCCGACATCGACCGCGTGAAGGCGTTCTACGTCGACGTCCTCGGCTTCGACGTCATCACCGAGGCGCGCGGGGTGCCGGGGTGGGGGACGACGGGCGACGTGCTCTTCCTCGCCGCCGGCGGCTACCACCACCACCTGGGCTTCAACACCTGGAAGTCGGCCGGCGGCGGCCCGCAGCCCGACGGCGTGACCGGCCTGCACCACGTGGCGCTCGCCTACCCGACCCGCGCGGCGCTCGCGGACGCCCTGCGGCGCCTGCGGGCGGCGGACTGGCCGCTGCGCCAGACGGCCGACCACGGCACGCACGAGGCGCTCTACCTGAGCGACCCCGACGGCAACGACCTCGAGCTGATGTGGGACCGCCCGTTCGCCGCGTGGCCGCGCGACGCCGACGGGCACCTGGAGGGCGTCTTCGGCGACGAGCTCGACCTGGACGACCTGCTCGCCGAGCTGGACCGCTAGGCGCCGTCCGGCGGCGGCGCGGGCGCGCTACTCGCCGCCCGAGGCGACGCCGCCGAGCGCCTGGGGGTCCAGCCGCGAGTCCTCGTCCGCCGGCACGTCGAGCCGCTCGCGCTGGGCGGTCGACGACCCCGTGCCCGGGTCGATCGACACCAGGTCGGCGGCGAGCGGGTCGAAGCCGTCGGTCGTCCGGAAGAGCAGGCGGGCGATGCCGACGGGCGTGGCCTCGCCGCTCAGCCCGCCGGTGCCGCCGGCCCCGACGCTGCCGCCGTTGACGACCGTCACGCGCCCCTCGCGCCGCACGAGCGCCCGGTGGGTGTGGCCCACGGCGAAGACGAGGGGGCGCCGCGGCGGGCGCTCGCGCAGCCGCTGCAGCGCGACGGCGAGCATCTGCGGCTCGTGGACCAGGACGACGTCGACCTTCCCCACGAGCGGCTCCAGCCAGGTCCAGAAGCGCTCCTGGTCGGCCGCCGACGGCCCGGCGTCGTCGTAGCGGTCGCGGTAGTCCTCGGCGCGCAGGCGGACGAACGGGTCGCCGTAGCCGGCGACGCGCAGGCCGGCCACGCGCACGACGGGCCGCGGGGTCGCCGGCGGACGCCCGTCGCGGCCGAGCGGCCCGTCGGCGCCGAGCACCAGCGCGCCGCGGCGGGCCAGGGACCGCGACAGCGTGTCGGAGTCGTGGTTGCCGGTGACGAACACGAACGGCCGGCCCAGGCCGACGACGCGCTCGAGCAGCCGGCCCTCGAGCGGCGAGCCGCGGTCGGTCAGGTCGCCGACGAACAGCACCGGGCCGCCGTCCGCGACCCGTTGCAGGATCGGCAGCGCCAGCACGTTGTTGTGCAGGTCCGACGCCACCGTCAGCCGCGACGCGCGGTCCAGGCTCTGCCGGCGCGCCGGGTCCGAGACCAGGCGCGCCAGGCCGACGAGCTGGGCGTCGAGTTCCTGGTCGAGCACGCCCGCGGAGCGCTGGGCGTCCTCGAGCACGCCCAGCGCCCGCGGGATGTCGGGGCCGAACGCGTAGTACTGCGGCCGGTCGAGGGCGCCGCGCGGCGGCATGAGGACGACGAGCGCCACCACGAGGAGCACGGAGACCCCGACCGCCGTCCCGCTCGTCCAGCGCAGGCGCGGACCGGCGCGCGAGCGCACCGCGGCGGCGACCAGCAGCCCGACGAGGGCGCCGGACACGGCGACGACGAGGATCAGGGCGCGGAAGTACGACGCGATGGCGTCGCGGGCCTCGGCCTGCACCCGGCGGGCGTCCAGCCGCCCCTGCTCCGCGACGCGCTTGACCGCGTCGCGGTCGACCGTCCGCACGTCGACCTGCAGCCGGACCGGCAGGCGGATCGCCCGGTACCGCACGCCCCAGTCGACGAGCGGCACGTAGACGTCGAGCGCTCCGCGGTGGAACGGCTCGACGGACAGCCGCACCTGCCCGACGGACAGCTGCTCGTCCTGCCCGTACAGCGCCAGGGCGCCGACGCCGCCCGCGAGCGTCCCGGCCACGACGGCCAGGACGGTCAGGACCCGGCGCAGCGCCAGGACGGCCGGCGCGCGGCGCCCGGCCAGGGCGGCGCGGATGCGGGGCAGGCGCGGAACGGGCGATCCCTCCGGCGGGGCCGGGTCAGACGGTCTCGGTCTCGGCCGCGTGCGCGACCGCGAGCATCTCGGCGACCGACGTCAGCTTCACGCGCGGGCGGCCCTGCGGCTCGCCCAGCGCCCGCTCGTGGGCGTCGATGCGCTGCCAGCCGGCGAAGTCCACGTGGTCGGGGACGCGCTCGGCGACGAGGTCCGCGATGTCCTCGGCCACCGTCGGCTCGGGCAGCGCGCCCGCCTCCAGGTCGGCGAGCAGCTGCGTGACGGTGTCCTGGGCGCACTTCTTGTTCGTGCCGATGACGCCCGACGGACCCCGCTTGACCCAGCCGGCGGTGTAGACGCCGGGGACCGGCTCGCCCGTCTCGGGGTCGAGCACCCGCCCGTCGAGGTTGTTGATCGTGGCGCGCTGGTCGTCGAACGGCACGCCCGGCAGCGGTCGGCCGCGGTAGCCGATGGAGCGCAGGACGAGGTCGCAGTCGATGACCTCGGTCTCGTTCGTCGCGCGGGCCGACAGCCAGCCGTCCTCGTCCGCCACGAGCTCGTTCTTCACGACCTCGATGCCGGTCACCTTGTCGTCGCCGAGGATCTTCACCGGGGAGGCGAGGAAGCGCAGGACGACGCGGCGGCGCTTGCCCTCGGGCGTGCGGCCGGCGTACTCCGTCGCGATCTCGACGTTGCGCTGCTCGCGGACGTCGGCGCCGTCGCGCTCGAGCCACGCCTTCGAGCCCTCGTCCAGGTCGACGTCCTTCGGGTCGACGACCACGTCCGCGTCGGCCATCTCGCCCAGCTCGCGCAGCTCGGGGTTCGTGAACGCCGCCTGGGCGATGCCGCGACGGCCCAGGACGACGATCTCCTCGATGCTCGACGCCGCGAGCGCCTCGATGGCGTGGTCGGCGGTGTCCGTCTCGCGCAGCTCGTCGACCGTCAGCGCCAGCATGCGCGCGACGTCGACCGCCACGTTGCCGTTGCCGATCACGACGGCGCGGCGGCCGGTCAGGTCGAACGTGCGGTCGGCCGCGTCGGGGTGGCCGTTGTACCAGGCCACGAAGTCGGTGGCGGGATGCGACCCGGGCAGGTCCTCGCCGGGGATCCCCAGACGCCGGTCGTGCGAGGCGCCCGTCGTGTAGATGACGGCGTGGTGGCGCGCCGCGAGCTCCTCGTGCGAGACGTCCTTGCCGACCTCGACGCCGCCGAAGAAGCGGAAGCCGGGCTTCTTCGCGATCCGCTCGTAGACGCGGATGACCGACTTGATCTTCGGGTGGTCCGGCGCGACGCCGAAGCGCACGAGGCCGTACGGGGTGGGCAGGCGGTCGAACAGGTCGACCTCGGCCGCCACGTCCGTCGCCGCCAGCAGCTGGCCCGCGGCGTAGAAGCCGGCCGGACCGGCGCCCACGATCGCGATCTTCAGGGGGCGGGGGGTGCTCGTCTCGTCGCTCACGCTGCGCTCTCCGGGGTCGGTCCGGGCCGGGAGCCCCGGCGGCGGGCGCGGGGCGGTCGGCGGATCCCGTCCATCGTACGACCCCGCGCGCCGGGGCCGCCCCGCCGGTGTTCGGGTACCCGTACGTCGCGCGGCCGGCGCCCGGCCCTCAGCGCGGCCGGCGCTCGGTCAGCCGGAGCCACACCTCGCTGCGGGTGGGGAAGACCGGCGTCGCGCGATCGAGCACCTCGAGCGGCACGCGGCCGACGATCGCGACGGTGGCGGCGTGCAGCCACTCCGCGGTCTCCGCGCCGACGAACGTGGCGCCGACGAGGACTCCGGCCCCGCGGTCGACCACGAAGCGGCTGGTCCCGCCCGCGCCCTTGCCGACGAAGCTCGCTCCGGCCGTGCCGTCGGTCGGCGCGTCGATCGCGACGGCGTCCAGGCCGGCGTCCCGCGCCGCGTCGAGCGTCAGCCCCACCGCCGCCACCTGCGGCTCGGTGAACGTCACCCGCGGACTCGTCCGGCCCTCGAGCTCGTCGGGGGCCAGGGCCGCGTCCTCGTCGCCCAGCAGGACGGCCGTCGCGACGCGCGCCTGCCGCTTGGCGACGTGGGTGAGCAGCGCGCGGCCGTTCACGTCGCCGAGCGCGACCAGCCACGGGCGGCCGCCGACGCGCAGCCGCTCGTCCGTCCGCAGGTGCCCGCCGTCGTCCGGCGCGACCCCGACGGCCTCGAGGCCCAGGTCGTCCGTGTTCGGGCGCCGGCCCGCGGCGACGAGCAGCTCGTCGCCGGTCAGCCGCTCGCCCCCGGCGAGCTCGAGGGTGACGGTGCCGTCCGCGCGCGCCGCCCGGGTCAGCTCGACGCCGGTGCGGACCGCGACGCCGGCGGCGCGCAGGCCGTCCTCGACCTGCTCGGACGCGAACGGCTCCTCGCCCGCCAGGATCCGGTCCGCCACCTCGAGCAGCGTCACCTCGGCGCCCAGGGACCGCCACGCGAGCGCCAGCTCGGCGCCGATCGGCCCGCCGCCGACGACGAGCAGCCGGCCGGGGACCTGCTCCGCCGTGGTGGCCTCGCGGTTGGTCCAGCCGGCGGCCTCGCGCAGGCCGTCGACGGGCGGGAACGCGGGCCGCGTGCCGACGCAGACGACGACGGCGCGGCGGGCGACGATGCGCTCGGACGCGCGGTCCCCGTCGCGGCGGGTCACCTCGACGGTCCGCTCGGCGACGAGGCGCCCGTGCCCGCGCACCAGCCGCACGTCGCGCTCGTCGAGCCAGTCGAGCTGGCCGCCGTCGTCCAGGTCGTGCACGACCTCGTCGCGGCGGTCGAGGACCACCTGCGGGTCGAGCGGGCCGGACACGAGCTCGCGCACGCCGGGCACGCGCCGGGCCTCGGCGAGCAGCGCGGTGGGGCGCAGGAGCGCCTTCGACGGCATGCAGCCCCAGTACGCGCACTCGCCGCCGACCAGGCGCGGCTCCACGAGCACGACGTCCAGGCCGCCGTCCGCGAGCTGCCCGGCGGCGGCCTCGCCTGCGGGGCCGGCGCCGAGGACCACGACGTCGGCTTCGGTCTCGTGCACGGGCTCTCCTGACGGCGGAAGGGGCGCGCCGGGGCGGCGCGGGGGCGGGGCCGGCCCGGGCGGGGCGCGGCAGGTACGTCCCCATTCGTAGCGCGTCGGCGGCGGCGGGGCGGCCCAGAACGACGAAACGCCGCCCCCGGGACCCCCGGGGACGGCGTACGTGGACGGACGGCGCGCTCGCGCCGGGCGTCGGGGCTACTTCAGGCCCTTGAAGGCGGTCCAGGTCGAGCGGCTCGAGCCCGACTTCGTCTGCAGGCCGGACTGCCACTGCTCGCCCGAGGACTGCGGGTCGCGGAGCTGGTACCAGACGAAGGACTTGACCTTCTGCTTCTTCGCGATGCTCCACGCGCTCTTCAGGTACTTCGCGGCGGTGCCGGTCGGGATCTTGTCCTTGCCGCGCGTCTTGTACGCGAACTCCGTCAGGTAGATCCGCGAGACGGCGGAGGACGAGATGCGCTTCGTGCGCGCGGCCTTCTTCAGGTCCGACTTCGCGTAGCCCAGGTTGGCCTGCGTCCAGTCGTCGCGGTCCTTGCGCTTCTTGGTCGGGTTCGCCTTGAAGTCGTACGTGTGCAGCGACACGCCGTCGGCCTTGATCTTGTAGGACGAGCTCTTGCCCGTGGCCTTCCAGTTCGACTTCAGGCCCAGGACCTCGCGCACGAACTTGCCGGCGTCCGTCGACTGCCCGTTCGGGTAGTTCCGCGACAGCGCGCGGTCGTACGGCAGGAGCTCGCCGAAGAGCACCTTGGCGCTCGGGTCGATCTCCTTGATCTCGTCGTACGCGATGTTGTGCAGCTTGCGGTAGAGCGCCGCGCCGCCGCGCTTGGGCAGGTGGCGGTACCAGTTGGGCTCGTTGATCGGCGCGTAGTACAGCTCGGCGCCCGGGATGCCCTTCAGGGCCGTCGCCAGGTTCCGGATGTACGACGTGTAGGCGCTCGACGAGACCTTGGAGGCGGCCGTCGGGCCCTTCTTCTTGCCGCGCGGGTTGAACGACGTCGAGCCCGTGATGTTCGGCGAGACGAGGATCTGCTTGGCGCCGGCCTGCACCGCCGCGGCGGCGGACGTGCGGACGACCTGCACCTGACCGGCGTCGGGGGCCTTGTTCTTGCCGTCCCAGGACGTGTTGAAGCGGACCATCCCGACCTTCGCGTCCCCGAGGGCCGTCAGGAACGGCTGGGTCAGCTCCGGCTTGTTGACCGTCATCTCCTGGTCCTGCAGGCCCTTCACCGGCGCGGCGGTCGCCGCCCCGGCGGGGACGAGGACGGCCGCGGACGCGGCGGCGGTGGCCAGGGCAAGGGTGGCTCGGTTTCGAGTCATATCTCCATAGGACACCACGCATCGGCGAATGTCGCGGTGCGCGGCAGAGAAATTTCCGATCCGCCTTCCGCCGGGCCCGCGGATCCCCCGTCCCCACGGGGGATCCGCCCCCGATCGTCCCGTTGCCGTCGGCGGCGACGCGCCCGGCCGACGCGCGGCGGCTAGCCTGGGAGCATGTCGCCGGAGGCCTCGTCACCGCACCAGTCCGCGGCCGTGCAGGCGGCCGACGCGCTCGGCATCTTCGTGCGGGCGATGGCGGGGATCGAGGACGCCACACCGGACAGCGCCTCCTTCTACAACCGCCTGTGCGAGGCCGTCTGCGCGGTGATGAACGTCGACCGCGCCGTGCTGCTGCTGTACGACGAGGGTCGCCGCCGCGTGCGCCCCGTCGGCGCGCACCGCATCGCCACGGACCGCTTCCCCGCCGAGGGCGTCGGGATCGAGGACGCGCCCCTCTCGCGCGTCGCGCTCGAGGAGGACCGCGTCGTCGACGCGCTCGACATCCCCGGGGACCACCTCAACCGCCCCGACCTGAAGCAGCTGCCCGAGGGCGACCTGGCCTACGTGCCGATCGCGGCCGGGGGCACCTGGTACGGGATCATGGTCGTCGAGCGCAGCTCGGGCGAGCCGCTGCCCGCCGCCGAGCGCGACGCGCTGTGGATCGCCGGCAAGGTCGTCGCGTTCGCCGCCGAGGCCCGCCGCGCGACCCGCCAGCAGGAGCAGGTGCGGCAGCTGAACCACCGCCTCACGCTCGTCCGCCAGGTGCACGAGCAGGTCATCCAGCGGCTGTTCGGCGTCGGCCTGGTGCTCGCGTCCGACGCCCCGCTCGAGGGCGAGGCGCGCGAACGCGCCCGCTCCGAGGTCGAGGCGACCCAGGCCGACCTGCGCACCCTGCTGCAGGGCCCCCGGCTGAACGCGGCCGCGCCCACGTCGCTGCGCCTGGGGGAGGAGATCGAGCGCCTGCGCCGCGCCCACGACACCGTGGAGCTGCGCGCCGACCTCGAGCCCGACCTCGAGCTGCCCGCCAGCCTGGAGCCGCTCGCGCAGTCCGTGCTCGGCGAGGCGGTGCGCAACGCGCTCAAGCACGGCACCCCCACGGTGCTGCAGATCACGGTGCGACGGCTCGACGACGCGATCGCGATGACGATCGACAGCGACGGCGCCCGGCGCGGAGACGCGGGCCACACCGGCCTGGGGCTGCGCCTGGCCGCGGTCGAGGCGCTGCAGGTCGGCGGGCTGCTGGAGTTCGGCTCGCGCGGCGAGAACGAGTGGCGCGTGCGGCTGCTGCTGCCGGCCACGGACGAGACGGAGGTACACGGATGAACCGCGAGGTCGGACGGACGGTCGTCCTGCTGGTCGACGACCACGAGGTGGTCCACTGGGGGCTGCGCGCCCTGCTGTCGGGCCAGCCGTGGGTCGCGCGCTGCCTGAGCGCGCACAACGGCCAGGAGGCCGTCGAGCTCGCCGGCCGCTACGCGCCGCACGTCGCCCTGGTCGACCTCTTCCTGGGCACGGAGTCCGGCGCGGAGCTGTGCGAGCGCCTGCGCGCGGCCGAGCCGCGGACGAAGGTGCTGCTGCTCTCCGGCGCCGGCCGCATCTCGGCGGCGGCGGCCAAGGCCGCGGGCGCGTCCGGGTTCGTCCCGAAGGACTGGCCCGCCGCTGACGTCTGCCGCGCCGTCCGCGCCGTGGCCGCCGGTCGCACCGTCTTCGAGGGCGTCGCCGGCCCCGCCACCCCCGCCGGCCTGTCCCCGCGCGAGCGCGAGATCCTGGGGCTCATCGCCACGGGGGCGACGAACCCCGAGATCGCCGGCACCCTGCACCTCTCCCCGCACACGGTGAAGGAGCACA
This sequence comes from Patulibacter sp. SYSU D01012, assembly GCF_017916475.1. Lineage (GTDB taxonomy): Bacteria > Actinomycetota > Thermoleophilia > Solirubrobacterales > Solirubrobacteraceae > Patulibacter. Next base: position 1,163,915 of record NZ_JAFMTB010000001.1, read on the forward strand.
CGAGCTCGCTCTACCGCAAGCTCGAGGTGCGGAACCGCGCCGAGGCCGTCCGGACCGCGGACCAGCTCGGCCTCCTCTGAGGGGGCCGGGGGTCGGGCGCGGTTCCCGGATGGGGTTCCCACCACCCGCCCCCGACGCCGAGGCGGTGCGTACGGCGGATCAGCTCGGCCTGCTCTGAGGACCGGCCGCGAAGCGGGCTCTCGGGCCCGCTTCGCTGGCGCGTCGCCGCGCGTCACCCCCGCCGCGCAGGGGGTCGCGATCCCCGTGTGGCGGCCGGACGTCGGCCCGTCGTGGCAGGCTGTTGCGTCGTGAACGTGCAGACGGCGGTTCTCCTCCCCGGCCAGGGCACCCCGATGGACGGGGCCGGCGACGAGGTCCAGCGGCTGCGGCCCGACCTGCACGAGGCGGTCGTCGCGGCGGTCGGCGAGGATCCGTTCCCGCGCGTGGGGGAGAGCACCCGCTACGCCCAGCCGGCGATCGTCTGCTCGTCGCTCGCCCGCTACTCGGCGCTCGGCCTGCCCGAGCCCGACGCCTTCTTCGGCCACTCCCTCGGCGAGATCGTCGCCCTGGCCCTCGGCGGCGTGATCGACCAGCGCGAGGCCCTCGTCCTGGCCGCCGCCCGCGGCGCCGCGATGGCCGACGCCGACCCGGAGCGCCTCGGCTCGATGGCGGCGCTGCGCAAGGGCGGGCTGGAGGAGGCCCAGGCGCTGGCGGACGAGCACGGCCTCGTCGTCGCCTGCGACAACGCCCCCGGCCAGATCGTGCTCGCCGGCCGCATCGACGCGCTCGACGCCGCCGCCGAGACGGCGAAGACGCGGGGCAACCGGGTGCGCCGCCTCGACGTCGCGGGCGCGTTCCACTCGCCGATGATGGAGCCGGCGATCACGGGCCTGCAGGCCGCCGTCGACCGCACGACCTTCCGCGAAGCGCGCGTGACGGTGTGGTCCGCCGTGACCGCCGCCCCGATCGACGACCCGCCGCGCCGCCTGATCGACAGCCTCACGCACCCGGTGCTGTTCCGCCCCGGCCTGCTCGCGCTGCACGCCGCCGGCGTGCGCCGCTTCGTCGACGTCGGCCCCGGCGACGTCGCCGCCGGCCTCGCGCGCCGCACGTTCGCGGACGGCTTCGAGGGCGACGACGCCGTGCAGATCGACGTGCCGCAGATCACGGGGCCGGACGCCGCGACCGGGCAGGATGCCTGAGATGCCCACGTCCCCGGCCCCCGGCGCGGTCCGCGTCGCCCCCCTCGGCGTCGGCGCCGCGCTCCCCGACACCGTCGTCACGTCCGCCGAGATCGAGGAGCGCCTGGGCCTCGATCCGGGCTGGCTGCAGAAGCGCACGCACATCGCCGAGCGGCGGATCCTGGGCCCCGGCGAGCGGATCACCGACTTCGGCCTGCTCGCCTCGCAGCGCGCGCTCGCCGACGCGGGGGTCGACGCGTCCGAGGTCGACCTCGTCATCGCGGCGTGCCTGCAGAGCGACGACATCGCGCCGTCGATGTCGGCGGTCGTCTCCGCCGGCCTCGGCACCCGCCACGCCGGCGGCTTCGACATCTCCTCCGGCTGCTCCGGGTTCGTCGCGTCCGTCGCCACCGCCGCGGGCCTGATCGAGGCCGGGCGCGCCCGCACCGTCGTGGTCGTCGCCGCCGAGGCCATGAGCCGCCTGACCGACAAGTCCGACCGCGCGACGGCCGGCCTGCTCGGCGACGGCGCCGGCGCGATCGTCCTGCGCGGCGAGACGACGCCCGCCACGGCCGAGCACCCGGGCCGCACCGGCCGCTCCGTCTTCGGGTCGGACGGCGAGAACGGCGGCACCGTCCGCGTCGCGACGGACCACCCGTCGATCTACGACGACGGCGAGTTCGGCCCCGGCAAGGCCGGCCAGGTGCAGATGAACGGCTTCGACACGTACAAGACCGCCGTCGAGCGGTTCGAGTCGACCGTGCGCGAGACCGCCGCGGTCAACGGCGTCACGCTCGACGACGTCGACCTCGTGGTCCTGCACCAGGCCAACGGTCGGATCCTCGAGGCGGTCCGCAAGCGCCTGGAGCTGCCCGAGGAGCGGCTGGCGTCCTCCGTGCAGAGCCACGGCAACACGTCGGCGGCGTCCGTCGCCCTGGCGCTGGCCGACGCGCGCGCCCAGGGCCGCGTGGAGCCCGGCACCCGCCTGCTGCTCGCGGGCTTCGGCAGCGGCCTCGCGTGGGCCGGCATCACCATGACCTGGGAAGGGAGCGCCGCATGAGCGCGAAGGAGACCACCTGGCCGCCGGCCCGCCCCGAGGACGGCTGCGCGCTCGTCACCGGCGGATCCGGCGCCATCGGCGCGGCCACCGTCCGCGCCCTCGCCGCCGACGGCTGGCCCGTCGTCGTCCACTACGGCCGCGGCGCCGAGCGCGCCGAGGCCGTCGTCGCGGCCGTCCGCGACGCGGGTGGCACCGCGCAGGCGATCGCCGCCGACCTCGCCGACCCGGACGCGCCGGCGAAGCTCCTGACGGACGCCACCGAGGCGCTCGGCCCCGTCCGCGTGCTCGTCAACAACGCGGGGATCACGCGCGACAACCTCGCGATGCAGCTGACCGACGAGGACTGGCAGTCCGTCGTCGACGTCGACCTGACCGCGGCGTTCCGCCTGATCCGCCCCGCGCTGAAGACGATGATCCGCGGCCGCTGGGGCCGCATCGTCAACGTCTCGTCCGTCATCGCGCTGCGCAACAACCCGGGCCAGGCGAACTACGCCGCCGCGAAGGCCGGCCTGCTCGGCCTGACGCGCTCGGTCGCCGCCGAGGTCGCGCGCCGCGGCGTCACCGTCAACGCGGTCGCGCCGGGCTTCGTCGAGTCCGAGATGACCGAGGGCCTGCTCGACGACCTGATCGCGCACATCCCCGCGCGCCGGGCCGGGCAGCCCGAGGAGGTCGCGGCCGCGATCCGCTTCCTCGCCTCGCCGGAGGCCTCCTACGTCACCGGCTCGACGCTCGTCGTCGACGGGGGCCTCGGCTAGCCGCCGGCGCACCCGCGCGTCACCCGGACGGTCGGGCGGGGTACGACCCCCCGGATGGCGGTGAGCCTCCGGGGCCTCTGTGCCCGCCCCGACACCGGCGTGTACCCATGTAGGACCCGCACTTCCCGCATCCGCAACGACCCCGACCAACGGAGACCAGCAACGTGTCCACCCCCACCCGCGACGACGTCGAGAAGCTCGTCATCTCCTCCCTCGAGGAGCTCGGCGCCGAGGCCGACGCCCTCACCCCGACCGCGACCTTCGAGGACCTCGACGTCGACTCGCTCGACCTCGCCGAGCTCTCGCAGATCGTCGAGGAGCAGTACGGCGTCAAGCTCCAGGGCGAGGACGTCGCCAAGCTCCGCACGGTCGAGGACGCCGTGAACCTGATCGTGGAGCGCGCCGGCCAGTGAGCCGCGCCGCCATCACCGGCCTCGGCGCCGTCACCCCCATGGGGGTCGGCGTCGACGCGCTCTACTCCGGCTGGACCGGCGGCCGCTCGGCGATCGTCGACGGGCAGGGCGCCTGCCTGGACTTCGACCCGACGGCGGTGCTCTCCCGCAAGGAGGCCCGCCGCGCCGACCGCTCGAGCCAGCTCGCCCTCGCGGCGACGGCCGAGGCGCTGGCCCAGGCCGGCTGGGACGCGGAGCTGCCGTACGCGCAGGAGCGCATCGGCACGGTGATCGGCACGGGGATCGGCGGGTTCATCACCCTGACCGAGAACCACAAGGCCATGCTCGAGGGCAAGCCGGTGTCGCCGCTGGCGATCCCGCTGCTCATGGCCAACGGCCCGTCGGGCCAGGTGGCGCTGCGCCACGGGTTCCAGGGACCGAGCTTCGGCACGGTCAGCGCGTGCGCGGCGGGCGCGCACGCGATCGCCTCGGGCGTGCGGGAGCTGCGGGCCGGCACGGTCGACGCCGTCGTCGTCGGCGGCACCGAGGCGGCGCTCGTCGACCTGGCGCGCGCCGGCTTCGGGGCGATGGACGCCCTGTCCCCGACGGGCCAGTCGCGGCCCTTCCACAAGGACCGCAACGGCTTCGTCCTCGCCGAGGGCGCCGCCGTGCTGATCCTGGAGGACGAGGACCGCGCCAAGGCGCGCGGCGCCCAGATCCTCGGGTTCGTGCGCGGCATCGGCTCGTCGTCGGACGCGCACCACCTGACCGCCCCGACGGAGGACGGCGCCGGTGCCGCCCGCGCCATCACCGCGTCGCTGCGCGACGCCGGCATCCAGGCGACGGACGTCGACTACGTCAACGCCCACGGCACCGGCACGCCGCTGAACGACCGCTCCGAGGCGGGCGCCATGCGCGTCGGTCTGGGCGACCACATCCTCGAGACCCCCATCTCGAGCCTCAAGTCCGCGATCGGGCACACGCTCGGCGCGGCCGGCGCCATCGAGGCCGCCGCGACGATCCGCGCGCTCGCGGACCGCGTCGCGCCCCCGACGCTGAACCTCGACGCCCCCGACCCCGACATCGAGCTCAAGCACGTCATCGGCGAGCCGATGCCGCTGCGCGACACCGGCGGCCGCGCGCCGCTGGCGATCTCGACGTCCTTCGGGTTCGGCGGGCACAACGCCTGCATCGTCCTGGAGGGCACCGCATGAGCGGCCGCACCGGCACCCCCACCGTCGTCACCCCCCGCACCGCCGTCCACCCGCACGAGCGGGTCGCGGCGGACGTCCGTCCGAACGAGGTCCTGACCCCGCTCGAGCGGCTCGAGACGCTCTGCGATCCCGGCTCGCTGCGCCTGCTGCGCACCGCGGTCGTGTCGCCCAGCCTGGGCGACCGGGCGGAGCCGGGCGACGGCGTGCTGGCCGGCGTCGGCACGGTCGGCGGCCGGCCCGTGGCCTGCTACTCCGAGGACCAGTCGCTGCTCGGCGGCAGCCTCGGCGCGCGCCACGCCGAGACGCTCGTCCGCCTGCTGCAGATGGCGGGCGACGCCGGGATGCCGGTCGTTGGCTTCCTCGCGTCCGCCGGCGCGCGCCTGCAGGAGGGCCTGGAGGCCCTCGCCGGCTACGGCCGCATCTTCGCCGAGCTCACCCGGCTCTCGGGCCAGGTGCCGCTCATCTCCGTCGTCTGCGGCACCTGCGCCGGCGGCGGCGCCTACACCCCGGCGCTCACGGACGTCACGATCATGACCCGCGACGCGGCGATGTTCCTGACGGGCCCGGGCGTCGTGCGCGAGGTCACCGGCGAGGACGTCTCGTCCGAGGACCTCGGCGGCCCCGACGTGCACCGCCACAACGGCGTGGCGCAGCTCGTGGCCGAGGACGACGACGACGCGGTGCGGCTGACGCGCGAGCTGCTCGGCCTGCTGCCGCAGCGCTCGGGCGAGGAGCCCCCGCGCTCGCGTCCCGTGCCGGCCCCGGCCTTCGACCCGTCCGCGTACGTGCCGGTCGAGGCTCGCCGCGGCTACGACGTCCGCGACGTCGCGTCGGCGATCGTCGACGGCGGCCGCCTGCTCGAGCTCGGCCGCGACTGGGCGCCGAGCATCGTCACCGCGTTCGCCCGCATCGACGGCCGCACCGTCGGCGTCGTCGCCAACCAGCCCAAGCGGATGGCCGGGACGCTCGACGCGGACTCCGCCCAGAAGGGCGCCCGCTTCGTGCGCCTCTGCCACCTGTTCGGCGTCCCGCTCGCCGTCCTCGTCGACACCCCGGGCTTCATGCCGGGATCCGACCAGGAGCACGGGGCCGTCATCCGCCACGGCGCCAAGCTCGTGCACGCGTTCGCCGAGGCCGACGTGCCGAAGGTGACCGTCGTGCTGCGCAAGGCGTTCGGCGGCGCGCAGATCGCGATGAACTCCCGTGCCCTCGGCGCGACGCTCGTCCTCGCCTGGCCGAGCGCGCAGATCGGCGTCATGGGCGCCGAGCAGGCCGTCGGCATCACCGGCCGCCGCCAGATCGCCGCCGCCGACGACCCGGCGCAGAAGAAGGCCGAGCTCGCCGCGCAGTACGCCGCCGAGCACCTGTCCGCCGAGGGCGCCGCGGCGCTCGGCATCGTCGACGAGGTCATCGAGCCGGCCGCCACGCGCGACCGCCTCGTGTGGGCGCTGGCGTCGCTCCGCCGCCCCGCGGCGCGCGAGCACCGCGCCCGCAACCTCCCGCTGTAGCCCCACCGTCCCTCCCGACCCCGAAGGCCCTCCGTGACCGCACCCCTGACCTCCGACCTGCTGGCCGGCCGGCGCCTCCTGATCACCGGCGTGATCACGAAGGACTCCATCGCCTGGCACGTCGCCGCGCGGGCCCAGGAGGCGGGCGCCGAGGTACTCCTGACCGGGTTCGGCCGCCCGCGCCGCCTGACGGAGCGCGCCGCGAAGCAGCTGCCGCAGCCGGCGGACGTGCTCGAGCTGGACGTGAACAAGGCCGAGGACCTCGCTGCCGTCGCGGCCGAGATCGACGCCCGCTGGGACGGCCGCCTGGACGGCGTGCTGCACGCCATCGCCTTCGCGCCCGAGGACGCCCTGGGCGGCAACTTCCTGGAGACGCCGCCCGAGAGCGCGAAGACCGCGTTCGAGACGAGCGCGTTCTCGCTGAAGGCGCTCGCCGCCGCGCTGCTCCCGGCGCTGGCGAAGAGCGAGCACGGCGGCTCCGTCGTCGGCCTGGACTTCGACGCCCAGGTCGCCTGGCCGATCTACGACTGGATGGGCGTCGCGAAGGCCGCGCTCGAGGCCACCAGCCGCTATCTCGCCCGCTACGCCGGCCCGCACGGCGTGCGCTCCAACCTGATCTCCGCCGGCCCGCTCGGCACGATCGCCGCGCGCGGCATCCCGGGCTTCAACCTGCTGGCCGACAACTGGGACACCGCCGCGCCGCTCGGCTGGGACACCGCCGACCCGACGCCCACGGCCGACGCCGCCCTGTTCCTGCTCTCGCCGCTCGCCCGCGCGATCAGCGGCGAGATCCTGCACGTCGACGGCGGCGTGCACGCCGCCGGGCCCGTCGGCGCCGCGGGCGCCGACGCCCAGGGCTGATCCCGGCCCCGCGGCCGAGCGCCCGCCCGCGGGGCGGCAGCGGTCCCCGGCGTCGCGCGCGCCCGCGCGGCGGGGGAGCGCGCCGCCCGCGGCCGGGCGCGCGGGCCCGCGCGCGCGTCGCTGCGGCCGCCCCGGGCCGGTAGCGTGGCCGCCGTGGACCTGTCGGACCTCCTGCTCCACGGCACCGTCGCGCTCGACGTCGTGGGCCTGCTGGTCCGCCTGGCCGCCGTGGTCGTGATCCCGCCGGGCCGCCGCCCGACGTCGGCGATGGCGTGGCTGCTGGCGATCTTCTTCGTCCCGTACGTCGGGATCGTCGCCTTCCTCCTCATCGGCAACCCGAAGCTGCCGAAGCACCGGCGCCGCAAGCAGCGCGAGGTCAACCGGATGATCCTCGAGCGCACCGCCGGCATGGACGCCGTGCCCGACGAGGATCCGGGGCCGCCCTGGCTCGCGTCCGTGGTCCGGCTCAACCGCAACCTGGGGGCGATGCCCGTCGTCACCGGCAACGCCGCCGAGCTGATCGAGGACTACGACGCGTCGCTCGCGGCGATGACCGCCGCCGTCGAGGGCGCGCGCGAGTACGTCCACTGCGAGTTCTACATCGTCGCCTCGGACGCGACGACGGCCCCGTTCTTCGCCGCGCTCGAGGCGGCGCGCGCCCGCGGGGTGACGGTCCGGGTGCTGTTCGACCACATCGGCTCGCTGCGCTCGCCCGGGTACCGGCGCACGCTGCGGCACCTGCGGCGGATCGGCGTCGCCTGGCGCCCGATGCTGCCCGTGCAGCCCCTGCGCGGCCGCTACCAGCGGCCCGACCTGCGCAACCACCGCAAGCTGCTCGTCGTCGACGGCGACGTCGCCTTCCTCGGCTCGCAGAACCTGATCGACCGGTCCTACAACAAGCGCGCCAACCGCCGACGCGGCCTGCGGTGGCAGGAGCTCATGGTGCGCCTGGAGGGCCCGATCGTCGGCGGCGTCAACGCCGTGTTCATCACGGACTGGTACTCCGAGACCGACGAGGCGCTCGACGGCGAGATCGCCGCCGTGGACCCCTCGCACGCCCCGACCACCCTCGAGTGCCAGATCGTGCCGAGCGGCCCGGGCTTCGACGAGGAGAACAACCTCAAGCTCTTCAACACCCTGATCTACAGCGCCCAGCGCCGCATCAGCATCACGAGCCCGTACTTCGTGCCCGACGAGTCGCTGATCGCGGCGGTCACGACGGCCGCCGAGCGGGGGATCGACGTCGAGCTGTTCGTCTCCGAGATCGGCGACCAGCCCGTCGTCTTCCACGCCCAGCGGTCCTACTACGACGCGCTGCTGCGGGCGGGCGTGAAGATCCGGCTGTACCCGGCGCCGTACATCCTGCACGCCAAGCACCTGACGATCGACGACGACGTCGCGGTCATCGGCTCGAGCAACATGGACATGCGCTCGTTCGGCCTGAACATGGAGGCGTCGCTGCTCGTCTCGGGCCGCGAGTTCGTGGCGCGGATGCGGCAGGTCGAGGACCGCTACCGGGCGCTGAGCCGCGAGCTCACCCTGGAGGAGCACCGGGCGCGGGCCTGGCCCGGGAAGGTGGTCGACAACCTGGCCCGCCTCACCTCGGCGCTGCAGTGATCACCGCACCCGGGCCAGCGGGCAAGGTCGTCGACAACCTGGCACGGCTCACCTCGGCGCTGCAGTGATCACCGTCGCCGCTCGGCTCCGTGGCTACGACGGGGTAGGGTCCGGCCGATGTGCGGGCGGTACACGATCGGCGCGACGCGCCCCGGCGAGTTCGACATGCGCTTCGGCGGGCAGATCGACACGTCAGCCCTCGGCCGCTACAACGTCGCCCCCACGCAGCTCGTGCCGGTGGTCGGCGGCGGACCCGACCTGGGCGAGCGGAGCGTCCGCAGCGCCCACTGGGGCCTGCTGCCGCCGTGGGCGAAGGACCGCAAGGAGCGGCTGAAGCCGATCAACGCGCGCGTCGAGACGCTGACGGACAAGAAGCTCTTCGCGCCGCTGCTCGGCGACGCGGCCCACCGCGTCCTCGTGCTCGCCGACGGCTGGTACGAGTGGCTGCGCAGCGAGGACCCGAAGCAGCCGCGGATCCCGTTCCGGCACGTCGTCGACGACGGGGAGCCGTTCGCCTTCGCCGGCCTGGCGCGGACGGTCCGGGTCCGCGACGGCGAGGGCACCGAGCCCGCGCCGCTGCTGACGATGGCGATCGTCACCGGGCCGGCGAACGGTCCCGCCGGCCGGGTCCACGACCGGATGCCGGCGGTGCTCGAGGGGCGCGACGCCGAGGCGGCGTGGCTCTCGCCCGACGTCGACGCGCGCGCGGCCCTCGAGCTGCTCACGCCGCTCGCCGACGACCGCCTGACGGTGCTGCCGGCCAACCCGCTCGTCAACGCGGTGCGCTCGCCCGACGGGCCGTGGCTGCTGGACCCGGACGCCGCGCCCCCGGCGGCCACCGAGCCGGACGCGGCGCAGCCCTCGCTCTTCGGGGACGCCGATGGCTGAGCCGCCCGGCCTGCGCGGCGCCGGCGTCCGCGGCGCCCATTCGGTCACCGCCGCGTCGCGGTCGCTGACGGCCGCGTCGCGGCGCATCTTGGCGCGGCCGCAGGTCGTCGCGCGCCTCGTGCACCTGGCGCTCGTCGCCGTCCTGGCGATGGCCAACGTCGTCGCGGCCGGCATCTGCGTGCTGCTCGTGGTCTTCGTCGTCCCCGGCCGGGCGGACGACGCCGCCCAGCACGCGCTGGGCGACAACGCGTGGTTCCTCCTCGCCTACCTGGGGATCGCGATCCCCTGGGTCGTCCTGTGGTCGTGGCGGGCGCTGCGGCGGGTGACGCGCTGGATCGGGGAGGGGCGCGAGGCGCAGGAGGACGAGCTGCGGGCCCTCCTCCGCGCCCCGCTGCGGGTCGGCGTCATGCTCGGCGCCGCCTGGACGCTGGCGGCCGTCGTCTTCGCCGGGTTCAACGTCTGGCGGTCCGACAGCGGCGAGGCGGTCACCGTCCTGCTGGCCCTCCGGGTCTTCATCGTCACGCTGCTGACGGGCCTGACGATGGCGGCGATCGGCTACCTCGTCACCGAGCGGCTGCTGCGCCCGGTCTCCGCCCTGGCGCTCCAGTCCGGCGGCCTGGACCGCACCGTCCTGCCCGGCAGCACGACGCGCCAGCTCCTGGGCTGGGGGACCGCGACGGGCGCGCCCGTCCTCGGGGTCGTCCTCGTCGGCGTCCTCGCCGTGGCGGATCCGACCGACATGACGGTCCGGGGCCTGGCCGTGTCGATGATCGTGCTCGGCGGCGTCGCGCTCGTCGTGGGCGCCGCCGTGGAGCTGCTGGCGGCCCGGGCGGTCGCGGACCCGGTGCGTGCGGTGCGCCAGGGCATGACGCGGGTGCGCGGCGGCGACCTGGACGTGCGCGTCCCGGTGTACGACGCGAGCGACCTGGGGCGCCTGCAGGACGGCTTCAACCGGATGGCCGCCGGGCTGCAGGACCGCGACCGCCTGCGCGACCTGTTCGGCCGCCACGTGGGCGAGGAGGTCGCCCGCTCGGCCCTCGAGCAGGAGGACGTACGGCTGGGCGGCCAGGTGCGCGACGTCTGTGCGCTCTTCGTCGACCTCGTCGGCTCGACCGCGCTGGCGTCCGGCCGCGGGCCGGACGAGGTCGTCGCGCTGCTCAACCGCTTCTTCGGCGTCGTCGTCGGCACCGTCGCCGAGCAGGGGGGATGGGTCAACAAGTTCCAGGGCGACGCCGCGCTCGTCGTCTTCGGCGCCCCCGGGCAGCAGGACGACGCCCCGGACCGTGCGCTCCGCGCGGCGCGCATCCTCGCGCGCCGGCTGGCCGACGAGCTGCCCGAGCTGCGCGCGGGGGTGGGGGTCAGCGGCGGCCCGGCGGTCGCCGGCTACGTCGGCGCGGAGGAGCGCCTGGAGTACACGGTGATCGGCGATCCGATCAACGAGGCCGCGCGCCTCACCGAGGTGGCGAAGGAGACGCCGGGCCTCGTCGCGGTCGCCGGGCGCCTGGTCGCGGACGCCTCGCGCGCGGAGCGGGCCCGCTGGCGCCACCACGAGCGGCGCGTCGTCCGCGGGCGGAGCGCGCCGACCGACGTCATGGTGCCCGTGGACGCGGACGCCGGCCCGAGCGCCCCGGCGGACGACGACGGCGGCGCGACGCCCGGCGAGGGGTGAGCGCGGCGGCGCCGCCCGGCCGCTGCGGCGCATCGTCGGCCGTCACGCCTGTCCGGGCGGCGCACCCGCACCGCCCGACGGCGGATGTAGGGTCGGACGGGTGACCACCGGACCCGCCCCGACGTACGAGCCGCCGTCGTGGGTCTACGACGAGGCGGTGGCCGGCGACGGGCGCCCGCGCGAGCACGTCGCCCGGCTCATGGAGGCCGTCGGCGCGCTGGCGCCCGAGCAGCTCGCCGCGCTCGGCCGGCGCCGCGACCGCACGTTCATCGAGGCGGGCATCACGTTCGACACGATCGGCCCGGACGGCCAGGCCGTCGACCGCCCGTTCCCGCTCGACCTGGTGCCGCGGGTGATCCCCGCGAGCGACTGGTCGATCATCAAGCGCGGCCTGGCGCAGCGGATCCGGGCGCTGAACGCGTTCATCGACGACGTCTACCACGGGCGCGAGATGGTCCGCGAGGGCCTGATCCCGTGGCGGCTCGTCGTCTCGCGCTCGCACTTCGCCCGGCAGGTCGACGGGGTGCGCCCGCCCGGCGGCGTCTACACCCACGTCGCCGGCCTGGACCTCGTGCGCGACAACGACGGCACGTGGCGGGTGCTCGAGGACAACGTCCGGACCCCGTCGGGGATCTCGTACGTCCTCGCCAACCGCCAGGCGATGACGCGCCTGGCCCCGCGGCTGTTCCAGGGCCACCGGGTGCGCCCCGTCGACCACTACCCGCAGGTGCTGCTCGAGGCGCTGCGCGCGGTCGCGCCGGCGGACGAGGGCGAGGCGACCGTCGTCGTCTGGACGCCGGGCCCGCTCAACCCCGCGTACTTCGAGCACGCGTTCCTGGCGCACCAGATGGGCGTCGAGCTCGTGCAGGCCTCCGACCTGGTCGTGCGCGGAGACGTCTGCTACATGCGGACGACCCGCGGGCTGCAGCGCGTCCACGCGATCTACCGGCGCCTGGACGACGAGTTCTGCGACCCGATCGACTTCCGTCCCGACTCGGTCATCGGCGTCCCCGGCCTGCTGCGCGCCTACCGCGCCGGCACGGTCGCGGTGGCGAACGCCTTCGGGACGGGGGTGGCCGACGACAAGGCGATCTACCCCTACGTGCCGGACATGATCCGCTACTACCTGGGCGAGGAGCCGATCCTGCAGAACGTGCCGACGTACCGGCTGGACCGCGCGGACGAGCGGGAGCACGTGCTGGGCCGGCTCGACGAGCTCGTGGTCAAGCCGACGAGCGAGTCCGGCGGCAAGGGCGTCGTCATCGGCCCGCACGCCAGCCCCGCCGAGCTCGAGGAGGTCCGGGCCGCGGTGCTCGCCGAGCCCGGTCGGTACATCGCGCAGGAGCTCGTGCGGCTGTCCACGGTCCCGACGGTCGAGGCCGACGGCACGCTGGCCCCGCGCCACGTCGACCTGCGGCCCTTCGCGGTCTTCGGCGAGACGATCCGCGTGATCCCCGGCGGACTGACCCGCGTGGCGATGACGCCGGGGTCCATGCTCGTCAACTCCTCGATGGGCGGCGGGTCGAAGGACACCTGGGTTCTCGAGTCGGACGGGCCGGCGGCCGACGCGGACGTCGCCGACGGCCCGGAGCAGGGCGAGCGCCTGCTGCCCGCGCTGCCCGAGATCCGCTGGAGCTCGGCGTGGGTCGGCCAGGCGCAGCAGCAGCAGCAGGACGACCTGACCGCGCCGGACGGCGACGCGGCGGAGGAGGAGGCCTGATGCTCGCCCGCATCGGCCACGAGCTCTACTGGCTCGGCCGCTACGTCTCGCGCGCCGAGCACACGACGCGGATGCTCGAGGGCGTCTTCGCCGCGGACCTGCAGGGGCGCCCGGACGACCCCGTGGGCGTCAACCTCTCCTGGGGCCCCGTCATGGCGATCATGGGCGCCGAGTGGGACGGGGCGCCCGTCGCGGCCGCGGACGCCCTCGGGCGGCTGGTCCTCGACGCCCGGCAGGACGCGTCCGTCGTGGCGTGCGTGCGGCGCGCCCGCGAGGCCGCGCGCACCCTGCGCGACGTCGTCCCGCAGGACATGTGGGAGGCCATCAACACCCTCTCGCTCGAGCTGCTCGCCGTCACGCCGGACGCGCTCGCCTCCGACCCCTCCGTCGCGTTCCGCGCCGTGCGCGAGCGCTGCACGCTCTTCTGGGGCCTGGTCGGCCGCACGATGCTGCGCGACGAGGCCAGCGCCTTCCTCGCCGCCGGCGAGCGGCTCGAGGGCGCCGACGTGCTGCTGCGCATGCTCCGCGTGGTGCTGCCGGCCGGCCCGCGCGCCGACGGGGCGGCGGACGCGGGCGAGAGCGACGGCCAGGCCCACGCCCTGCTCCGCGCCGTGGGCGGGGAGCAGGCGTTCCGCCGGGCGGCCGCCGGGCCGCCGGACACCCCGCACGTCGCCCGCTTCCTCCTCTTCGAGCGGGACTACCCCAACGCCGTCGCCGCCCACGTCCACGGGGTCCTGCGGGCGCTGGAGCAGGCCGACGTCGCGGCGCGCTCCAGCCCGCCGGTGCTGCGCCTGTCGCGCCTGCTCGCCGATCTGGACTTCCACCGCCGCAGCCTCGCCGGCGCGGACCGCAACGTCCTCGTCGAGCAGGGCGTGGTCGTCCAGGGCGAGCTCGCGGCGGTCGACCGCGACATCTCCGAGCGCTACTTCGCCGGCGCCCTCCGTCCCACCGCGTTCAGCGTCGCCTGAGCGCCTGCCATCGTTCCCCGCGCCGTGCACTTCGCGATCGACTACCTGACCGAGTACCGCTACGACGGCGAGGTCGTCGACAACCTCAACGCCCTGCGCGCCCGGCCCGCGACGACGTCGCTCCAGCGCTGCGACGAGTTCCACGTCCGCACGGATCCGGAGACGCGCCTGCACCGGTACGTCGACTACTTCGGGACCGAGGTCGTCGAGTTCGGCATCGACCGGCCGCACGACCACCTGACGATCGAGGTCCGCGCCCGGGTGACGACGAGCGCGCCCGAGCCGCCGCCGGAGGCCCCGTGGGAGGCCGTCGCCACCGCCGCGTACGAGACAGCGGCGGGCGAGTTCCTGCTGCCGCTCGCGGGCGACCCGCCGGCGGAGCGGACCGCCGAGCTGCTGCGCCTGACGCGGGGCACCTCGCCGGCGGCCACCGTGCGCCTGCTGTGCGAGCTGCTGCGCGACCGCTTCGTCTACGACACGCAGGCGACGTTCGTGGGCTCGACGGTCGACGACTTCCTCACCCAGGGCGGCGGGGTCTGCCAGGACTTCGCCCACCTGGCGACCGTGCTGCTGCGCGGCCACGGCATCGGGGCCCGCTACGTGTCCGGCTACCTGTGGGCGGCGTCGCCGGACGGGGGCGCCGACTCGCTCGAGGTCGCCACGCACGCGTGGGTCGAGGCGCTGCTTCCGGGCCCGGGGGAGCGGGACGAGCCCGTGTGGGTGGGCGCCGACCCGACGAACGGCGTGCTCGCGGGCCCCACCCACGTCAAGATCGGGCACGGCCGGCACTACGGCGACGTGCCGCCGATCCGGGGCGTCTACCGGGGACGGGCGCGCGCCGAGCCCCAGGCGCGTGTCACCATGACCCGGCTGGACCCGCAGACGAGCGCCCGGGCGTAGCGCCGGCCCCGGACCGGGGGACGGTTCGCGACGGACTTCGCTATGCTCCCTCGCCGGACCTGCCTCGTGTAGGTCCGTCTTGTCCGGTCGCCCCTGACCGGTCCAGGTGACTTCGACCGCATCGCGTACGGGAGCCCAAGATGGCCCGCGGAGATGTTCGTGTCGCTGCGACCCTCGCGTGCGAGGTCTGCAAGCGGCGCAACTACCAGACCAAGAAGAACAAGCGCAACACGCCCGACCGGCTGACGATCAGCAAGTACTGCCGCTGGTGCCGTCAGCACACGTCCCACAAGGAGACGCGGTAGGCGCCTGACCGCGCGACCCGCTTCGACACGCCCATGGCTGCTGAGGACCACGACGACCGCCCGCGCCTGACGACGTCCCCCGCCGGGGGACCGTCCGAGGCTCCGGCCTCCACCGAGGCCGCGGTCGCCGCGGCGCCCGCGCCGGGCGGCGGCCTGCGCCGCTTCCCGGGGTTCCTCCGTGCCTCCTGGGCCGAGCTGCGCCGCGTGCGCTGGCCCGACCGCACCCAGGTCGCCCAGGGCACCGGCGTCGTGATCGTGTTCGTGCTGCTCGCCGGAGCCTTCCTCGGCGGCGTGGACGCGCTCGCGTCGAAGCTCGTCGAGTGGATCATCTAGCGCTCCGCCGCACCCCATTCCCATGTATCGCTGGTACGTCGTCAACACCTTCTCCGGGCACGAGGCCAAGGTGAAGCAGAGGCTCGAGCACCGTCTGGTGACGCTCGGGCAGCGGCGTGCCGTGCGCCAGATCGTGGTGCCCACGGAGACCGTCACCGAGGTCAAGGACAACCAGAAGGTCACGTCCGAGAAGCGGACGATGCCCGGCTACGTCCTCGTCCAGATGGACCTGAACGACGACTCCTGGCAGCTCGTGAAGGGCACGCCCGGCGTGACCGGGTTCGTGGGTGCCGGCGACGAGCCGATCCCGCTGACGGGCGAGGAGATCGACCGTCTCCTCAAGCGCGCCCAGCAGCCCACGAAGGCGCAGGCGCGAGCGCAGTTCACCGTCGGCGAGTCCGTCAAGGTCGTCGCCGGCCCCCTGTCGGACTTCTCGGGCGAGATCGCAGAGGTCTCCCCGGACGCCGGCAAGCTCAAGGTTCTTGTGTCCATCTTCGGCCGGGAGACCCCGGTCGAGGTGGGCTTCGATCAAGTGAAGAAGATCTGAGATGGCGAAGAAGGTTCTGACCCAGATCAAGCTGCAGGCCGTCGGCGGACAGGCCTCCCCGGCCCCGCCGGTGGGTCCTGCGCTTGGTCAGCACGGGCTCAACATCATGGAGTTCTGCAAGGCGTTCAACGCCGCCACGCAGCAGGACGCCGGCACGATCATCCCCGTGGTGATCACGGTCTACGAGGACCGCACGTTCACCTTCGTCACGAAGAACCCGCCGGCCGCGGTGCTCATCAAGCAGACGATGAACCTGGCCAAGGGCTCCGGCGAGCCGCACAAGACGAAGGTCGGCACGCTGACCGCGGAGCAGCTCACGCAGATCGCCGAGAAGAAGATGGCGGACCTGAACGCCAACGACATCGACGCCGCGAAGAAGATCATCGCCGGCACCGCCCGTTCGATGGGCGTGGAGGTTGAGGCCTGATGCCCAAGCACGGTAGGAAGTTCGTCGCCGCCCGCGCGAAGGTCGACCGCACCCGCGAGTACGACGCCGCCGAGGCCATCGCGCTGGTCAAGCAGCTCTCGCGCGCGTCGTTCGACGAGTCCGTCGAGGTGCACATCCGCACCGGCCTGAACGTCCGCCACGCGGACGAGCAGCTGCGCGGCACCATCGCCCTGCCGAACGGCCTGGGCAAGTCCGTCACGATCGCCGTCTTCGCCGCGGGGCCCAAGGCCGCCGAGGCCGAGGCCGCCGGCGCCGACTTCGTCGGCACGGACGACCTCGCCAAGCGCATCGAGGAGGGCTTCTCGGACTTCGACGTCGTCATCGCGACGCCGGACCAGATGCCGCTCGTCGGTCGTCTCGGCCGCGTCCTCGGCCCGCAGGGCAAGATGCCGAACCCGAAGGTCGGCACCGTGACGATGGACGTCGCGAAGGCCGTCGAGGAGTCCAAGGCCGGCAAGGTCGAGTACCGCACCGACCGCACCGCCATCGTCCACCTGACGATCGGCAAGACGTCGTTCGCGCCCGAGGCCCTGGTCGAGAACCTGGCCGCGGTCCTCGAGGAGATCAACCGCGCGAAGCCGTCCGCCGCGAAGGGTCGCTACATCCGCACCGTGACCGTGGCCTCGACCATGGGCCCGGGCGTGAAGATCGACCCGACCACCGCACGTGTGAGCGTCGAGGAGGGTGTGCCGGTCGCCGCCTAGCGGAGACGAACACACCCCCTCGTCGCCCCCGAAGACCTCCGGCAGGCCGTCGCCCGACGGCCGGAAGCCCGGGACAGGAGGCCCATGAACCGGGAACAGAAGACAGCGGCGGTCAAGGAGATCGCCGAGAACATCAGCGCGTCCGAAGCGGTCCTCGTCGTCGACTACCGCGGCCTCACCGTCACCCAGGCGGCCGAGCTCCGTGGGCAGCTGCGCGACAGCGACGCGTCCCTCACCGTCGCGAAGAACACGCTGACGGGCATCGCCATCTCCGAGGTCGGCGAGACCGCGGAGCCGCTGCGCGACTTCCTCGCCGGCCCGACCGCCCTGACGTACGTCAAGGGCGACGTGGCCGCTGCCGCCAAGGCCATCACGACGTTCGCGAAGGCGAACGGCGACCTGCCGTCCTTCAAGGGCGGCGTCATGGACGGCAAGCAGCTGAGCCCCGACGAGATCACCGCGATCTCGAAGCTGCCCTCCCGCGAGGCCCTCTACGGCCAGCTGGTCGGCATGGTCGCGTCCCCGATCACCGGCCTGGCGCGCAGCCTGGGCGGTCTGGTCGGCGGCCTCGCCATCGCCCTCGCCGGCGTGCAGGAGAAGAAGGAGTCGGGCGAGATCCCGTCCGGGGATGCCCCCGCGACGGCCTCCGCCCCGGCCGAGGACGGCGCCGCCGAGGGCGACGCCGGCAACGAGGCCGACGCTGCCGCGTCGGCCGACGAGTCGGGTGCGTCGGCGTAGTTCCGCCGCAACCCGCTAGACCCACCCGAATCGCACACAGGAGAACCTGATTATGGCTACCACGCAGGAGTGGATTGACGAGCTCAAGAGCATCTCGGTGCTCGAGCTGGCCGAGCGCATCAAGGCGCTCGAGGAGGAGTTCGGCGTGTCGGCGACCGCCGTCGCCGCTGCCGCCCCGGCCGCCGGTGGTGGCGACGCCGGTGGCGCCGCCGCCGAGGAGCAGAGCTCCTTCGACGTGATCCTCGAGTCCGCCGGTGACAAGAAGATCGGCGTCATCAAGGTCGTCCGTGCCGCCACGGGCCTGGGCCTGAAGGAGGCCAAGGCGCTGGTGGACGAGGCTCCGGGCGCCATCAAGGAGGGCCTGGACAAGGACGAGGCCGAGAAGCTCAAGGGCGAGCTCGAAGAGGCCGGCGCCACCGTCACCCTCAAGTAGCACCGGGCGGCGCACGCGCCGCCTCCCGACGCCGACCGGTCGCCCCGCGCGACCGCCGGCGCCCGCCACGGGCCGCCTTCGGGCGGCCCGTCGTCGTTTCCGGCCACGACGCGGCGGGCACGAGACGATCGTCCGGGGGGGGGAGTCGACGGCCCGCCCCGACAGGGGGGTGATGACACCTCCGAAGGCGGCTTCTGATGCCGGTCCGATACGCGCCGCTCGTACCGTCGCGTCCATGCCCTGCCCCCAACATGCGTCCGGCCGTCCCGTCCGGACGTTCAAGTAAGGCGATGCCCGTGTCGATGCCAGTCCTCGTGCCTTCTCCCTCCCGTGCGGCACGGCGGCGCTCGTCCGCGCTCGCCGTCCTGCTCCTCCTCGTCGCCGCCTTCGGGCTGGCCGCCGCGACCGGCGCCCACGCCGCGGACCGCGCGTTCACGCCCCGCTTCTCGACGAACGACACGGGCGACATCGACATCGTCGGCAACACGCTGATGACCTGCCCGTCGTCGGCGTCCGGCTGCACGGGCTCCCAGGCGTCCGGGACGACGACCCAGTCGAGCGCCGCGCTGACGAACAACGCGTACGACATGGACTACGTCGACGTCGACGACGACCGTTCGACGTTCAACTCCAGCCGCGCGGCGCTCGGGCTGCCCAAGGGCGCCACGGTGCTCTACGCCGGCCTGTACTGGGGCGCCCGGACGGCCGCCGGCTCCGGCGGCCAGTCGGCGCCGAACGCCGGCGCGCGCGGCACGGTCAAGCTCCGGGTGCCGGGCGGCACGGGCTACGAGACCGTCACCGGCACCACCGACGAGGGCTCGCAGGGCATCTACCAGGGCGTCGCCGACGTCACCTCGCTCGTGAAGGCCGCGGGCGCCGGCACCTACACGGTCGCCAACGTCCAGGCCTCCACGGGCGGGGACACGCTGGCCGGCTGGTCGCTCGTCGTCGCCTACCGCGACACGACGCAGCCCGCCCGCAACCTGACGATCTTCGACGGCCTGAAGACGATCTCGAGCGGGGGCTCGGGCACGATCTCGGTCTCGGGCTTCAAGACGCCGCCGGCCGGCCCCGTGAAGACGACGCTCGGCTTCGTCGCCTACGAGGGCGACGCGGGCTACGCCGGCGACGGCGCCACGCTCAACGGCAAGACGCTCAGCGACGCGCAGCACCCCGCCACGAACTTCTTCGACTCGCGCATCAGCCGCGACGGGCAGCTGCGCGACGGCCGCACGCCGAGCTTCGCGAACAACCTGGGCTTCGACGTCGCGATGCTCGGCGTGGACAACTCGTACATCGCGAACAACGCCACGAGCGCCACGATCGGCCTGACGACGTCGAGCGACGTCTACGCCCCGGGCGTCGTCACGTTCGCGACGGACCTGTACGCCCCGAAGGTCGAGCAGACGAAGACCGTCGCCAACGTCACGCCCGGCAAGGCCGCCGACGACCCCGTGGAGCAGGGCGACCGCCTGCGCTACACGATCGCCGGCCGCAACACCGGCCAGGACGGCGCCACGGGCTTCGTGCTCCGCGACCCGGTCCCGGCGAACACGACGTACCGGGCCGGCACGCTCGCCGTGTCCCCGGCCGCGGGTGGCACGAGCACCGCGGCCGCGACCGACGCCGCGGGCGACGACCGCGCCGAGTACGACGCCGCGAACCGCCGGATCGTCGCGCGCATCGGCAGCGGCTCGACCGCGACCGCCGGCGGCACGCTGGCCGTCAACACGGACTACCGGGTGACCTTCGAGGTCACGGTCGGCGGTCCCAGCCCCGCCATCGCGTCGAGGACCGACGTCGTCAACCTCGCGACGTCCTCCTTCAACTCGGCCAGCCTCGGCACGCCGCTGACGGCCGAGTCCTCCGCCACCGCGACGGTGCGCTCCCCCGACCTGACGGTCACGAAGACGGGCTCGGGCTCGTTCACCGAGGGCAGCGACTACGACTACGCCGTCCGGGTCCGCAACGGCGGCGACGCCGCGACGCAGGGGACGGTCACCGTGACCGACCCGCTGCCCGCGCGCCTGACCCCGCGCGGCACCCCCGCCGTCGAGGGCCAGGGCTGGTCCTGCACGACGTCGGACCGGACGTTCACCTGCACGCGCAACGACCCGCTCGCGGCCGGCGCCTCCTACCCCGCGATCGCGATCCACACGACGGTGGGCGCGGGTGACGGCGCGGTCTCCAACACCGCGACCGTCGCGGGCGGCGGCGACGGCGACCTGACGAACAACGCCGGCACGTCCACGGGCACGCCCACCCGCGTGGCCGACCTGTCGTTGACCAAGACGGTCCGCGCCGGGGACGTCGCCGTCGGCGACGAGGTCACCTACGACCTCGACGTCCGCAACGCCGGGCCGAGCGGCTCCACCGGCGCGGTCCTCACCGACACGCTGCCCACCGGCCTCGTGCTCGTGTCCGCGCCGGGCTGCTCCGGCACCGCCGGCGGCGGCACCGTCACGTGCGCCGTCGGCCCGCTCGCGAGCGGCGACACCAAGCGGTTCACCGTCGTCGCCAAGGCGGCCGCCGGCACCGCCGGCCGCACCCTCCGCAACACCGCGTCCGTCGCGGGCACGGAGACCGATCCGAACGCCGACGACAACGCGGCCGCGGCCACGGTGGCCGTGGAGCCGGTCGACCTCGTCGTCACGAACGTGATCGACGGCGCGCCGAAGATCCTCGATGCCGGCAGCACCTACACCTGGAGGGTCGGCGTCGAGAACAAGGGCGGCTCCTCCGCGACCGGCAGCACGGTGACCTTCCCGGTCCCGGCGGGCACCACCGTGGTGGAGGCCGGGCTCGACTCGCGCTGCGCGGTGGTGACGGACGCGAAGAACGGCGACATCGTCACGTGCGCGCTCGGCACGATCGACGCCAAGGCGACGGCCGCGGCGATCGCGGTCCCGCTCACGGTCGCGCAGGGCAACGCCCCGGCGTCGGTCGCGACCCTCGCGACCGCGAAGAGCGTCGAGGCGGACGCGAACGTCGACGACAACAGCGCCGCCACGAGCACGCCGGTGCAGACCGCGAGCGACCTGTCGGTCACGCTCGCCAGCAGCGCCGGCCGCACGAGCGCCGGTGAGACGCTGAAGCTGACGGCGACCGTCAAGAACGCTGGTCCTGCTGCGCCGTCGTCGCCCACCCTGCGTATCCCCGTTCCGGACGGCACGTCGTTCGTCGGTGCGAGCGGGGCGAGCTGCGCCGTCACGGCGCCCGCAGCGGGCGACGTCGACCAGCGCCGGTACGCGCTGTGCACCCTCGATCCGAAGCAGCTCGGCAAGGACTCGAGCGTCCAGGTCGTGCTGACGGTCAAGGTCACACAGGACGTGGGCGACACCGTCGCCGCTGACGCGCGCGTCTTCGCTGGGAACGACTCCGACCCGTCCAACAACGCCGCCGCCATCGCCGTCCCCGTCGTGAAGACGGCCGGCCTCTCGATCGCGAAGACCGCCTCCACGACGCAGGCCAAGCCGGGCGAGACCGTCACGTACACGCTGACGGCGACCAACTCCGGTCCCGCGGCCGCCCAGGACGTCGTCGTCACCGACACGCTCCCGGCCGGCACGACGTTCGCCTCGGCGACCGGCGGCGGCGCCGTCTGCACGAACGCCGGCGCGCAGCTCACCTGCACGCTCGGCACCGTCGCGGCCGGGACCGCCAAGACGATCCTCGTCCGCACGACGGTCGACGCGATCGCCTCCAACCCGGATCCGAACGCCAACCACCAGCTCGACATCACGAAGATCGAATCGGACTTCCCGGTTGCGGCGCACGCGACGAAGAGCCAGGTGACGACCTGCCCGTCGGGCTACCTCGCGACGGACGGCAGCGTCCGCCTCGACGACACGGCGCAGAACGCCGGCAGCTTCTCCGACGTGCGCGTCCTCTCCAGCCGCGGGACGGACGACGGCCGCGGCTGGACGGGCACGGCCCGCAACGACACGGCCGGCCTGCTCCACGCGAAGGTGACGGTCGTCTGCGTGACCCAGCAGACCACGGAGGTCTCCGGTCACCGCCACGACCTCCTGGTCTCGAAGCCCGTCGTCTCGAACGAGAGGCTCACCGCCGGGCGTCACACGGTCGTCCTGACCTGCGGCCCGGGCCGCGTGCCGATCGCGCCGGGCACCACGTTCGACGGCGGCGACGCCACGGTCGAGGGCTCGTTCCGCGACGGCGCGACCTGGCGCTTCGCGGTGACCGTCCCGGAGTTCACGGACGCGTCGTTCGCGGTCCGCTGCCTGTCGGTCACGACGGGGGTCGCGAACGGCCACGCGCACGAGCTCGACCTCTACGCCCGCACCCGTGAGGTGGACGTGCGCCCGAGCGCGGCCACGAACGACAAGATCGTGGAGCGCGTGGAGTGCGGCGACGGCAAGGGGATCGCGGCCTCGACGCAGATCGCCCCGGGCCTCGTCTCGCTCGGCAACGACCCGGAGCCGGTCAACCGGGACTTCCGGTTCTACAACCCGACCGACCAGACGCTGCACGCCACGATCGGCCTGCTCTGCCTCGGCACCCGCACGGGCGGCGAGACCGCGGTGAAGGACGTCGCGAACACCGCGTCGGTCACCACCAGCA
Organism: Patulibacter sp. SYSU D01012; assembly: GCF_017916475.1. GTDB lineage: Bacteria > Actinomycetota > Thermoleophilia > Solirubrobacterales > Solirubrobacteraceae > Patulibacter. The sequence goes on from NZ_JAFMTB010000001.1 coordinate 1,186,737, forward strand.
CGGAGGACGCCACGACGGCGGACGACAGCGCCACCGCGACGTTCCGCGCGACCGCCGCCGCCGGCCCGGTGGCCGAGGATCCGGCGCCCTCCCCGGCGCCCGCCCCGGCGCCCTCCCCGGCGCCCGCCCCGGCGCCTGCCCCGGCCCCCGCGCCCGCCCCTGCGCCGGCCCCCCAGGGCACGGGTTCCACGGGCACGGGCTCGACGGGCACGGGCAGCGCGCCGCTGGCCGCGTCGACGCTGTCGCTCCGGACCGCGACGCTGAAGGTCGCGGCGACGGGCAGCCGCGCGACGGTCACCGCGGTGGTCCGCTCGAAGGCCGGCGCGCCGACGTCCGGCACGGCGACGCTCACCGCCACGAGCGCCGTCGGCGGCACGTCGCTGCGCAAGGGCGCGGTCCTGGCCACGGCCAGCTTCCGCATCGGTGCCGGCGGCAAGGTCACCGTCCGCCTGAAGGCGAAGGGCGCGGCGGCGAAGGCGCTCCGCGGCAAGCGCGTCCGCACGGCGAAGCTGGTCCTGAAGGCCAAGGGCCAGAAGGCCCGGACGATCACCGTCCGCCTGAGCCGCTGATCCGGCCCGCCGGGGCCTGCGCCCCGGCCGCCGCGACCGCCGACCCGGCCCGTCCCCGCACCGCGGGGGCGGGCCGTCGTCGTTCCGGGGCGGGGGGACGATCGCGCGCGCTCGTGACGGCGGGCACGGCAGGGCCGGGGCCGCGGGCCGCACGCCCCGTCGCCGCTCGGGCGTTTCCCCTACAATGCCGCTGTCGACCGATAGTCGCAGCCGTCCACCCATCGGGTCCCGCGCCACATACGCGGGCCTGCGGACGGGGTCCGTGAGCGTCGACCGCCCTCCCACGGGGGTTCAGATCCCCGTGTGCTAGTTTTCCTCTGTTCGCTGTCCGTCCGCCGTCCTCGTGGCGCGTCCGGTCGCGGATCCTCGCCCGATACACGACACCCCCGAGGAGTCGCCCGCCTTGTCCACGGTCAACGCCCTGCGCACGCGTCGCACCTTTGCGCGTCTGGATCAGGTCCTCGACGTCCCCAACCTCATCGACATCCAGCGCCGGTCGTTCGACTGGCTCGTGGATGCTGAGGGCGGCGGACTCCGAGAGACCATCGACGACATCAGCCCGATCGAGGACTACACGGGCAACCTCGCCGTGGAGTTCGGCGAGCTCGAGTTCGGCGAGGAGACGCACACCCTCGCCGAGTGCAAGGAGAAGGGCCAGACGTACTCGCGGCCGCTCTCCGTCGAGGTCGCGTTCGTCAACCGCGAGACCGGCGAGATCCGCGAGCAGTCCGTCTTCATGGGCGACTTCCCGTGGATGACGAAGCGCGGCACCTTCATCGTCAACGGCACGGAGCGCGTGGTCGTCACGCAGCTCGTCCGCTCGCCCGGCGCCTACCTCATGGAGCCGAAGGACCGCGAGAAGCAGGTCTTCGTCGCGAACCTCATGCCGGCCCGCGGCTCGTGGCTCGAGCTCGAGATCGACAAGAAGGGCAAGGTCTTCGTCCGCATCGACCGCAAGCGCAAGCTGCCGGTCACCGTGCTCCTCCGGGCGATGGAGTACAACCCCGAGCTGGACGCGGACGTCGAGGAGTCGGACGCCGACGTCGACGCGCTGGACCAGACGCTCCTCGACCGCTTCGAGGGCTCGGCCTACATCCGCAACACCCTCCTCACGGACACCGAGGCGACGCGCACGAAGAAGGGCGCGCTCATCGAGCTGTTCAAGAAGCAGCGCCCCGGCGAGCCGCCGACGGTCGACGCCGCGTACGCGCTCCTGCAGACGCTGTTCTTCGACCCCAAGCGCTACGACCTGACGCGCGTCGGCCGCTACAAGCTCAACTCGCGCCTGAACCTCGACATCGACCTCGAGACGCGGCACCTGACGCCCGAGGACATCTACGCGCTGATCGCGGAGCTCATCCGCCTGCCGCGCGAGCTCGGCATCCCCGAGGACGACGACGTCGAGATCAAGGACTACGCCGCCGAGGCCGCCGCGATGCCGCGCGAGCCCGTCGCCGACCTGCTCGACGAGTACGAGCACTTCGGCAACCGTCGCCTGCGCACGGTCGGCGAGCTGATCCAGGACGCCTTCCGCGTCGGCCTCTACCGCATGGAGCGCGTCGTCCGCGAGCGCCTCACGACGGAGGACGAGGACACGATCACGCCGCAGTCGATCGTGAACATCCGCCCGGTCTCCGCGGCGCTGAAGGAGTTCTTCGGCTCCTCGCAGCTCTCGCAGTTCATGGACCAGAACAACGCGCTCTCGGGCCTGACGCACCGCCGCCGCCTGTCGGCGCTGGGCGCCGGCGGCCTGACGCGCGAGCGCGCGCCCATCGAGGTCCGCGACGTCCACCCGACGCACTACGGCCGCATGTGCCCGATCGAGACGCCGGAGGGCCCGAACATCGGCCTGATCGGCTCGCTGTCGGCGTACGCCCAGGTCTCCGAGCACGGCTTCGTCACGACCCCGTACCGCGTGGTCGAGAACGGCCGCGTCACCGGCGAGGTCGTCCACCTGGACGCCACGCAGGAGGAGGAGCACCTCGCGGCCCAGGCCGACGCCCCGCTCGACGCGGACGGCACCCTGAAGGAGGACGAGGTCCTCTGCCGCACGCAGGCCGGCAAGTACGTCGTGGTCCCCCGTGAGCAGGTCACGCTCATGGACGTGTCGCCGCAGCAGATCTGGTCCGTCGCCACGGCGATGATCCCGTTCCTCGAGCACGACGACGCGAACCGCGCGCTCATGGGCGCGAACATGCAGCGCCAGGCCGTGCCGCTGCTCAAGACCGACGCCCCGCGCGTCGGCACGGGCATGGAGGCGCGCGCCGCCCAGGACTCCGGCGACGTGGTGCTGGCGACGAACGCCGGCACGGTCAAGTACGTCGACGCCAAGCGCATCGTCGTCGAGCACGCCGAGGGCCGGGACGAGTACCACCTCGAGAAGTTCGAGCGCTCGAACCAGGGCAACCTGCTGCACCAGCGCCCGCTCGTGAAGCGCGGCCAGGAGGTCGCGGCCGGCGCGGTCCTCGCGGACGGCTCCTCCACGAGCAAGGGCGAGATGGCCCTGGGCAAGAACCTCATGGTCGCCTTCATGTCGTGGGAGGGCTACAACTTCGAGGACGCGATCATCCTGTCGCGCCGCCTCGTCTCCGACGACGAGCTCACCTCGGTGCACATCGAGGAGTACGAGATCGACGCGCGCCAGACGAAGCTCGGCGACGAGGAGATCACCCGCGACATCCCGAACCGCGCGGAGGAGTCGCTGCGCAACCTCGACGACCGCGGCATCGTCCGCGTCGGCGCCGAGGTCGGCGCGGGCGACCTGCTCGTCGGCAAGGTCACGCCGAAGGGCGAGACCGAGCTGACGGCGGAGGAGAAGCTGATCCGCGCGATCTTCAAGGAGAAGGCGCGCGAGGTCCGCGACACCTCGTTGAAGGTGCCGCACGGCGAGGGCGGCGTCGTCATCGACGTCAAGACGTTCCACAAGGACGAGGGCGACGACCTGCCGCCCGGCGTCAACGAGCTCGTGCGCGTCTTCGTCGCGAAGAAGCGCAAGATCTCCGAGGGCGACAAGCTCGCCGGCCGCCACGGCAACAAGGGCGTCATCTCGAAGATCGTCGACATCGAGGACATGCCGTTCCTGGAGGACGGCACCCCGGTCGACGTCATCCTCAACCCGCTGGGCGTGCCGTCGCGCATGAACGTCGGGCAGGTGCTCGAGATCCACCTCGGCTGGGCCGCGGCGCAGGGCTGGTTCCCCGACGGGACCGAGGCCTGGGAGCAGCGCGACCAGAACGACCGCGGCGGCGTCTACGTCTCGACGCCGGTCTTCGACGGCGCGTCCGTCGCCGACGTCGACAAGGCGCTCGTGAAGTGGCAGGAGCACCACACGTCGCAGGGCGGCGCGATCCGGATGGACGTCGACACGTCCCGCCCGGAGGGCACCCAGGCGTCCGGCAAGGTGACGCTCTTCAACGGCCGCACCGGTGAGCCGTTCGACGAGCAGGTGACCGTCGGCTTCATGTACATCCTGAAGCTGCACCACCTCGTCGACGACAAGATCCACGCCCGCGCGACCGGCCCGTACTCGCTCGTCACCCAGCAGCCGCTGGGCGGCAAGGCGCAGTTCGGCGGCCAGCGCTTCGGCGAGATGGAGGTCTGGGCGCTCGAGGCGTACGGCGCGGCCTACACGCTGCAGGAGATGCTCACGATCAAGTCCGACGACACCGTCGGGCGCGTGAAGGCCTACGAGGCGATCGTCAAGGGCGAGAACATCGCCGAGCCGAGCGTCCCCGAGTCCTTCAAGGTGCTCCTGAAGGAGATGCAGGCCCTCTCGCTCGACGTGCGCGAGATCCACGACGAGGGCGTCGAGGGCGGCGTCGACGACGAGGACGAGCTGCTGCGCGCGGCGGAGGAGCTCGGCATCGACCTGGGCGGCGTGCGCGCCGACCTCGGCGACGAGGCGGCCGACGAGCAGACCGGTGGCGCGACCGACACCGACGACGAGTCCCCCGCGGTGGCCGGCGAGGCCACCGTGCAGGCGGACGCCGGCGCTGACGCGCCGGCAGCGGAGGACGAGGCGTAGGGAACGGCTCTCCGGCGCCCCCTCCCCAGGGGGCGCCGGGCCGACCCCGCCCCGCCAAGCACACGACAGGGAATCCCCACACCGTGCACGACATCAACACGTTCGACGCCATCGAGATCGGCCTCGCCTCCTCGAAGCAGATCCGCTCCTGGTCCTCCGGTGAGGTCCTGAAGCCGGAGACCATCAACTACCGCACGCTCCGCCCGGAGCGCGACGGCCTCTTCTGCGAGCGCATCTTCGGTCCGACCAAGGACTGGGAGTGCTACTGCGGCAAGTACAAGCGCGTCCGCTACAAGGGCATCATCTGCGAGAAGTGCGGCGTCGAGGTGACCCGCTCGAAGGTCCGCCGCGAGCGGATGGGCCACATCGACCTCGCGGCCCCCGTGAGCCACATCTGGTTCTTCAAGGGCGTCCCCTCCCGCATCGGGTACCTCCTCGACATGGCTCCGAAGGAGCTCGAGAAGATCCTGTACTTCGCGGCGTCCATCATCACCTGGGTCGACCAGGAGGCGCGCTGGCGCGACCTGCCCGAGCTCGAGCAGCAGGTGCAGGAGGACCTCGACCAGTCCGCCGCCATGGAGAAGGACGAGCTCGACGCGCTCGAGAAGTCCCTCGCCGCCCGCACCCAGTACCTGCAGGACGGCTCCCAGGACGGCTTCTCGGACGAGGACCACCTGTGGGCCGAGTCGCTCGACATCGCCGTCGGCAAGCTGACGGACGACGAGCGCAAGAAGCACCTGGCGGACACGAAGAAGAGCCTCACGGCCGAGATCGACGACCTCCGCTCGCACTACGAGGAGTCCCGCGCCCGCCTGCGCGAGGTGTGGAAGCTCTTCGCGAACAAGCTCGAGCCGAGCGACGACCCGCCCGCCGAGGGCGAGGAGTGGCCGCTGAAGGCCTACACCGACAAGCCGATCGAGAAGGACGACCTCGTCCCGCAGACGGTGATCGCGGACGAGACGTTCTTCCGCGAGCTCAAGATGCGCTTCGGCTCGCCGTACGGCTACGGCGAGTACTTCGGCGGCGGCATGGGCGCGGAGCACATCCGCGAGCTCATGCTCCTCAAGCCGGAGTACGACCGCGAGGCCCCGCGCCGCGACGTCGATCCCGAGCGCCAGCCGGGCATGGACCTCGACGTCCGCGACCAGCCGGGCATCTGCCTGAAGCACGAGCGCGAGGACCTCGAGGACCTCGTCAAGAACGGCAAGGGCCAGAAGCAGCAGCGCGCCGTCAAGCGCCTGAAGGTCCTGTCCGCGTTCTACGACCCGGACAACGCGCCGTACTACGCGCAGCCGAACAAGCCCGAGATGATGATCCTGGACGCCGTCCCGGTCATCCCGCCCGATCTGCGCCCGATGGTGCAGCTGGACGGCGGCCGCTTCGCGACCTCGGACCTGAACGACCTGTACCGCCGGGTCATCAACCGCAACAACCGCCTCAAGCGGCTCCTCGACCTCGGCGCGCCCGAGATCATCGTGAACAACGAGAAGCGCATGCTTCAGGAGTCCGTCGACGCGCTCTTCGACAACGGCCGCCGCGGCCGCCCGGTGACGGGCCCCGGCAACCGTCCGCTGAAGTCGCTGTCCGACATGCTCAAGGGCAAGCAGGGCCGCTTCCGCCAGAACCTGCTCGGCAAGCGCGTCGACTACTCCGGCCGCTCCGTGATCGTGTCGGGCCCGTCGCTGCGTCTGCACCAGTGCGGCCTGCCGAAGCTGATGGCGCTCGAGCTGTTCAAGCCGTTCATCATGGCCCAGCTCGTCGAGCGCAAGGACGCGCAGAACATCAAGGCCGCCAAGCGCCTCGTGGACGAGTCGCGCGAGGAGGTCTGGGACGTCTTGGAGCAGGTCATCCAGGAGCACCCGGTGCTGCTCAACCGCGCGCCCACGCTCCACCGCCTCGGCATCCAGGCGTTCGAGCCCGTGCTCGTCGAGGGCAAGGCCATCCGCGTTCACCCGCTCGTCTGCGCCGCGTTCAACGCGGACTTCGACGGCGACCAGATGGCCGTGCACGTCCCGCTGTCCGCCGAGGCCCAGGCCGAGGCGCGACTGCTGATGCTCTCGAGCAACAACATCCTGTCGCCGTCGAACGGGCAGCCGCTCGCCACGCCGTCGCAGGACATGGTCATCGGCGGCTACTACGTCACGCTCGGGCCGGAGCCCACGGAGCTGGAGGAGCTGCACCGCAAGCTCTACGCCGGCGAGTGGCCCTCCGACCTGCCGAAGCCGCGCGTCTTCCGCACGGCCTCCGAGGCGACCCTGGCCGACCAGCACGGCGGCTCGAAGCTGCACGACCTGGTCGAGTACCGGGCCGACGGCCGCGAGCCGGTCCTCACGACGCTCGGCCGCGTCATCTACAACGACCGCATCGAGCGGGCGCTGATCGAGACGCTCGGCGACGAGTACGACCCGTCGACGTACGTCTTCATCAACCAGTCGATGAAGAAGAAGGACACGAGCCGGTTCATCGACCAGCTCGTCCAGATCTACGGCCCGAGCACGATCGCCACGGTCCTCGACGCGTTCAAGGACCTCGGCTTCGAGTTCGCGACGCGCGCCGGCGTGACGATCTCGAAGAACGACGTCGTGATCCCGCCGAGCAAGGGCGAGATCATCAAGAAGTACGAGGGCATCGTCGCCGGGATCGAGGAGCAGTACGAGGACGGCCTGATCACGGAGTACGAGCGGCACGAGCTGATCGTCAACCGCTGGAACGAGGCGACGGAGGAAGTCGCCAACGCCATGGAGCAGCACTTCGACTCCCGGAACCCCATCTACATGATGGCCAACTCCGGGGCTCGTGGCTCGCTGAAGCAGATCCGTCAGCTGGCGGGCATGCGCGGCCTGATGTCGAACCCGAAGGGCGAGATCATCGAGCGGCCGATCAAGGCGAACTTCATGGAGGGCCTCGACGTCCTCGAGTACTTCATCTCGACCCACGGCGCCCGCAAGGGCCTCGCGGACACCGCGCTGCGCACGGCCGACTCGGGCTACCTGACGCGTCGTCTCGTCGACGTCTCGCAGGACGTGATCATCCGTGAGCACGACTGCGGCACCGAGGGCTACATCGAGCTGCCGGTGTTCGACGAGACCGGCGACCTCAACCCGAACCTGGCCGGCCGCATCGCCGCGCAGGACCTCGTGGTCGAGGGCGAGGTGCTGATCCCGAAGGGCGAGGAGATCGACAACCAGCGCGTCGTCGAGCTCGAGCGCCTGGGCACGCCGCTGGACCGCCCGACGATCCCGGTGCGCTCCGTGCACAAGTGCGAGGCGCTGACCGGCATCTGCCAGGCGTGCTACGGCCGCTCGATGGCCACGGGCCAGCTCGCGGACATCGGCGACGCGGTCGGCATCGTCGCCGCCCAGTCGATCGGCGAGCCGGGCACCCAGCTGACCATGCGCACGTTCCACACCGGCGGCGTCGCCGGCGCGGACATCACGCACGGTCTGCCGCGTGTCGTGGAGCTGTTCGAGGCCCGCAAGCCGAAGGGCCTGGCGAAGATCGCCGAGCACGACGGCGTCGTCGCGGTCGAGTCCACCGACAAGGCGCTGACGGTCGTCATCACCGACGCCGCGGGCGACGAGCACCGCTACACGTTCCCGCGCCGCACCCGCCTCTTCGTCGAGGAGGGCCAGCGCGTGACCGTCGGCGAGCAGCTCAACGAGGGCTCGCTGTACCCGCACGAGCTCCTCGAGCTCCAGGGCCGCACCGCGACCGAGCAGTACCTGGTCAAGGAGGTCCAGGCGGTCTACAAGTCGCAGGGCGTCGACATCAACGACAAGCACATCGAGCTGATCGTGCGCCAGATGCTCAAGCGCGTCCGCGTGGAGCAGAAGGGCGACACGGACTTCCTGCCCGGCCAGTTCGTCGACCGGAACGAGTTCTTCCGCGTCAACGCGCAGATCGAGGAGCAGGGCGGCGAGAAGGCGACGTACGAGGAGGTCATCCTCGGCATCACCAAGGCCTCGCTGAACACGGACTCGTTCCTCTCGGCCGCCTCCTTCCAGGAGACGACGAAGGTGCTGACCGACGCCGCCCTCGAGGGCAAGCGCGACGATCTCCTCGGCCTGAAGGAGAACGTCATCATCGGCAAGCTCATCCCGGCGGCGACCGGCCTGCGCCACTACCGCCGCATCGAGATCGAGCCGACGGAGCCGCTGCCGCACGCCGGTGACGTCGCCCTCCTCGAGGACGACGGCCTGCTCGGCGACCTGGGGCTGGAGGGGGCGCAGCCGTACGGCGACGACCTCTCGCAGGACCTGCGGGACCTCGAGCAGCTCGGCGGCACGCAGGGCGACCTGGCGGACGAGCTGATCGAGCTCGACGTGCCGCAGCCCGGCGACGACCAGGCCTGATCGACCGCATCGCCGCCGCCCTCCGGGGCGGCGGTCCGGCGCCCCCGCGGGGGTCGCCGCCGCACGCGCCCCGGTTCGCCGGGGCGCGTCGCGTTCCGGCTCCCGCGAGCGGGTCGGGCCGCTCGATCACGCGTCCGCCGACGGGGCGGCCCACCCGGCTCTCAGAGCACGGAATCCCTGTTCCGAACGGTGTTGCGTGTCAACTCCGTGGCAGTCCGGTTGCGGTCTCGCAAACCTTCGCCGAACCGGGGGTCCACCGGACGTCGAGACGCTACGGTTGCCCCACGACCGGCCGATGAACGACGCAGGACGGGGTACACGGACCGTGGCCCCGAGCACTCGACCCGGCCACCGCTCACGCACCATGCTGCAGCTCGGAATCGTCTTCGCCCTCCTCAGCGCCCTCGCCGCCAACCTCGGCTTCCTCTACAAGCACCGGGGGGCGAACGAGGCCCCCGCGGTCGACGTGCGCCATCCCGTGCGCACGGGGCTGGCGCTGTGGAAGAGCAAGTGGTTCGCCGCCGGCATGCTCGTCGGCGCCGTCGGCTGGGCGTTCCACACCGCGGCGATCGCCCTGGCGCCCATGTCGGTGGTGCAGGTGGTGCTCGCCGGCGGCATCGTCCTCGTGGCCGTGCTCGCCGACCGCGTCTTCGGGATGTGCGTCGGCCGCCGGCAGTGGGCGGGGCTGCTGCTCACCGGCCTGGGCCTCGCGCTGCTCGTGGTCGCCATGCCCGCGGCCAGCGACTCCCACAGCGGCTTCCGGGTCATGGTCCTCGCGGCGTTCGAGGGCGGCCTGCTGGCGCTCGGCGCGCTGCTGGTCCTCGGCGGGCAGCACGAGCGCGGCGCGCACCTGCGCGGCCCGCTCATGGGGCTCGCCGCGGGCGTCCTCTTCGGCGTCTGCAACGTCGCGGTGAAGGCCACGACGGGCGTGCTGGCGGCCGGGGGCAGCGTGCTCACGCCCTGGATCCTCGTCGCCGTAGCGGGCTCCGTGTCCGCCTACTACATCTCGGCCCGCTCGCTGCAGGAGGGCGGGGCGGTCGAGGTCATCTCGATCACCGCCACCGGCGCCAACGTCGTCGGCATCCTCGGCGGCCTGCTCGTCTTCGGCGATCCCATCGCGACCGACCCCGTCGGCATCGCCGTCCAGGTCGCCGCCTTCTTCATGATCGTCGTCGCCGCCGCGCTCCTGCCCGCGCCGCGGGCGGCGTCGGCCCCCGTCCCCGCCGGGGCCGCCGGGGTCTGAGTCCGCGGGGGCCTGCTTCGACCCGGCGCCGCACGCGGCCGCCGGGGCGCGGAGCACGCCCCCGGTCACCTTGCTATTGTCCCCCGTCGCATGCCCACGACCAGTCAGCTCGTCCGCAAGGGGCGCAAGCCCAAGGCGAAGAAGCTCTCCACCCCCGGCCTCAAGTCGGGTCCGGGGCGCAAGAAGAAGGTCGCCGCGCCCCAGCGCCGCGGCGTCTGCACCCGTGTCTACACGACGACGCCGAAGAAGCCGAACTCCGCGCTGCGCAAGGTCGCGCGTGTCCGCATCAGCTCCGGCATCGAGGTCACGGCCTACATCCCCGGCGAGGGTCACAACCTGCAGGAGCACTCCGTCGTGCTCGTCCGCGGTGGCCGCGTGAAGGATCTGCCGGGCGTGCGCTACAAGGTCGTGCGCGGGTCGCACGACGCCGCCGGCGTGAACGACCGCAAGCAGTCGCGCTCGCGGTACGGCGTCAAGAAGGGGAAGAAGTAGCCCATGGCTCGTCGCTCCAGCGCGGTGACCCGGACGCTCGAGCCGGACGCCGTCCACCGCTCGCGCCTGGTTCACCAGGTCATCAACAAGGTGATGCTCGACGGCAAGAAGAGCACCGCCGAGAAGATCGTCTACGACGCCCTCGCGATCCTCGCGGAGAAGACGTCGGGCGATCCGGTCGAGCAGCTCGAGGAGTCCATCAAGGCCCTCACGCCGCAGCTCGAGGTCCGCTCCCGTCGCGTCGGTGGCGCGACGTACCAGGTCCCGGTCGAGGTGCCCGCCCGCCGCTCGCGCACGCTGGCGATCCGCTGGCTCGTCGAGGCCGCCCGTGGTCGCCGTGAGCGCTCCATGGCCGCGCGCCTGGCGAACGAGCTGCTCGAGGCGCAGAAGCAGCAGGGTGGCGCCTACAAGAAGAAGGACGACATCTTCCGCATGGCGCAGGCCAACAAGGCCTTCGCGCACTACCGCTGGTAGCGCCTCGGCGCCCCGCGCCGATCGCCGTCCTCGAAGGCCCCGCACCGCGGGGCCTTCGTCGTCTTCGGGCCGCGGGCGCCGCAGCGCCGCGGGCAGCGGCTCCGCCCGCCGCGGCGTTCGTCGGCGCGGCGCGGGGGAGGGGCGGCGCCCGGGGCCGTTCCGCCGGCGCGGTGCGCTAGGCTGCCTCGACGCGACGGCGCCCCGGCGCCGTCAGCGTGATGGACGTCGCAGAGCGGACCGCTCCGCGGGCTTCGGGCCCCGGCGAGGCTCTGCTATAGTCCATCGCCGCTGCCCATTTGGTGCCGGTGCCCTGCGCGCCGGAGAACCGGGCGGCGGATCGCGCTTCGGCGCGACTCGCAGTACCTCCACGGCGCAGCACGACCCCGAGACCCCGGTCTCGTCGGCGTGTCGTCACCGCGGAGCCCCCGGTCCTTGCCTCACCAAGTCGTCTGCGTACCTCGAAAGCTCTTTCATGCCGCGTAAGTACTCCCTCGAGAAGACCCGGAACATCGGGATCATGGCGCACGTGGACGCCGGTAAGACGACCACGACGGAGCGCATCCTCTTCTACACCGGTCGCACGTACAAGATCGGCGAGGTGCACGAGGGCGCCGCGACGATGGACTGGATGGAGCAGGAGCAGGAGCGTGGCATCACGATCACCTCCGCTGCCACCACCGCCGAGTGGCAGAAGCACCGCATCAACATCATCGACACCCCCGGTCACGTCGACTTCACCGTCGAGGTCCAGCGCTCGCTGCGCGTCCTCGACGGCTCCGTGGCCGTGTTCGACTCGGTGGCCGGCGTCGAGCCGCAGTCCGAGACGGTGTGGCGCCAGGCCAACGACTACGGCGTGCCGCGCATCGCCTACGTCAACAAGATGGACCGCACGGGCGCCGACTTCGGCAAGTCCGTCACCACGATGATCGACCGCCTCGGCGCCAACGCCGTGCCGATCCAGCTGCCGATCGGCGCCGAGGCCGAGTTCGCCGGCATCATCGACCTCGTCGAGATGAAGGCCACCGTCTACAAGGACGACATCGGCAAGGACCTCGACGTCATCGACATCCCGGCGGACTACGCGGACGAGGCCAACGCCGCCCGCGAGCGCCTCGTGGACGCGGTGGCGGACTTCGACGAGGAGCTCATGGAGCTCGTCCTCGAGGACCAGGAGATCCCGGTCGACCGCCTGAAGAAGGCGATCCGCGCGGCCACGCTGGCGCTGTCGATCAACCCGGTCCTGTGTGGCTCGTCCTTCAAGAACAAGGGCGTGCAGCCGCTGCTGGACGCGGTCATCGACTACCTCCCGTCGCCGCTCGACGTCCCGGCCATCAAGGGCATCGTCACGGCGAAGGACGGCGAGACGACGGAGGAGGAGCGCCCGTCGGACGACGACGCGCCGTTCGCCGCGCTCGCCTTCAAGATCGCGACCGACCCCTACGTCGGCAAGCTCACGTTCTTCCGCGTCTACTCGGGGCAGCTCGAGGCCGGCTCGAAGGTGCTCAACACGAACACCGGCAAGACCGAGCGCATCGGCCGCATCCTGATGATGCACGCGAACGACCGCGAGGACATCGACCGCGTCTACGCGGGCGACATCGCGGCGGCCGTCGGCATCAAGCAGGTCTACACGGGCGACACGCTCTGCGACCCGAGCCACGCGATCGTCCTCGAGGCGATGGACTTCCCCGAGCCGGTCATCACGGTGGCCGTCGAGCCGAAGACGAAGGCCGACCAGGAGAAGATGGGCGTCGCCCTGCAGCGCCTGGCCGAGGAGGACCCGACCTTCCAGGTCAAGACGAACGAGGAGACCGGCCAGACCGAGATCTCCGGCATGGGCGAGCTCCACCTGGAGATCCTGGTGGACCGCATGCGCCGCGAGTTCAACGTCGAGGCCAACGTCGGCACGCCGCAGGTCTCCTACCGCGAGACCGTCCGCAAGAAGGTCGAGCACGTCGAGGGCAAGTTCGTCCGTCAGACCGGCGGCTCGGGCCAGTTCGGCGTGGTCTACATCGACATGGAGCCGGCGCCCGGCGAGGGCTTCGTGTTCGAGAACAAGATCAAGGGCGGCGCGATCCCGGTCGACTACCACAACGCCGTCGAGAAGGGCCTGGCCGAGGGCATGGACACCGGCCCGAAGGCCGGCTACCCGATGGTCGACGTGAAGGTCACGGTCGTGGACGGCAAGTACCACGAGGTCGACTCCTCCGAGGTCGCGTTCAAGATCGCGGCGAACATGTCCTTCAACGAGGCCGCGCGCCGGGCCAGCCCGGTCCTGCTCGAGCCGATCTTCAAGGTCGAGGTCGTCACGCCCGAGGAGTTCATGGGCGACGTCATCGGCGACCTGAACCGTCGTCGTGGCCGCATCGAGGGCATGGAGCCGCGCGGCAACGCGCAGGTCGTCACCGGCTACGTGCCGCTGTCCGAGATGTTCGGCTACTCGACCGACCTCCGCTCGGCCACCCAGGGCCGGGCCACCTACACCATGCAGTTCGAGCGCTACGACGAGGTGCCGTCGAACGTCGCCGAAGAGATCGTCGCGGCGCGGACCGGGAAGTAGTACCCGGACCGCACGATCACCCCGGCTCGGGCTACCCTTCATGGGTTCGCCCGACGCCGGAGCTGAACACCCCCAGCACCGACCCATCGAAGACCACACCTAGGAGCGATCAGTGGCGAAGGAGAAGTTCGAGCGCGGCAAGCCCCACGTCAACGTGGGCACCATCGGTCACATCGACCATGGCAAGACGACGCTGACGGCGGCGATCACGACCGTGCTGGCGAAGGCCGGCGGCGGCGAGGCTCGTTCGTTCGCGGAGATCGACAACGCTCCGGAGGAGAAGGAGCGCGGCATCACGATCTCGACCTCGCACGTCGAGTACGAGACCGAGAACCGGCACTACGCGCACGTCGACTGCCCCGGGCACGCCGACTACGTCAAGAACATGATCACGGGCGCGGCGCAGATGGACGGCGCCATCCTCGTGGTCTCCGCGGCTGACGGCCCCATGCCGCAGACGCGTGAGCACATCCTGCTGGCCAAGCAGGTCGGCGTCCCGTACATCGTCGTCTTCCTGAACAAGGCGGACATGGTGGACGACGAGGAGCTCCTGGAGCTCGTCGAGGTCGAGGTCCGCGACCTGCTCAACGAGTACGACTTCCCGGGCGACGACATCCCGTTCGTCACGGGCTCGGCGCTGAAGGCGCTCGAGGGTGACGCCGAGTACGAGCAGAAGATCCTGGATCTCGCCGCTCAGCTCGACACCTACATCCCCGAGCCCGAGCGCGCGCTGGACAAGCCGTTCCTGATGCCGGTCGAGGACGTCTTCTCGATCACGGGTCGCGGCACGGTGGCCACCGGCCGCGTCGAGCAGGGCGTCATCAACGTCGGCGACGAGGTCGAGATCGTCGGCATCCGCGAGCCGTCGAAGACGACGGTCACGGGCGTCGAGATGTTCCGCAAGCTCCTCGACCGCGGTGAGGCCGGCGACAACATCGGCGCCCTCCTCCGTGGCACGAAGCGCGAGGACATCGAGCGCGGCCAGGTCCTGTGCAAGCCGGGGTCCATCACCCCGCACACGAAGTTCAAGGCTGAGGTCTACGTCCTGAAGAAGGAGGAGGGTGGCCGTCACACCCCGTTCTTCTCGGGCTACCGTCCGCAGTTCTACTTCCGCACGACGGACGTCACCGGCGTCGCCAACCTGCCCGAGGGCACGGAGATGGTCATGCCGGGCGACAACGTCCAGATGGAGATCGAGCTGATCCAGCCGATCGCCATGGACCAGGGCCTCCGCTTCGCGATCCGCGAGGGCGGCCGCACGGTCGGCTCCGGCGTCGTGTCCGAGGTCATCCAGTAGCACGCAGCACCCGCTGAGTCGCGGGCGGCGCCGCCGCCCGCGACTCGCCGCCCCCGATCCGGACGCCCGTGTCCGGGCCGGGGCCGTTCGCTGGGCCGGGGCCGCAAGGCGCCTACCGCCAGCACCCGGATCCGCAAGGACCCAGCACCGATCTTTCCCAAGTCATCAGACGGAACGGACAGCAGAGAGCCCCGATGGCGACCGCCACACAAAACAAGATCCGCATCCGCCTCAAGGCCTACGACACGTCGGCCATCGAGTCGGCCGCGAAGGAGATCGTCGAGACGGCGCAGCGCACCGGCGCCACCGTCTCCGGTCCCGTTCCGCTGCCCACCGAGAAGAACGTCTACACGGTGATCCGCTCGCCGTTCAAGGACAAGGACTCGCGCGAGGCGTTCGAGATCCGGACGCACAAGCGCCTGATCGACATCCACCAGCCGACCCCGAAGACGGTCGATTCGCTCCAGCGTCTCGACCACCTCCCCGCGGGTGTCGACATCGAGATCCGACTGGCTGGGTGATCCGGATGGCAGCGATTCTCGCCAAGAAGCTCGGCATGACGCAGCTGTTCCTCGAGGACGGCTCCGTCGAGCGCGTCACGGTCCTCGAGGCCGGGCCCTGCCCGGTGACGGGCCGCCGCACCGCCGACCGCGACGGCTACGAGGCCGTCCAGCTCGCGTACGGCGCGACGAAGGAGAAGCACCTCTCCAAGGCCGAGCTCGGCCACCTGAAGAAGGCCGGCGTCGGCCCGCACCGCCACATCGTCGAGTTCCGCGACGCGGACGTCGACGTCGAGGTCGGCCAGGCCGTGACCGTCGACGCGTTCGAGGCCGGCCAGAAGGTCAAGGTCTCCGCCACGTCGAAGGGCAAGGGCTTCCAGGGCACCGTCAAGCGCCACGGCTTCGGCCGCGGCCCGGTGACCCACGGCTCGCACAACACGCGTGCCCCGGGCTCGATCGGCGCCGCCGCGTACCCGGCGCGCGTCTTCAAGGGCCTGCGCGGCCCCGGCCGCATGGGTGGCGAGCGCGTCACCCAGTCCGGTCTGGAGATCGTCCGGATCGACGCCGACGACAACCTGCTGATCCTGCGCGGCTCGGTCCCGGGCCCGCGCAACGGCCTCGTGGAGGTCCGTACCGATGCCTGATGCACCGATCCTGGGCGGCGGCACGCTGCAGCTCGACGATGCCGTCTTCGGCGTCGAGTTCAACGGCCCGCTCGTCCACCAGAACGTCCGTCACGAGCTGAACGCCCGCCGCCAGGGCACCTCCGCGTCCAAGACGCGCGGCCAGGTCTCCGGCGGTGGCGCCAAGCCGTGGCGCCAGAAGGGCACGGGCCGCGCCCGCGCCGGCTCCTCGCGCTCCCCGATCTGGACGGGCGGCGGCACGGTCTTCGGCCCGCAGCCGCGCCACTACACGTTCAAGGTGAACCGCAAGGAGAAGCGCGCCGCGCTGCGCAGCGTCCTGTCGCTGCACGCCGGCCGCGGCACGGTCGCCGGCCTCAACGTCGCGTCGTTCGACACGCCGTCGACGAAGGCCGCCGTGTCCACCCTGAAGGACTGGGACGCCACCGGCTCCACGCTGATCGTGCTCGGCACGGGCGAGGACCGGACGGCCCTGTCGTTCCGCAACCTGCCCAAGACCGTCGTGCTGCCCGCCGCGCACGTCGGCGTCGCCGACGTCGTCGGTGCCGGCCGCCTGCTCCTGACCGCCGCCGCGGTCGACGAGCTCGTGGCCCGTGCCACGGGCGAGGGCGCTCCCGCCACCACGGAGGAGGTCGCCTGATCATGGACGCGACCCAGGTCATCATCCGCCCGGTCGTGAGCGAGAAGAGCTACGTCCTCTCGACCGTCGGCAAGTACACGTTCCGCGTCCACCCGGACGCCCACAAGACGCAGATCCGCCAGGCGGTCGAGTCGCTCTTCGACGTCCACGTCGTCGACGTCAAGACGGCCAGCGTGAAGAGCAAGCCGAAGCGCCGCGGCTCCACCGCGGGCCGCACGCGCTCGTGGAAGAAGGCGATCGTCCAGGTCCGCGAGGGCGAGGAGATCCCGATCTTCCAGTCGCTCGACGCCGGCGCCGGCCAGGAGTAGGTCATGCCGATTCGCAATCCCAAGCCCACCACGCCGGCGCAGCGCTTCGCGACGTACGCGGACTTCGCCGAGGTCACGAAGACCACGCCGGAGCGCTCGCTCGTCGAGGGTCTGACGAAGTCGGGCGGCCGCAACAACAACGGCCGCAAGACGTCCCGTCACCGCGGCGGCGGCGCCAAGCGCCTGTACCGCAAGATCGACTTCAAGCGCGTCACGGACGGCGTCCCCGCCCGCGTCGCCGCGATCGAGTACGACCCCAACCGCACGGCGTACATCGCGCTGCTGCACTACGCGGACGGCCGCAAGTCGTACATCCTGGCCCCGCGTGGCCTGGAGGTCGGCGCCACGGTGCAGTCCGGTCCCGACGCGGACATCCGCACGGGCAACGCGCTCGCGCTGGCCGACATCCCGGCCGGCACGGTCGTGCACAACGTCGAGCTCCAGCCGACGAAGGGCGGCCAGCTCGGCCGCTCCGCCGGCTCCGCCATCCAGCTGATGGCGAAGGACCACGGCATGGCCACCCTGCGCCTGCCGTCGGGCGAGATGCGCATGGTCCCCGAGGCCTGCCGCGCCACCATCGGCTCGGTCGGCAACGCGGAGCACCAGAACGTCAAGATCGGCAACGCCGGCCGCAAGCGTCACATGGGCATCCGCCCGCAGACGCGCGGTACCGCGATGAACCCGGTCGACCACCCGCACGGCGGCGGCGAGGGCTCCACCACGCCGGGCCGCCACCCGGTCACCCCGTGGGGCAAGCCCACGCTGGGGTACCGCACCCGCAAGAAGAACAAGCCCTCGGACCGCCTCATCGTGCGCGGTCGCCGACGCGGCAAGGGCAAGAGGAAGTAGCCGTGAGCCGATCGAGCAAGAAGGGGCCGTGGGTCGAGGAGCGACTGATGTCGCGCATCGAGACCATGAACGCCTCGAACGAGAAGAAGCTGATCAAGACGTGGTCGCGCGCGTCGACGATCTTCCCCGAGATGGTGGGCCACACCATCGCCGTGCACGACGGGCGCAAGCACGTCCCCGTCTTCGTGTCCGAGTCGATGGTCGGCCACAAGCTCGGCGAGTTCGCTCCCACGCGCACGTACCGCGGCCACGGCGACACGGCCAAGAGGCGCTAGCAGATGGCTGACGAGACCACGAACAACGAGACGACCGACGAGCCGCAGGCCCAGGTGACGCCCTCGAACGAGGACGCGACGCCGAAGGCCGACGAGGCTGCCACGACCGCGGCGGACGACGCCCCGGCCGCGGAGGCTGCGGACGTCGACGCCGACGAGGCCGGTCACGGTCACTCGCACGACGGCGACCACGATCACGACCACGCCGCTCCGGTGCAGCAGGTGCGCGGTGGCGCGCGGGCCGAGGCCCGCCGCGCCCGTCGCAGCCAGCCCGCCGGCGAGGCGCCGGTCGTCCGCGCGATCGCCAAGTACGTGCGCACGACCCCGCGCAAGGCGCGCCTGATCGCGGACCTGATCCGCGACAAGGACGTCCCCGAGGCGCGCGCCATCCTGGCGCACTCCACGCGCTCGGCCGCGCAGGACTGGAGCAAGGTGCTCGAGTCCGCGATCGCCAACGCGGAGAACAACCACGAGCTGGTCGGCGACGAGCTGAAGGTCAAGGCGGTCTACGCCGACGACGGCCCGACGCTGAAGCGCTTCCAGCCGCGCGCCCAGGGCCGCGCCTACCGCATCAACAAGCGCACGAGCCACCTGACGGTGCAGCTCACGCCGAAGGAGCACCGCTGATGGGACAGAAGGTCCATCCCGAGTCGATGCGCGTGGGCTACATCCACGATTGGAAGAGCCACTGGTTCAGCGCGCACAACACCGCCGACTTCCTCGATGAGGATCGCAAGATCCGCACCCACATCGAGAACAAGCTCGCGCACGCCGGCCTCGCCGACATCGCGATCAAGAAGAACAAGAACGAGGTCGAGGTGTCCATCCGGACGGCTCGCCCCGGCGTCGTGATCGGCAAGTCCGGCGTGGAGGTCGACGCCCTGCGCAAGGACCTGCACCGCATCACGAACAAGCAGGTCAAGGTCAACATCCTCGAGGTCCGCCGGCCCGAGCTCGACGCCAAGCTCGTCGCGCAGTCGGTCGCGGAGCAGCTGCAGAACCGCGTGGCGTTCCGCCGCGCGATGAAGCGCGCCCTGACGAGCGCCATGCGCTCGGGCGCCAAGGGCTGCAAGATCCAGGTCTCCGGCCGCCTCGGCGGGCGCGAGATGTCGAACACGGAGTCCTACCAGGACGGCCGCGTCCCGCTGCACACGATGCGCGCGGACATCGACTACGGCTTCTACGAGGCGAAGACGACGTTCGGTCGCCTCGGGGTGAAGGTCTGGGTCAACAAGGGCGAGATCATGCCGGAGGGCTACGGCGGATCCGACCTGACGGACATCGACGGCCCCAGCACGCAGGATCGCGGCCGCGGCCGTGGTCGTCGCGATGGCGGCGACCGCGGTGGGTTCGGCGGCGACCGTGGCGGTCGCGGTGGCAATCGCGGCGGTCGTCCGGGCGGTCCCGGCGGCGCCGGTGGCCGCGGGCGTGGCCCGCAGGGAGGTCGCTAGATGCTGTCCCCGAAGCGCACGAAGCACCGCAAGGTGCACCGTGGCCGCAAGCGCGGCCTGTCGCGTGGCCAGAACCACGTGCAGTTCGGCGAGTACGGGCTGAAGACCCTCGAGGCCGGTTGGATCACCAACCGCCAGATCGAGGCGGCCCGTATCGCGATGAACCGCAAGATCAAGCGTGGCGGCAAGGTCTGGATCAACATCTTCCCGGACAAGTCCGTCACGAAGAAGCCGGCCGAGACCCGCATGGGTTCCGGCAAGGGCTCGCCCGACGGCTGGGTCGCGGTCGTGAAGCCCGGCCGCGTGATGTTCGAGCTGTCCGGCGTGCCGGAGCCCCTGGCGCGTGAGGCGATCCGCCTCGCGGCGCACAAGCTCCCCGTGAAGACCAAGTTCGTCACCGCGGAGGACCAGTGATGCGTACGCAGGAGCTGCGCGACCTCGACGACGCCAAGATCGTCGAGCAGATCGCGACCTTCCGGAAGGAGCTCTTCGGTCTGCGCTTCCAGCAGGCGACCGGCGAGCTGGAGAACACCGCCGCGCTGCGCACCACGCGCCGCGAGCTGGCGGCGGCGATCACGATCGCCCGCCAGCGCGGCATCGACGTTGAGAACGGCTGACATGGCTGACGAGAACACCGAGAACACCGAAGAGGTCGAGACGACCGACGCGGCCCCGGCCGAGCCGGAGGCGCCCGCGGGCCCCGACCCGTCGCTCTCGCCCGTCCAGAAGCGCGCCTGGTACCGCCAGCGCTCCGGGACGACGACGAACGCGTCGCGCACCCCGGAGGAGAAGGCCGAGGCCCGCGCCGCCGAGCGCAAGGCGAAGGCCGCCGCCCGCCGGCGCCGTCGCCTGCAGGAGCGCGAGAAGAAGGCCGCGAAGCTCGGCGCCGACGCCGGCACCGACCGCGGCACCCCGAAGCCCGAGTACGAGGCCGGCCGCAAGCAGGTCCGTCAGGGCATCGTGGTCTCGGCGAAGGGCGACAAGACCCTCGCCGTGCAGATCGCGCACGCCAAGCGGCACCCGAAGTACAAGAAGATCGTGCGTCACACGACGAAGCTGTACGCGCACGACGAGCAGAACGACGCCGGCGTGGGCGACACCGTCCGCATCGAGTCGTCGCGTCCGCTCTCGCGCACGAAGCGGTGGACGCTCGCCGAGATCGTGGAGCGTGCCAAGTGATCCAGAACGAGTCCCGTCTCAAGGTCGCCGACAACACCGGCGCCCGCGAGATCCTCACGATCCGCGTGCACGGCGGCTCCCGTCGGCGCTACGCCCGCGTGGGCGACACGATCACCGCGACGGTGAAGTCGGCGACGCCGAACGGCACCGTCAAGAAGGGCGAGGTCGTCAAGGCCGTCGTCGTCCGCACCCGCAAGGAGTTCGGGCGCCCCGACGGGACGTACATCTCCTTCGACGAGAACGCGGCGGTCATCATCGACGCCAACAACAACCCGCGCGGGACCCGCATCTTCGGGCCCGTCGCGCGCGAGCTGCGTGACCGATCCTTCATGAGGATCGTGTCGCTCGCCCCGGAGGTGCTCTAGCATGGGTCTTCGCATCCGCCGCGACGACACGGTCGTCGTCATCAGCGGCAAGGACCGCGGCAAGACCGGCACGGTCGTCAGCGTCGATCCCGCGAACGAGCGGATCGTCGTCGAGGGCGTGAACCTGGTCAAGCGCCACCAGCGCCCGAACCCCGCCGCGACGCCCGGTAGCCCTGCCAGCCAGGGTGGCGTCGTGGAGAAGGAGGGCCCCATCCACGTTTCGAACGTCATGCTCCTTGACCCCAAGACCAACCAGCCCACGCGCGTGGGCGTGACCCGTGGCGAGGACGGCCGCGCTGTGCGCGTCGCCCGCCGTTCGGGCCAGCAGATCGACTGAGGTAGTTGCGATGAGTGCGACCACGACCGCGCGACTGAAGACGCGCTACCTCGAAGAGATCCGTCCTCGCCTGTTCGAGAACGGTGACTACACCTCCGTGATGCAGGTGCCGCGCCTCGAGAAGGTGACCCTGAACATGGGTCTCGGAGACGCGAAGCAGGACAACAAGACGTTCGCGGCTGCCGTGGAGCAGCTCGCGGCGATCGCCGGCCAGCAGCCGAGCGTCCGCCGGGCCCGCAAGTCCATCGCCGGCTTCAAGCTGCGCGAGGGCATGCCGGTCGGCGCCGCGGTGACGCTGCGCAACGACCGCATGTTCGAGTTCCTCGAGCGCCTCGTCGCGATCGCGCTGCCGCGCGTCCGCGACTTCCGCGGCCTCCGGACGACGTCGTTCGACGGTCGGGGCAACTACTCGATCGGCGTGCGCGAGCAGATCATCTTCCCCGAGATCGACTACGACGCGATCGACCAGGTCCGCGGTCTCGACATCACCATCACCACCTCGGCCAAGACGGACGGCGAGGCCTTCTGGCTCCTGCAGGAGCTGGGCTTCCCGTTCTCCCGCGAGGGCAAGCGGCCCGCCGGTGCGCCGGCCCCGACCGAGACGACCCAGGGGAGCTGACCCATGGCGAAGACCTCTCAGCGCGTCCGCCAGGCGCGCCCCCAGAAGTACAAGACGCGCGAGTACACCCGCTGCCGCAGCTGCGGCCGCTCTCGCTCGGTCTACAAGAAGTTCGGGATCTGCCGCATCTGCCTGCGCGAGCACGCGCACAAGGGCTACATCCCGGGCATGACGAAGAGCAGCTGGTAAGGGCATGTCGACGACCGATCCCATCGCGGACCTCCTGACGCGGATCCGCAACGCGATCACGGCGGCCCACCGCACCGTGACCCTGCCGTCCTCGAAGGCGAAGGCGGAGGTGGCCCGCATCCTCAAGGAGCAGGGCTACGTCTCCGACGTCTCCGTCGAGCCGGCCACGGACCACCCGGGCGAGCTGCTCAAGATCACGCTCAAGTACACGCACGACCGTCGCTCGGCCATCACCGGCCTGCGGCGCGTCTCCCGGCCCGGCCAGCGCTACTACGTCGGCGCGACCGAGGTCCCCAAGTCGCTCGGCGGCCTGGGCACGATGATCGTTTCCACCTCGAAGGGCATCATGACCGGCCACGACGCGCGCAAGCTGGGCGTCGGCGGCGAGGTCTGGGCCGAGGTGTGGTGAGGCACGTATGAGTCGAATCGGACGCAAGCCGATCCCGGTTCCCACCGGGGTCGACGTCACCATCGAGCCCGGGACCGTCACGGTCAAGGGCCCCAAGGGTCAGCTCGCCGAGCGGATCCATCGCGACATCACGGTCACCCAGGAGGGTGCTGAGATCGTCGTGACGCGGCCCACGGACCGCGGCCCGCACCGGGCGCTGCACGGCCTGAGCCGCAGCCTGATCGCGAACATGGTCGAGGGCGTCACCGACGGCTTCGCCAAGACGCTCGAGATCCAGGGCGTCGGCTACCGCGCGATGCTCAAGGGCAAGGACCTGGAGCTGGCGCTCGGCTACTCGCACCCGGTGAACATCGACGCCCCCGAGGGCATCGAGTTCGAGGTGCCGCAGCCCACCCGCATCATCGTCAAGGGCACGAACAAGCAGCTCGTCGGCGAGACCGCGGCCAAGATCCGCAAGCAGCGGCCGCCGGAGCCCTACAAGGGCAAGGGCATCCGCTACGAGGGCGAGTACGTCGTCCGGAAGGTCGGTAAGCGCGCATGAGCGTCGTCACCAAGGAAGCGCGGCGCCTCAAGCGCCGGCGCCGCGTGCGTGCGAAGGTCGTCGGCTCCGCCGAGCGGCCGCGCATCGCCGTGTTCCGCAGCAACCGCGGCATCTTCGCCCAGCTCATCGACGACGTCGCGGGTCACACCCTCGCGTCGGTGCAGTGGACCGAGGACGAGCTCCGCGGGCTCCCGAAGATGGAGCAGGCGACGGCCGCCGGCCGTCTCCTCGCCGAGCGCGCGAAGGCCGCCGGCGTCGACGTCGCGGTCTTCGACCGCGGCGGCTACCAGTACCACGGGCGCGTGAAGGCGTTCGCTGAAGCGGTCCGCGAGGGCGGGCTCACCGTCTAGGAGCCACTGAAGCTATGGCGATCGATCGAACTGTCAGTCCCGTCGGGATCGACCTGCAGGAGCGGGTCGTCGAGATCAACCGCGTCGCGAAGGTCGTCAAGGGCGGCCGTCGCTTCTCCTTCACCGCCCTCGTGGTGGTCGGCGACGAGAACTCCGTCGTCGGGGTCGGCTACGGCAAGGCCAACGAGGTCCCGCTGGCCATCCAGAAGGCCGTGGAGCGCGCGAAGAAGGACCTGTTCCGGGTCCCGAAGTACAACACCACGATCACGCACCCCGTGATCGGGCGCTTCGGCTCGGGCCAGGTCCTGCTGAAGCCGGCCTCGCAGGGTACGGGCGTCATCGCGGGCGGCGGCGTCCGCGCGGTGCTCGAGCTCGCGGGCCTGCAGGACATCCTGAGCAAGAGCCTCGGCTCGCAGAACCCCATCAACCTGGTCAAGGCCACGGTCGACGGTCTGCAGCAGCTGCGCACGCCGCGCGAGGTCGCGGAGCTGCGCGGCCTGAGCATCAAGGACGTGCTCGGCGTCGTCGACCGGCCGGCCGAGGCCGTCGAGGCGAGCGACGAGGCCACCGAGGAGGTGACCGCGTGAGCCAGCTCAAGGCCACCCAGTACAAGTCCGCGATCGGCAGCAACCAGGCGCAGCGCGACACGCTGCGCTCCCTGGGCCTGCGCCGCATCGGCCACACCGTCGACGTGCAGGACACGCCGCAGGCGCGGGGCATGCTCCACGCCGTGCGGCACCTGGTGCGCGTAGAGGAGGAGCAGGCATGAGCTCCGAGAACGAGACCGTCGGCCTGCACTCGCTGCAGCCGGCGCCGGGCAGCCGCAAGCCGCGCAAGCGCGTCGGCCGCGGCCACGGCTCGGGCCACGGCAAGACGTCCGGCCGCGGGCACAAGGGCGCGGGCTCGCGCTCCGGCGCCAAGGACCGCACCCGGTTCGAGGGCGGCCAGACGCCGATCCAGATGCGTCTGCGCAAGCTGCGCGGCCCGCACATGAAGAAGTCGATGCCGTTCGAGCGGTTCCGCACGGCCACGCAGCCGGTGAACCTGGACGACCTGGCCGACCGCTTCGAGTCGGGCGCCGAGGTCACGCTCGAGGCCATGAAGGCCAAGGGCCTGGGCCAGCGCAAGGACGTCCCCGTCAAGGTGCTCGGCCGCGGCGAGCTGCAGGGCCCGCTCACGGTCCACGCGCACGCCTTCAGCGCCGGTGCCCGGGAGGCCATCGAGGCCGCCGGCGGCACCTGCGTCGTCGTCGAGGCCTAGGCCTCGACGCAGCAGGGGAGCGGTCCGGCGTCGCCCGCGGCCGTTCCCCCGTAATATCCAGCAGCACCCGCGCGGGCCCCACGGCCCGCGCGCTCCGTTCCCCGGACACCGTCCCACGACCCCGCGAGCACGAGACCGATGATTCGCATCCTGAGCGGCGCGCTCACCGTGCCCGAGATCCGCAAGAAGCTCGGGATCACGCTCCTTCTCCTCGCGCTCTACCGCATCGGCGCGCAGATCCCCGTCCCGGGCGTGTCCGAGGCGGGCGTCCAGGCGCTGCAGGAGAACTCCGCCTTCCAGGGCGGCGCGCTGCAGCTCCTGAACGTCTTCTCGGGCGGCGCGCTCAGCCAGATCGCGATCTTCGCGCTCGGCATCATGCCGTTCATCACCGCGTCGATCGTGCTGCAGCTGCTGCAGGTCGTCGTCCCCGCGCTCGAGAAGCTCAAGCAGGAGGGCGAGATCGGGCAGCAGCGCATCACCCAGTACACGCGCTACCTGACCGTCGGCCTCGCCGCCGGGCAGTCCGTCGGCTACGTCTTCCTCTTCCGCTCCTTCGAGGGCAGCGCCGGCACCCCGCTGATCGAGGACTTCAACGCGGCGAAGGTCGTGATGATCGTCGTCTCGCTGACCGCCGGCGCGATGATCGTGATGTGGCTCGGCGAGCTGATCACGCAGCGCGGCATCGGCAACGGGATGTCGTTGATGATCTTCGCGTCGATCATCTCCGGCCTGCCCAACGGCATCTCCGCGTGGTGGAACAGCGGCGACCCGGTGTTCAAGGTGCTCATGCCGTTCATCGCGCTCGCCGTCATCGCCGCCGTGGTGTTCGTCCAGGAGGGCCAGCGCCGCATCCCGATCCAGTACGCCAAGCGCGTCATCGGGCGCCGCATGAGCGGCGGCGGGCAGACCTACCTGCCGCTCAAGGTCAACATGGCCAACGTCATCCCGGTCATCTTCGCGGCGTCGATCCTGTCGATTCCGCCGACGATCGCGCAGTTCATCACGAAGGACCCGTCGAACGGCGTCCAGGAGTTCCTCGCGCCCGGCGGCTGGACCTACATCGCCGCCGAGTCGGTCTTCATCATCCTGTTCACCTACTTCTACACCGCGGTGACGTTCAACCCGGTGGAGCAGGCGGACAACCTGAAGAAGTACGGCGGCTTCATCCCGGGCGTGCGTCCCGGCCGTCCCACCGCCGAGTTCCTCGACCGCGTGCTCGCGCGCCTGACGTTCCCCGGCGCGCTCTACCTGGCGGCCGTCGCCGCCCTCCCGGCCATCCTCTTCAACCAGACGACGCAGGGCTTCGCCTTCGGCGGCACCTCCATGCTGATCGTGGTCGGCGTCGCGCTGGACACCGTGAAGCAGATCGAGGCGCAGCTCATGATGCGCAACTACGAGGGCTTCCTGAAGTGAGGACGATCGTCCGTCCCCACGAGCTCGAAGAGAGGAACCATGGCTGAGTTGAACCTGATCCTGCTGGGCCCGCCCGGCGCGGGCAAGGGCACCCAGGGCGAGCGCCTGACCGCCGACGGCGGCCTGGAGTACGTCGTCACGGGCAACATCCTCCGCGCCGCGGTCAAGGAGGGCACGGAGCTCGGCGTCCAGGCCAAGGCCTACATGGACGCCGGCGACCTGGTCCCCGACGAGCTCGTCATCGGCCTGATCCTCGAGCGCGTCCGCTCCGAGGAGGCCCACGACGGCTTCGTGCTCGACGGCTTCCCGCGCAACGTCGCCCAGGGCGAGGCCCTGGACGCCGCGCTCGCCGAGCTCGGTCGCGACCTGACGGGCGTCCTGTACTTCGACGTGCCGGACGAGGAGATCGTCCGCCGGCTCTCGGGCCGGCGCGTGTCGCAGACCGGCCGCATCTACCACGTCGAGTTCGACCCGCCCAAGGCGGACGGCGTCTGCGACGTCGACGGCTCGCCGCTCATCCAGCGCGACGACGACAAGCCCGAGACCATCCGCAAGCGCCTGGCCGTCTACCACGAGCAGACCGAGCCGCTCGTGGCGTACTACGAGCAGCGGGGGCTGCTGCACCGCTTCGACGGCACGAAGCCGCCGCAGGAGGTCGAGGCGCACCTGCGCAAGACGGTCTCCACCCTCCGCCTGGAGGACGCGGTCTAGGACCGCCCCGTCGACCGTGGCCCCGCGACCGAAGCAGCCCGCGGAGGTCGACGCGGTCGGCCGCGCCGGCGCCGTCCTGACGGGCGTCCTGGAGACGCTCGTCGCCGCCGCGGCGCCCGGCGCCACCACGCTCGAGCTCGACGCCATCGCGCGGACGGCCATCGAGGACGCCGGCGGCACGCCGAGCTTCCGCGGCTACCGCGGGTTCCCCGGGTCGATCTGCGCGTCGCCCAACGACCTCGTCGTCCACGGCATCCCCAACCGGCGCCGGCTCGTCGAGGGCGACGTGCTGTCGCTCGACGTCGGCGTCACCCTCGACGGCTGGGTCGCCGACGCCGCGCGCACCGTCATCGTCGGCGGCGCGGGCCAGGCGGACGACCGGCACCTGGTCGAGACCGCCGAGCGGGCCCTCGCCGCTGCGGTCGCGGCCTGCCGGCCCGGCGGGCACGTCGGCGACATCGGGGCCGCGGTCCAGGCCTGCGCCGGGCAGGCCGGGGTCGGGGTCTTCCCGTCGCTCATCGGACACGGCGTGGGACGCGCGCTGCACGAGGAGCCGGCGGTGCCCAACGTCGGCCGCGCGGGGGAGGGCCCCGAGCTCGTCCCCGGCCTGGTGCTCGCGATCGAGCCGATGCTCACGCTCGGCCGACCGGCCGTCCGCACCGCGGGCGACGGCTGGTCGGTCTTCACGATCGATGGCCGGCGAGCGACGCACGCCGAGGCGACGGTCGCGATCACGGACGACGGCGTGCGGGTGCTCACCCCCTGGGGCCCCGTCGCCGGCGCCGGCTGACCCCGTCGGATGGGGCGGCTGAGCAGGCGGTCTTGCTAGACTCGTTCGTCCGCCTGGGTCCGCACGACGTGCCCCGGGGACTGTCTGGTATCGTGCGCAGTCTGCGCGTGTCGCCCCCTGCGGTGCGACACGCCTCGGTGTCTGGTAGCGAAGGTCTCGCGACCGTCAGAGCCAGCGCACTGACTAGCGAGCCGAGAAGGGAACCATGAAGGTACGACCGTCGGTCAAGCCGATGTGCGAGAAGTGCAAGGTCATCCGCCGCAACGGCGCGGTCCTTGTCATCTGCCAGAACCCCCGCCACAAGCAGCGGCAGGGCTGAGGCATGGCGCGCATCTCCGGCATCAACATCCCGCTGAACAAGCGGATCGAGATTGGCCTCACCTACATCTACGGGATCGGGCGTTCGGCATCGAACGACATCCTCGCCGCCACGGGCATCGATCGCGACATCAAGGTCCGCGATCTGACCGAGGAGCAGGTCGCGGCGCTGCGCGACCACATCGACCGCGAGGTCGTGGTCGAGGGCGATCTGCGCCGTGAGCGCAACCAGGCGATCAAGCGCCTGATGGAGATCGGCTCCTACCGCGGCCTGCGTCACCGCCGCAACCTGCCGGTCCGCGGCCAGAAGACGAAGACGAACGCGCGGACCCGCAAGGGCCCCAAGCGCATGCCGACCGCCGGCAAGAAGAAGCCCGGCAAGAAGTAGCAACGGAGCCCTCTAGAACCTCATGCCCGCACCCAAGCGCCCCGCCCGCGGCCGCCGCAAGCCGAAGAAGAACGTCCCGGTGGGCCAGGCCCACATCAAGACGTCCTTCAACAACACGATCGTCTCCCTCACCGACCGCGAGGGCAACGTCATCGCCTGGGAGTCCGCCGGCGGCGCCGGCTTCAAGGGCTCCCGCAAGTCGACGCCGTTCGCCGCGCAGGTGACGGCCGACGCTGCGGCCCGCAAGGGCATCGAGCAGGGCCTGGAGAAGGTCGAGGTCTTCGTCAAGGGCCCCGGCTCCGGCCGGGACACCGCGATCCGCTCGCTCCAGGCCGCCGGTCTGGAGATCACGACGGTCCGCGACGTGACGCCGCAGGCGCACAACGGCTGCCGCCCCAAGAAGCGCCGCCGCGTCTGATCCGCGCGCCACCGGGCGTCCCGCCGACCGTCGGACCCGACGGTCGGACCGGGGAGACCGGTGGCCCGGGCGGCGAGCGTGCCGTCCACCCGGCGGAGGGCCGGCCTCACGGGCCGCCTCCGCCATGCAGTACCGCAGTGACCCCGCAGCGCGGGGGCCGGGAGCACGACCCGGCCGCCTCGCGTCGCACCGCGGACGGCTCCGCCCACCGTTCGCCCGACGTCCGACGAAGCAAGGACCCAGATGCTCGACTACCAGACCCCTCGGATCACCCGCGAATCCGTCGAGGACAACCGCGGCACGTTCACGATCGAGCCCCTCGAGCGCGGCTTCGGCTACACGTTCGGCAACTCCCTCCGCCGGGTGCTCCTGAGCTTCCTGTCGGGCGCCGCGGTCACCAACGTCCGGATCGAGGGCGTCGCCCACGAGTTCACGACGCTCGACGGCGTCACCGAGGACGTCACGGACATCGTCCTGAACCTCAAGGCGCTCGTGTGCCGCATGCACTCCGACGCGACCGAGGTCGAGGCCCCGCTCGTGGCCGAGGGCCCGGGCGAGATCACGGCGAAGGACATCGACCTGCCGGCCGGCGTCGAGATCCTCAACCCCGACGCGCACATCGCGACGCTCGAGGCGGGCACGAAGCTCGAGGTCTACCTGACCATCGGCCAGGGCCGCGGCTACCGCTCCGCGGACGAGAACAAGACCCCGGACCAGCCGATCGGCGTCATCCCGATCGACTCCATCTTCTCCCCGATCCGTCGCGTGGCCTACCGCGTCGAGCCGGCCCGCGTCGGCCAGCGCACGGACTTCGACCAGCTCACGCTGGACATCGAGACCGACGGCTCGCTCGAGCCGGGCGAGGCCCTGCGAGAGGCCTCCGAGATCCTCATCCAGCAGCTCGCGGTCTTCACGGACCCCGACCGCGTCGAGGAGCTGCGCGCCTCGGTCGGCGGCGAGCTCGAGGACGGGCTCGTCGGCCACGACGGCTACGGCGACCCGACCGACGAGATGATGATCGAGGAGCTCGAGCTCGGCGTCCGCTCGTACAACTGCCTCAAGCGCGCCGGCATCCAGACCGTGGGCGACCTGACCTCGAAGACCGAGGCCGAGCTCGCCGCCATCCCGAACTTCGGCAAGAAGTCGATCGACGAGGTCGTGGAGACCCTCGCCGCGCGGGGCTACGGCCTCCGCGAGGAGTAGTCTTCCCCGCCCGGTCGGCGAGCCCGCCCAGAAAGACCTGAACGATGCGTCATCAGAAGACCCGCCACAAGCTCAGCCGCGACAGCGCGCACCGCAAGGCCCTGCTCCGCAACCTCTGCAAGGAGGTCATCGAGCACGAGCGGATCAAGACGACCGAGGCGAAGGCCAAGGCGCTGAAGCCCGAGATCGAGCAGCTCATCACGCTGAGCAAGCGCGGCGACCTGCACGCGCGCCGCCAGGTGCTCTCCACCCTCGGTCAGGACAAGTTCTCGGCCTACAAGCTGTTCGAGGACATCGCGCCGCGCTACGCCGAGCGTCCCGGCGGCTACACCCGCATCCTCAAGCTCGGGCCGCGCAAGAGCGACGCGACCGAGATGGTCCTCATCGAGCTCGTCTGAGCCCGGACCGCACCGCTTTCGGCACGACGGCCGCCCCTCGGGGCGGCCGTCGTCGTTCCTGGGCTCGGCGGGTGGTGGCCGGCCCGGCGCGGAGCTACCCTCGGGGGGTGGCCGACCGGTCCTCCAGCCCCTTCGGCGCCTTCGCGGACGTGCGCGACCTGCGCGTCGGCGACCGCGAGCGCGACGCCGCGCAGGCGGAGCTGGTCCGCGCCTACGCCGCCGGGCGGATCGACGCGGACGAGCTGGAGGAGCGCCTGGGCGTCGCGGCGCAGGCCCGCACGGCGCTCGAGCTGGCCGGCGCCTTCCGCGGGCTGCCCGGCGCCGCGGCGCGCGTGGCGACCGCGCCCGCCCGCGCCCGCGGCGCGGCCCTGGCCCGCGGGGCGGACCGGGCCGCGATCCGCGTGCACGCCGCGACGTTCGCCGGCGCGAACGGCGGCGCGGTGGCCCTGTGGGCGGTGGCCGGGGCGGGAGCCCCGTGGCCCCTGGCGGTGCTCCTCCCGTCCGGAGCTCTGCTGGCCGGCCACGTCGCCGTGCGCCGCCGGGTGCGGCGGGCCCTCGTCTCCCGGCGCGGTCCCACCCTCGGCCGGCCGCAGCGCCGGGCCGGGGCCTAGAGCCAGCCGAGCTCGCGGGCGCGCCGCGCGGCCTCGACGCGGTTCGCCGCCCCGGCCTTGCCGATCGCCTGCGACAGGTAGTTGCGGACGGTGCCCTCCGACAGGTGCAGCGCGGCGGCGATCTCGCCGATCGGGCGACCGTCCTCGGCCGCGGCGAGCACGTCCCGCTCGCGGGGCGTGAGCGGGCTCTCGCCCGCCGACAGGGCGGCGGCGGCCAGGTCGGGGTCGACCACCCGGCCCCCGGCGTGCACGCGTCGGATCGCCGCGGCGAGCTCCTCGGCCGGCCCGTCTTTGACGAGGAACCCGCCGGCTCCCGCCTCCATCGCCCGCCGCAGGTACCCGGGCCGGCCGAACGTCGTCAGCACGACGACGCGCGTGGCGGGCAGCTCGGCGCGGAGGGCCGCCGTCGCGGCGATCCCGTCCAGGCCCGGCAGCTCGATGTCGAGCAGCGCGACGTCCGGGCGGTGCTCGCGGGCGGCGGCGAGGATCTCGTCCCCCCGCCCGACCTGCGCGATCACCTGCAGGTCGTTCTCCAGGTCCAGGAGCGCGGCCAGCGCGCCGCGCACGAGCGCCTGGTCCTCGGCCAGCAGCAGCCGGATCACGGCCGGGCCCCCGCGAGCGGCACGCGTGCCGTGACCGTGGTGCCGCCCACCGGGCCCGGTCCGACGGTCAGGACGCCCCCGAGCGGCGCGAGGCGCTCGGCCAGGCCGGTCAGCCCGTGGCCGTCGCCCGCGCGACGGCCCGCGGCGTCCGGGGCGACGGTGCGCGGGGCGAGCGACGCGGGGCCGTCGTCGGTCACCGTCGCGACGACCGCGTCGTCCTCGTGGGCCACCGCGATGCGGCAGCGGCGCGCGTCGGCGTGCCGCAGCACGTTGGTGGTCGCCTCGCGCACGACGAACGCCAGGACCGCCTCGACCTCGGGCGGGACGGGCCGGTCGGGCAGGGCCGTCTCCGGCTCGGCCCCGGCGGCGCGCAGGGCCGCCGCGGCGGACGCCAGCTCGGTCGAGAGCGGCCGGGAGCGGTACCCGTCGACGACCTGCCGGACCTCGCGCAGGGCGTCGCGCGCGACGGCGCGGACGTCGCGGACCTCGGCGGCGGCCTGCTCCGCCCGTCCGCGCTCGAGCAGGCGCTCGGCCAGCTCGGCCTTGACCGCCACGACGGACAGCGAGTGCCCGAGCAGGTCGTGCAGGTCGCGGCCGATCCGCGCCCGCTCCTCCGCCACCGCGAGCCGGGCGTTGCGCTCGCGGGCGGCGTCGAGCGCGGCCTCGAGCTCGCCGCGGCGCCGCACGCCGTAGGTGACCGAGCCCGCGACGAGGATGGCGAACGCGATCGTGACCAGGTCGCTCGCGTCCCGGGTGCCGTGCGCCAGCAGCAGGCCGTCGGCGAGGACGACGAGCGCCGGCGTGGCGACGAACGGCCAGGGGCGGTCGAGGAGGACGGCCAGGACCGGCGCCACGAACGCGAGCGTGGCGACCCACTCGCCGCCGAGCGCCGCCGACAGCGTCAGCGCGACCGCGGCCAGCGCCGCCGCCCGCGCCGCCATCTCGCGGTCGCCGGCCGCGCCGGCCGGCGGCTCCAGACCGGACTGCCGCGCCGTCCGCGCCCGCCGCGCGCCGACCATCCGGGCGAGCGTCGTCAGGTACAGCGCGACGAAGACCGCCAGCCCCGCGCCCGCGGCGATCCGCTCGCCCAGCGGCGGGCCGTCGTCGGCGACCAGCGTGCGCGCCGCCGGCAGCAGGTAGACGAGCCAGATGCCGCCGCCGAGCTGGGCGAACCACGGCTGGCGGTCGCGCGGCGGGACGGGCGGGATCGGGGCGACGGGCGCGGTCATGGGTCAGCGGTGGGCGGTCCCGCGGCGCCAGGCCACCGTGGCGGCGGCGCCGAGGGCCACGGCCCACGCGGCGATGATCGCGCAGTCGGCGGCGGCGACGCCCGTGCCCGCCGTGATCGCCCGCGCCACCTGTCCGACGTGGTAGGTCGGCAGCACCTGCGCGACGTCGTGGAGCCACGCCGGGAACTGCGACGGCGGCACCCACAGGCCGCCGAGGGCGGAGAGCCCGATGTAGCCCACCATCGTCGCGGCCTGCGCCGTCTCCGGCGAGCGGAACGCCGCGCCGGTCAGCACCCCGAGGGCGGTGGTGGTGACGGCGGACAGCGTGAGCGCGACGACGAGCTCGAGCCACTGCGCGGTGCTGATCCCCGCCGCGCCGAACCGGCCGACCGCCCCGACGACCGCGGACGAGCACGCGGCGAGCAGCAGGCCCGCGACGAGCTTGCCGAGCACCGCGGCGGCGGGCGAGAGCGGGGTGGCGCGGAGCTGGCGCAGCCAGCCGCTGACGCGCTCGGCGGCCAGGCGCGGGCCGGTGGCGAACAGCCCGCCGCCGATCGCGCCGTACGCGGCCATGCCGGCGACGAGCATCCGGGAGTCCGCGCGGTCGGCGTCGCCGGAGAAGACGAGGAGCATCAGCACGGGAACGAGCAGCGTGAGGAGTGCGGCGCGCGGGTTGCGCAGCGTGCGCGTCACCTCGAGCCGCACGTACGCGACGGTCGGGCCGAGCCGGCGGCGCGGGGCGGCGGGGACGGCGGTGGGGGCGGGGACGGCGGTGGTCGACATGGTGGCGGTGGGGTCGGGGTGGGGGCGGGGGCGGGGGACGCGGGGCTCAGCGCCAGCCGCCGTCGGCCATGGACAGGAACGCGTCCTCGAGGCCGGCGGGCCGCACCTCGAGCTCGCGGGCGTCGGGCCGGGCGGCCAGGAGCGCGCGGACGGCGGCGTCCGCGTCGGTGCATGTCAGGGCCACGCGGCCGTCCGGACCCTCGGCGGCGGAGGCGACGCCCGGCAGGCCGCGCAGCTCGGCGGCGACCGCGTCGGTGCGGACGCGGACGAGCGTGCCGCCGGCGCGGGCGGCGACCTCGGCGGGCGTCCCGTCCGCGACGACCCGCCCGCCGGCGAGGACGACGACGCGGTTCGCGACGGCCTGGGCCTCGTCCAGGTGGTGGGTGGCGAACAGCAGGCCGCGGTCGCCGCCGATCTCGCCGCGCAGCGCGCGCCAGAAGTCGCGGCGCACGCTCGGGTCCATCGCGGCCGTCGGCTCGTCCAGCACGAGCAGCGCGGGGTCCGCGACGAGCGCGAGCGCCAGCCGCACCCGTTGCGCCTGGCCGCCGGAGAGCGCCCCCGAAGGCCGGTCGGCCAGGTCGGCGGCGTCGGCGAGCGCGAGCGCGCGGCGCGGGTCCATCGGCCGCGGGTACAGCGCGGCGAAGAGCGAGACGAGCTGCAGCACCCGGGTGCCGTCGGGCAGGCCCGCGTCCTGCAGCATCGCGCCGACGCAGCCGTCGGCGACGGCGCGCTCGGCGGGCCGGCCGCAGACCGTCGCGGTGCCGGCGGTCGGCCGGGCCAGGCCCAGCAGGACTGAGACGAGCGTCGACTTGCCCGCGCCGTTGGGCCCGAGCAGCGCCACCGCCTCGCCGGGCGCCACGCGCAGGTCCACGCCGTGCAGGACGGGGCGCGCGCCGTACGACTGCTCGACGCCGCGCAGGTCGAGGAGGAGGCCGGTTCCGGGGTGCTCTCGCATGGTGGATCCATCCTGCGCCCGGGCCGCCGCGCCCGGTAGAGCCGGCCGTCACGACCTGCCCGTGACATCCGTCATGGGTGCCCCGGGCGGCGGCGGGACCCGCGCGTGCGGGAGGATGGCCCGCGCAGTGAGCAGCGTCCGCCTGGAGATCGAGTACGACGGCACCGACCTGTACGGGTGGGCCGAGCAGCCGACGGCGCGCTCCGTCCACGGCGAGCTGGCCCGCGCCCTGTCGATCGTCCGGCGCGCGCCGACGGAGCTCGTCGTCGCGGGCCGCACGGACCGCGGGGTGCACGCCGTGGCGCAGGTCGCCTCGTACGAGGGCACGCCGCCCGACCTGCGGGGCGTGAACGCCCTGCTCCCGGCGGACGTGGCGGTGCGCAGCGCGACGGTGCTCGACCGGCCGTTCGACGCTCGGCGGATGGCCACCAGCCGCACCTACTGCTTCCGCCTGTTCGTCCGCCGGACGCCCTCGCCGTTCGGGCAGCGGCATGCGCTGTGGTGGCCGCACCGGCTGGACGACGACCTGCTGCACGCGACCGCCGAGGCGATCCTGGGCCAGCACGACTTCACCGCCTTCACGCCCGCGCAGACGCAGCACGTGTTCTTCCGCCGCCGGATCCTGCGCGCGCAGTGGGTGCGGCACGGCGACTTCCTGGACCTGTGGATCGAGGGCGACGCCTTCATGCGCCACATGAACCGCATCCTCGTCGGGACGATGCTGCAGGTCGCCAACCGGCGGCGCACCCTCGAGGACTTCGTCGCCCTGCTGGACGGTGCCCCGCGCGAGGCGGCCGGCCCGACGCTGCCCCCGCAGGGCCTGCACCTGGCGGGCATCGGCTACCCCGACGAGCTCGGCGGCCCCGCGCGCCCGCCGCTGGGCTGGGGCGCGCCGCCGTGGGAGCCGGAGCGCGCGTCCGCGGCCGTCCGCTGACGCGCGCGGCCGCGCCGCGTGGGCGTACGCTGGGAGGGGCATGACGACCCGCGTGCTCCTGACGAACGACGACGGCGTGCACGCGGACGGGCTCGAGGCCCTGCGCCGCGCCCTCCTGCGGCTGGACGGCGTCGACCTGCGTGTCGTCGCCCCGGACGGCAACCGCTCGGCGATGGCGCGCTCCATCACCGTCCGGCGCCCCCTCTGCGTGCGGGACGTGACCTTCGACGACGGCACGACGGGCGTCGCGACGGACGGCACGCCCACCGACTGCGTCCGCCTGGCCGCCCACGGCGTCATCGACGGCTGGCGCCCCGACCTGGTCGTCTCTGGCATCAACCACGGGGCGAACATGGGCGAGGACGTCACGTACTCGGGCACCGTCGCCGCCGCGCTCGAGGCCGTCGTGCACGACATCCCCGGCGTCGCGGTGTCGATGGCCTCGCCGCACGGCGACTGGTCGCTGCGGCGCGAGCACACGTGGGACTTCGGCGTCGCCGCCGAGATCGCGGCGCGGATCGTCGGCGAGGTCGAGCGCGTCGTCGCCCGCGACGGCGCGCTGCCGCTGCCCACCCGGACGGTCCTCAACGTCAACGTCCCCCACCACGACTCCGGGTGCGCGCCGCTGGCCGTCGAGGTCACGCGCCTGGGGCAGCGCCACTACCGCGACGAGCTGCAGCCCGTGGAGACGCACCCCGACGGCTCGCGCACGTACTGGCTCTACGGCACGCAGCACGGCTTCGCGCCGACCCCGGGCACCGACCTGCACGCCGTGGCGGCCGGGCACGTCTCCATCACGCCGCTGCACCTGGACCTGACGCGCGAGGCCGCGATCGCGCCGCTGGCCGGCCACGACTTCGAGGGCCTGCTGGACCGCATCGGCGAGATGCTGGAGGACTGAGCGGCCCGCCACCGCGACGCCGCACCGCGGTGCGGGCCGGGACGCGCACCGGGAACGTATGCTCGGGCGGTGAGCCCGAGCGCCCCGTCGAAGGACCCCGCCGCCCGCGCGGCCGAGCTCCGCGAGATCGTCGAGCACCACCGCAAGCGGTACTACGAGCAGGACGATCCCGAGATCGGGGACGACGAGTACGACGCCCTGTTCCGCGAGCTCGAGACGCTCGAGCAGGAGCACCCCGAGCTCGCCCGCCCGGACTCGCCGACCCAGCGCGTCGGCGGGGCCCCGCTCTCCAAGCTCGAGAAGGTCCGCCACGAGCAGCCGATGCTCTCGCTGGCCAACGCGCGCACCGCCGAGGAGCTGCAGGGCTGGGTCGACCGGATGACCACGCACCTCGGCCGCGAGGGCATCACCGACCCCGACTTCCGCTTCGTCGTCGAGCCGAAGATCGACGGCCTCGCGATGAGCCTGCGCTACGAGGACGGGCTGCTCGTGCGCGCCGCGACCCGCGGCGACGGCGAGGTCGGCGAGGACGTCACCCACAACGTCCGCACGATCCCCGACGTCCCCCTGCACGTCGAGGGGGCGCCGGCGGTGCTCGAGGTGCGCGGCGAGGTCTACATCAAGCTCGAGGACTTCCGCCGGGTGAACGAGAAGCGCGCCGCCCGCGGCGAGTCGACGTTCATGAACCCCCGCAACTCCGCGGCCGGCGCGATCCGCCAGCTGGACCCGAAGGCCGCGAAGGAGCGCCCGCTCTCCTTCTGGGCCTACGGGGTGGGCGTCGTCGCCGCGTCCGCCGCCGGCGAGGCCGAGCAGGAGGGCGTGCAGGGCGGCACGGCGGCGGGGGTGGGCGAGGTCCTCGGCGTCTCGGGCCACCACGGCACGCTCCTGTGGCTGAAGGAGCACGGCTTCCCCGTCAACGAGGACGTGTCCGTCGTGGCGAGCGTCGACGACGCGGTGGCGGCCTGCGAGCGCTGGGCCGAGCGCCGCGACCGCCTGGCGTTCGAGATCGACGGGGTGGTCCTGAAGGTCGACGACTTCGAGCTGCAGCGCCGGCTGGGCGCCGTCGGCCGCGACCCCCGCTGGGCCATCGCCTGGAAGTTCGCCCCGCGCACCGCGGTGACGCTGCTGAAGGAGGTCATCTGGAGCGTGGGCAAGTTCGGCGACCTGCACCCGTACGCGTCGCTCGAGCCGGTCAACGTCTCGGGCGTCACGGTCTCGCAGGCGACGCTGCACAACGAGGAGGACCTGGCGCGCAAGGACGTCCGCCCCGGCGACCGCGTCATCGTCCTGCGCGCCGGCGACGTCATCCCGCAGGTGATCTCGCCCGCCCCGCACGAGGCCGAGCGCGAGGACCGCGGCCCGAAGCCCGCGCCGCCGGCACTCTGCCCTAGCTGCAAGCACCCGACGGAGAAGCCCGAGGACTCCGTCTTCACCCGCTGTCCGAACCGGGGCCGTTGCCCGGGCCAGCAGTGGCAGCTGCTGCGGCACTACGTCTCGCGCGGCGCGATGGACATCGAGGGGCTGGGCGAGAAGCAGGTCGCCCAGCTGCTCGACAAGGGCCTCGTGCGCAACGCCGCCGACCTCTACGACCTGACCGCGGAGCAGCTGCTCGAGCTCGAGGGCTACGGCGAGGTGTCCGCCAACCGGGTCATCGCCGCGATCGACGCGTCGAAGGAGCGGCCCTTCGCGCGCGTCCTCTTCGGCGTCGGCATCGAGGAGGTCGGCGAGATCACCGGCCGCAACCTCGCCGCGCGCTTCCGCACCATCGACGCCCTGCGCGCCGCGACGCCCGAACAGCTGGCCGCCACGCCCGGCGTGGGCGAGAAGATGGCGCGGATCATCCACGAGCGCCTGCAGGACCCGGCCGTCGGCGAGGTCTTCGACCGCCTGCGCGCCGCCGGCCTGCAGCTCGAGGTGCCGCAGACCGAGGGGGACGCCGGGGACAACACCCTGCTCGAGGGGCTGACCGTCGTCCTGACCGGCACGCTGCCGTCCCTGACGCGCGAGGACGCCACGCAGCGGCTGCTCGCGGCGGGCGCCCGCGTGACGTCGTCCGTGTCGAAGAAGACGGGCGTCGTCGTCGCCGGCGAGGCGGCCGGGTCGAAGCTGGAGAAGGCCGAGCGCCTGGGCGTGCCCGTGCTCGACGAGGACGGCCTGCAGCGCCTGCTGCGCGAGGGGCCGTCCGTCCTGGAGCCGGTCGGGGGCGAGGACGAGACGCACCCCGACGGGGTGGCGCCGGACGCCGCCCGCGACCCGGAGGGCGACGCGGGCGTCGACCCCGACGCGCCCCCGGCCGACTGACCCCGGCGGCGGCCCGCCGTCGGCGCCGGGCGGCCCGTCGACCGGCTCCCCGCCGGGAGCGCGCTCGCCCGGCCCGGCCCGGCCCGGGGCCCGCCGGGGTCGGCGTGCTACCGTCGATGGGCCGGCACACCGCGTACGTGGCTGGGGCGTTCCGGCGTCCACCTCGGTACCGCCCCGTTCGCGGGGGACTGCCTGAGGGGTCACGAGTGTCAGTCTGCCCAGGCTCGACACGAGGTCCTGGGATGTAGTTGTAGGTAGGCGTGGTGTAGGTCGGTGAGGACGGGCGGGTCGCAAGACCCGCCCGTTTCTCCGTTCGGGGCCGCCGAGCCTCCGCGGGCGCGGCCTCGCCAGCCGCTTGCCGACGTCGTCGCGCCGCGCGCGCCCGGCACGCCGCCGCGGTCTCCTCGTCCGGCGGCGCCGTCCTCGGCCGGTCGCGGCGCCCGCGCTCGGCACGCCGCCTCGGCCGGAGCGCCGTGCTCGCGGCCCGCCCGGTCCTCGGCGGACCGCCGCCGCGTACGCGGGCCGTCCGCGCCGGTCCCGACGGGCCGCCCGCCCCGCCGGACGACCGGCGGCGACCGCCGCCCGAACCGCCTAAAGGCCTAAATCCCCTAGGTCTTCCGGGGATTGTGCTTAGATGTCAGTCGCGGTGGTTGATATATCAGCGACATCCGGCCGGGACGCCGTCCCGGTGGCGGCGGCGCCCAAGGGCACGCAGGCCCAGCGGGCGTACGACGCGCTGCGCCGGCGGATCATCCGCTGCGAGCTCGCGCCCGGGCGGACGTTCACCGAGGCGTCGGCCGCCGAGGAGCTCGGCATCGGCCGCACGCCCGTCCGCGAGGCGCT
This sequence comes from Patulibacter sp. SYSU D01012, assembly GCF_017916475.1. Taxonomy (GTDB): domain Bacteria; phylum Actinomycetota; class Thermoleophilia; order Solirubrobacterales; family Solirubrobacteraceae; genus Patulibacter. The sequence continues at coordinate 1,226,459 of NZ_JAFMTB010000001.1, forward strand.
CGCCCGCCTGGCCCGCGACGGCTTCGTCGTCGTCGCGCCCCGCGCCGGGTGCCGCGTCGCCGAGGTCACGCTGGGCGACGTCATGGAGCTGTTCGAGCTGCGCGAGCCGCTCGAGGCGAAGGCCGCCGAGCTGGCCGCGGCCCGCATCGACGAGACGGGGCTCGCCGAGCTGCAGCGCCTGACTGACGTCCCCTTCGCCGCGGACGCCGGCGACGCGGCCGGCCTGGCCGCCTTCCTCGGCGCGAACACCGCCTTCCACGCCGCCCTCGCGGGCTTCGCCGGGAACGGCCGCCTGGCGACCGCGCTCGACGGCATCGCCGACCAGCTCGAGCGACTGCACTGGCTCGGCGTCCCGACCAGCCCGCGCGTGGCCGACCTGCTCGGCGAGCACCACGAGATGATCGCCGCCCTCGCCGCCCGCGACGGGGAACGCGCCGCTGCGCTCGCGGTCCGGCACTGCCGCACCTCGCGCCAGGTCGTCGTCGACGCGGTGCTCGAGTCCGGCGCGCTCCGCGACGCGGCGATCCACCGCGAGCACCACGACCACCGCGAGGCCCGGCGATGACCCTGCGCACCGCCCGCACGTCCCCCGCCAGCTGGCACGCCGTCGGCCGGGCCCTGCTCGCCGACGGGCGCTACCGCGGCACCCCGGTGCTGCGTCTGGAGGACGCCGACCACGACGTCGTCGTCTGGGCGAAGCTCGAGTACCAGCTGCCGAGCGGGTCGACGAAGGACCGGGTGGCGTCCGCCATCCTGGGCGAGGCGATCTGCGCCGGCGAGCTCGCGCCCGGCGACCTCGTCGTCGAGGCGTCGAGCGGCTCCACGTCCATCGCCCTGGCCATGTGCTGCGCGCAGATCGGCCTGCCGTTCCGCGCGGTGATGCCCGAGGGCGTCTCCCGCGAGCGCGTCCTCATGATCGGCCGCTACGGCGGCGAGGTCGAGCTGACCGCCCCGTTCGCCGGCCTACGCGGGGCCCTCGACCGGGTGGAGGAGATCGCCGTCGGCGACGGCGCCTTCGCGCCCCGCCAGTTCGCCAACCGCGTCAACCTCGAGGCGCACCGTCGCGGCACGGGCGCCGAGCTCGTCGACCAGACCGGCGGCGTGCTCGACGGCTTCGTCGCCGGCGTCGGCACGGGCGGCACGCTCATGGGCATCGCGCACGCGCTGCGCGACCGCGGGTCGAACGCCCGCGTCGTCCGCGCCGTCCCGTCCGCCGGCGGCCCCTGCGGCGGCGACCCCGAGGTCTCGAGCGCCATCCCCGGCGTCGTCGAGGGCTTCAGCGACCTCTACCGCCCCGCCGAGGTGCTGCTCGACGGCGAGATCGTGGTGCCCGACGCCGAGTGCCTGACGACCACCCGCCGCCTGTGCGCGCAGGGGCTCCCGGTCGGCCCGTCGAGCGGCCTCAACTACGCCGCCGCCGTGCGGCTGGGCCGCGAGCTCGGTCCGGGCGCGCAGGTGGGCACGGTCTTCTGCGACCGCATGGAGCGCTACTTCTCGACCCCGCTGTTCGCGGACCTGGCGCCCGAGGACGACGCGTGAGCGCCCCGCTGCTCGACCTCGTCACGGGCGAGGAGCCCGACGCGCGGCTCGACCACGCCGTCCTCGTCGTGCCCGACCTGGACCGGGCGGAGGCGCGCCTGGCCGCGATCGGCCTTCCCGTCCGCGGCGGCGGCCGCCACGACGGCCACGGCACGGTCAACCGGCTGATCCCGCTGCGCCGCGGGTACCTGGAGATCATCTCGGTCGACGATCCGGGCGCCGCCCGCCGCAGTCCGATCGGGTCCGACGTGCTGCGCGCGCTCGAGGTCCGCGGCGGCGGCCTGGCCGGGTTCGCCGTCGAGCCGCGCGCCACCGACGCGGGGCGCGCGCTGGCGGACGGCCTCGCGGTCGGCGCGCCGCTCGTCGTCTCGCGCACCGGGCCGGACGGCGTCGCCACCGGCTGGCGCATGCGCTTCGCGCCCGGGCAGGCCATGACCGGCGCCCACCCCTTCCTCCTGACGTGGGACGCCGGACCGCCGGCGCCGGCCGACGGCCCCGGGCCGACCGGCATCGACGGCCTGGCCGGCGTCCGCGTCGCGCCCGGCGGCGCGGACGCCTGGTACCGCGACGTCCTCGCGCCCGCCCTCGGCGGCTCCGTCGCCCCGGCCGCCGGCGCGGGCCCGCCTGCCGGCACGGCGCTCGCCGCCGTCCACCTCTCCGCCGCCGCGCCCGCCACCGTGCGGGGCGCGGCCGCCGCCGCCGGGATCCCGGTCGACGGCGACGATCTCGTCCTGCCCCCGGACGAGTTCGGCCCCGGCGCGCGCCTGCGCGTCGTCGCTCCCATCGCCCCTTCCACCCATCCCTGAACGGACCATGACCATGACTCGCACACGCCTGGCGACCGGCCTGACGGCGACCGCCGCCGCCCTGGTGCTCGCCGCCTGCGGCGGCTCCGACGACTCCTCGTCCTCCTCCGGCACGTCCGGCGAGGGCGGCGGCACGACGAAGATCTCCGTCGGCGTCATCCCCACGGCCGACATGGCCCCGCTGTACCTGGGGATCCAGAAGGGCTTCTTCAAGGAGGAGAAGCTCGACGTCACGCCGCAGCAGGCGGAGAGCGGCGCCGCCATCGTGCCGTCCGTCGTCGCGGGCTCGAACCAGATCGGCTACTCCAACTTCGTCTCGCTGCTCACGGCGAAGGACAAGGGCCTGCCCGTCCAGGCGCTCGCCCCTGCCGCCTCCGACGGCGACGACCCCGAGAAGGACGTCTCGCAGGTCGTGGTCAAGAAGGGCAGCGCGATCAAGGACGCGAAGGACCTCGCGGGCAAGACGATCGCGCTGAACTCGCTCAAGAACCTGGGCGAGGTCGTCGTGCGCGAGTCCGTCGCGAAGGCCGGCGGCGACCCGGACTCCCTCAAGTTCACCGAGCTGCCCTACGCCGACATGAACGCCGCGCTCGAGCAGGGCCGCGTCGACGCGATCTGGCAGCTCGAGCCGTTCCTGACGAGCGCGAAGGCCGACGGCGCCGTGCGCATCCTCTCGACGTTCGTCGACGCCGTGCCGAACTCGACGCTCGGCGCGTACTTCACGATCACGAAGTACGCCGGCGAGCACAAGGACGTCGTCGAGCGCTTCGACCGCGCGATCGGCAAGTCGCTCGAGTACGCCGCGGCCCACACCGACGAGGTGCGCGACGTCGTCGAGAGCACGCTGAAGGTCCCCGCCTCGACCGCGAAGACGATGAACCTGCCGGTCTGGACGGCGAAGATGGACCAGAGCACGGTGCAGCCGCTGGCCGACCTGGCGAAGAAGTACGGGGTCATCTCGAAGGATCCCGACCTGAACGCCCTCCTCGGGGGCCAGACCCGCTGAGCATGGCGACCGCGAGCGGACAGCCCGTGCGCCGCCGGCGCACGACGGCCCGGGGAGCGGCGTCCGCCGTCTCCCCGGTGCTGACGACGCTCGCGGTCCTCGCCGTCCTCGAGCTCCTCACCCGGACCGACGTCCTGCCCCGGCGGTACCTGCCGGCGCCGACGACGATCGTGGGCGAGCTCGTGCGGCAGCTCGGCGACGGCGACCTGTGGACCGCGCTGGGGCAGACCCTCGGCGGCTGGCTCCTGGGGCTCGCCATCGCCATCGCCATCGGCGTGCCGGTCGGCCTGGCGCTCGGCGGCTCCGACCTGCTGTGGTCGGCGTTCCGGCCCGTCGTCGAGTTCCTGCGGCCGATCCCGTCCGTGGCGCTCGTCCCGCTCGCGGTCCTGACCCTCGGCACCGGCCTGCAGAGCAAGCTGCTGCTCGCGGTCTACGCCGCCGTCTGGCCGCTCCTGATCCAGGCCGTCTACGGCATCCGGGACGTCGACCCGGTCGCCCGCGAGACCGCCCGCGTCTACCGGGTGCGCGGCCGCGACCGCTTCCTGCGCGTCACCCTGCCCGCCGTCGCGCCGTACCTGGCGACCGGCCTGCGCGTGTCCGCCACGACCGCGCTCATCCTCACCGTCACCGCCGAGCTCATCATCGGCGCGCCCGGCCTGGGCCAGGCCGTCAACGTCGCCCGCCAGGCCGACAACCCGCCGCTCGTCTACGCGCTGCTCGTCGTCGTCGGCCTGCTCGGCTGGGGCCTGAACGCCGTGCTCGCCCGCCTGGAGCGCCGCCTGCTGCGCTGGCACCCCGGCCGCCGGGAGGCCGCCCGATGAGCGCCCGCGCCCGCCGCACCCTCGGCCGCGTCCTGGCCGTCGCCACCCCGCTCGCGCTCATCGCGATCTGGTGGGCGTGGTCCGGCTCCGCCGAGAGCTTCTACTTCCCGCCGCTGAAGGACATCCTCGACACGTTCGTCGACGTGTGGCTGGGGCCGCGCCTGGTCGACGACGTCCTGCCCAGCCTGCGCCGCCTGGCGCTCGGGTACGCGCTCGCCGCGCTGCTCGGCGTCGGCCTGGGCGTCCTCCTCGGCCGCGCCCCCGGCGTGCGCCGCGCGACCGGCCCGATCCTCGAGTTCCTGCGCGCGATCCCGCCGCCGCTGCTCATCCCCGTCGGCATGCTCGTGCTCGGCGTCGGCGACGGCATGAAGGTCGCGGTGATCGCGCTCGTCTGCCTGTTCCCGGTGCTGCTGAACACGACCGACGGCGTCCGCGGCGTCGACCCCGTGCTGCTCGACACCGGCCGCACGTACGGCCTGTCGCGCGCCACGACGCTGCGGCGGATCGTGCTGCCGGCCGCCGCGCCCCAGATCGTCGCGGGCCTGCGGACGAGCCTGGGCATGGCGCTCATCCTCATGGTCATCTCCGAGATGGTCGCGAGCCAGAACGGGATCGGGTTCACCATCCTGCAGGCCCAGCGGACCTTCGCCCTGCCCGAGATGTGGTCGGGGATCCTGCTGCTCGGGATCCTCGGCGTCGTCCTGAACGCCCTCTTCGCGCTCGTCGAGCGCCGCGCGCTGCGGTGGCAGCGCGGGGCCCGCCGGCGCCAGAACGCCTAGGAGCCCACCGTGCTCGAGATCCGCGACCTGCACATGGCCTACGGCGACTCCGTGGCCGTCGACAACGTGACGATGACCGTCGAGGACGGCGAGCTCGTCTGCGTCGTCGGCCCGTCCGGCGCCGGCAAGACGACCCTGCTGCGCTGCATCGCCGGGCTGCAGGCCCCGACGGCGGGCGAGGTCGTCCTCGGCGGGCGCCGCGTCACCGAGCCGCCGCCCGAGCTGGCGGTCGTCTTCCAGGAGTACGGGCGCTCGCTCATGCCCTGGATGACGGTGCGCGACAACGTGGCGCTGCCCCTGCTGCGCACCGTGCCGAGGGCCGAGCGCGCGCAGCGCGTCGATCGCGCCCTGGACGCCGTCGGCCTGTCGGCCGCCGTCGACCGCCACCCCTGGCAGCTCTCCGGCGGCATGCAGCAGCGCGTGGCGATCGCCCGCGCGCTGGCGTACCAGCCGCAGCTGCTGCTCATGGACGAGCCGTTCGCCTCGGTCGACGCGCAGACGCGCGCCGACCTGGAGGACCTCGTCCTGCGCCTGCGTGCCGAGTACGGGATGACCGTGCTCTTCGTGACGCACGACATCGACGAGGCCGTCTACCTGGGCGACCGCGTCGTGATCCTCGAGCCGTCCCCGACGGCGGTCCGCGAGTCGCTCCGGGTCGACCTGCCGTCCCCGCGGGACCAGATCACCACGAAGGAGCTGCCCGCCTTCGCGACGCTCCGGGCGCACGTCTACCGTCAGATCAAGCGAGACAAGGAGGCCGCCGCATGAAGGCAGCCCTGATCGTCGAGCGCGGCGGGCCCGAGGGCCGCGTCGTCGCCGAGCACCCCGAGCCGCAGCCCGGTCCGGGCGAGGCCGTCGTCCGCGTGCGCGCGGTCGGCCTGAACCACCTGGACATCTTCGTGCGGCGCGGGGTCGCCGGCAAGCACCTGCCCCTGCCGCACGTCTCGGGCGGCGACATCGCGGGCGAGGTGCACGCGCTCGGCGAGGGCGTCACGGGCGTGCAGGTCGGCCAGCGCGTGCTCGTCGATCCGCTCGTCGACAACAAGGCGCTGGGCGAGGACCTGCCCGGCGGCCTGGCCGAGTACGCGGTCGCCCCGGCGAAGAACCTGATCCCGCTGCCCGACGCGGTGACCTTCGAGCAGGCGGCGTCGCTGCCGATCGCGTACGGCACCGCCCTGCGCATGCTCATCACGCGCGGCCGGCTGCAGGCCGGCGAGACCGTCGCGATCCTCGGCGCGTCCGGCGGCGTCGGCGTCGCGTGCGTGCAGATCGCCAAGCTGACGGGCGCGAAGGTCATCGCGTGCGCCGGCACGCAGGAGAAGCTCGACCGCCTGCAGGCCCTGGGCGCCGACGTCCTCGTGAACTACCGCGAGGAGGACTTCTCCAAGCGGATCTGGACCGAGACCGGCAAGACCGGCGTCGACATGATGGTCGACTACACCGGCGCCGACACGTGGGAGGGCTCGGTCCGCGCGACGAAGGTCGGCGGCCGCATCGTCACCTGCGGCGCGACGTCGGGCTACGACGTCTCGATGTTCCTGCCCTACGTCTGGGTGCGCGAGATCGACATCCTCGGCTCGAACGCCTGGACGCGCGACGACCTGCAGCAGCTGCTGGACTGGATCGGCGAGGGCAAGCTGGAGCCCGTCGTCCACGGCGTCTTCCCGCTCGAGGAGATCCACGAGGCCGAGCGGCTGCTCGAGGACCGCGAGGTCTTCGGCAAGGTCCTGGTCCGCCCGTGACCCCGCCCGCCCCGGACGCCGCCGCCCGCGAGCACAACCTCGCGGACGTCCTGCTGCGGGACGCCCTGGCGCGCACGCCGGACGCGACGGCGATCGTCCAGGGCGACCGCGCGCTGTCCTTCGCCGCGCTCGACGCGCGCGCGGGGGAGGCCGCCGCGCGGCTGCGGACGCTCGGGGTGGCCCCGGGCGACCGCGTCGCGCTGCTGTACCCGAACGACCCCGGCTACCTCGTCGCCTTCCTGGGCGTGCTGCGCGCCGGGGCGGTCGTCGTCCCGCTCTCGTCGCGCTCGGGCCGCACCGCGCTCGGCGTCGCGCTGGAGGACGCCGCGCCGCGGCTGGTCCTGGCGCACCCGGACCTGGTCGCGCTGGCGCGCGAGCTGCGCCCCGACGCGCTCGTGGCCCCCGCCGACGGCCCGTGGCGCGACGCCGCCGGCGCCGAGGCCGGCGCCCCGGGCCCGGACGCGGACCGCAGCACCGCGCCGGTGCGTCCCGACGACGTCTGCATGCAGCCCTACACGTCCGGCTCCACGGGCCGGCCGAAGGGCTGCGAGCTCTCCCACCGCGGGCAGGCGTGGAACGCCCGCGCCAGCCGCGCCGCGTGGTCGATCGGGCCCACCGACCGCGGCCTGGCGGCCGCGCCGCTCTACCACGCCAACGCGATGATCTGCGTGGTCGAGCCCTGCCTGCTGGGCGGCGGCACGATCGTCCTGGCGGAGGACCCGGCGCCCGCCGCGATCCCCGCGACGATCGAGCGCCACGCCTGCACGTACACCACCGGCGTCCCCGCGACGTACGAGATGCTGCTGCGCGCGGGCGAGGACGAGGCGCGCGACCTGTCGTCGCTGCGCTTCGTCGTCTGCGGCTCCGCGCCGCTCAGTCCGGAGCTGACACGGCGCATCACCGGGCACCTGGGCGTGCCGGTCGTCGAGGCGTACGGCCTGACGGAGGGCGGCCCGCAGGTGCTCGTCAACACGCCCGAGGACCCGGGCGTGCCCGGCAGCGCCGGCCGGCCGATCGGCGACGGCGAGGTCGCGCTGTCCGCGCTCGACACGCCCGCCGACGCGACGGACCCCGCGCCCGTCCCCGACGGCGAGGTCGGCGAGCTGTGGGTGCGCAACCCCGGCGTGCTGCTGCGCTACCACGGCCTGCCGGAGCAGACGGCGGCGAAGGTCACGCCGAGCGGCTGGCTGCGCACGGGCGACCTGGCGCGCCGCGACGCCGAGGGCCGGTACTTCATCGCCGGCCGCCGCGACGACGCGCTGAGCGTCGGCGGCGAGACCGTGCACCCGCTCGAGGTCGAGACGCTGCTGCGCCGCGCGCCCGGCGTCCACTCCGCGGCGGTCGTCGGCGTGCCGCACGCCGTGAAGGGCCAGGTGCCCGTCGCGTTCGTCGTCCCGCGCGACCCCGCGGCGGCGCCGACGGCGCAGGAGCTGAAGGACTTCACGCTGCGGGAGGGCGCGCCCTACGCGCACCCGCGGCACGTCTGGATCGTCGAGGACCTGCCCCTGAGCGGTCCCGGCAAGGTCGACAAGCGGGCGCTGACGGCCGAGGCCGCGCGCCGCACCGAGGAGGAGGCCGCGTGAGCGCGACCGAGATGGCCCTGGACGAGACCGAGCTGCGGCGGATCGTCGAGACCCCGCCGCTGCACCGCTGGCTCGGCATCGCGCTGACGGAGGCCCGCCCGGGCGAGGTCGTGATCGAGCTGCCCTACCGCGAGGAGCTGCTCGCCACGCCGGAGCCCGAGAACGGCTACGTGCACGGGGGGATCGTCGCCACGCTGCTCGACCTGGCGGGCGACTTCGCCCTGGCGACCCTCGTGGGGCGCGGCATCCCGACGATCGACCTGCGCGTGGACTACCTGCGCCCGGCGCTGCCCGGCCGCGCGCTGCGGGCGACGGGCACCGTCGTGCGCTGCGGCCGCCGCCTGGGCGTGGCCGACGCCGTCGTCGTGGACGCGGAGGACGGGCGCCAGCTCGCCGTCGCGCGCGGCGCCTGGGCCACGGGCTGAGGGGCGCGTCGGCGGACGGCCCCGCAGGGCCGCGGTCGTCCGGCGTCGATCGCGGCGCCCGGCGACTACCCGACGGACGCGAGGCGCGCGACGAAGCGGTCCTGGAAGCGGTGCGCCGCGTAGGTCGTGCCGCTGTTCTGCAGGATCGCGAAGGCGACGTCGCGGCCGCGCCGGGTGCGGCAGAAGCCGGCGAGGGCGGACACGCCGTTGAGCGTCCCCGTCTTCGCCTGGCAGCGCCCGACCGCGGCGGTGCCGCGCATCCGGCGGGCCAGCGTGCCCGTGCGGCCCGCCTGCGGGAGCGCCGCGCGCAGCACCGGGCCCGTCGTCGCGTCGTCGTTCAGGCGCAGCAGCAGCCGCGTCACCATCGTCGGCGACACGGCGTTCGTGCGCGACAGCCCGGAGCCGTCGTAGATCCGCGGGGCCGCGCCCAGGACCGGGCCGAGCGTCGCCCGCAGGCGCCGGCCGCCGGCCTGCGTGGTGGCCGCGCCCGCCTCGGCGCCCGCGCCGGCGCAGGCGAGCTCCTGGGGTGCGGGGGCGTAGCCGGCGGGCGCGGGCAGCGCGAGCACCGGCGGCAGCCCCGCCGCGACCCGGCAGGCGGACTCCACGCCGTCGCGGGCGACGAGATCCTTCAGCAGCGTCTCGGCGTAGAAGTTGTCCGACGGCCCGAGCGTGGCGGCGGCCAGGCGGGCCAGCGGCGGCCCCTGCACGCCGGCGAGCGTCGGGGCATCGCTCGGCGCGGCGCCCGCGCCGAGCTTGCCGCGGGCCTTCAGGCCCGCGGCGTTGAGGCCCGAGCGGAAGACCGAGGCCGCGCGCTGCGCCGGATCGGTGCCGGCGCCGCGGTCGACGGTCAGCGCGCCGAGACGCCCGCCCATGTCGCGGTCGGTCCCGCGGCCGGTGCGCGCCGCGCCGCGCCAGTCGTCGAAGGCGGTGTCGTCGGCGAGCACGCGGCCGTCCAGGCGCGTGACGCCGAGGGCCGCCAGCGCCTCGGCGGTCTGCCCGGCCAGCCCGCGGACGGTCGCCGACGTGAGCGTCGGGTCGCCGCCGCCCACCAGGTACAGGTCGCCGACCCACGCCGTGCCGTCGGCCGCGCCCGTCGCCACCACCCGCGTCCGCGGCGTCCACTCGGGGCCGAGCATCCGCAGCGCCGTCCCGACGGTGAAGAGCTTCGTGACCGACGCCGGGATGCGCCGCACGTCGCCGCCGCGGCTGAGCAGCGTGCGGCCGCTGCGGGCGTCGACGACGACCAGACCCGAGCGCGCCCCCAGCCCGGCCGTCGACGGCATCGCGGCGGACGCCGTGCCGACGACGGCGAGGGACAGCACGGTGGCGGCCGCGGCGGCGGCACGGACGGCGGTCGGGCGCAGGCGGGGCATCGCCGCGGCAGGGTACCGGCCGCGCACCGCTCCGGCGCCGGGTCAGGCGGGCAGGGCGGGGTGGACGCCGCTGCGCCAGCGGGCGTCCTCGTCGATGCGCGCCCGGTGCAGCGGCACGCGGCCCAGGCCCTTCAGCCGCACGCGACCGATGCCGGTCCACGCGATGCCGGCCTGGTCGCCGACCCGCGTGCGCGTGGCGTCGTCGGCCAGGACGCTCTCGGGGCGCGCGGTGGCGCAGACGCGGGCGGCGCGGTTGACGGCCGGACCGAACCAGTCGCCGGCGCGGGGGACGGCGTCGCCGGTCGCCACGCCCGCGCGCAGCCGCGGGAAGTCCTCCTCGGCGGCCACCCGCTCCTGCAGCGCGAGCATGGAGTGCAGGACGGGGAGGGGGCGCGGGCCCTCGAGCATCACCGCGTCGCCGATCGTCTTGACCACCCGCACGCCGTCGCCGCACGCCTCGCGGGCCAGCTCGCCGAGCCGCCCCGCGACGTCGCCGAGCACGCCGGCACCCAGGCGCTCGCCCATGCGCGTGTAGCCGACGACGTCGGCGAACCCGATCGAGACGGCGGTCGCGCCCGCGACCCGGCCGCCGGCGATCGCGTCGTCGTGGAGCTCGACCACGTCGAGCTGCGCCAGGGCGTGCGCGCGGACGAGCAGGCCCACGGACTCCGCCATGTAGGCGTTGACCGGCTCGGCCGCGGCGGCCAGGCGGGCGGCCAGCGCGGCCTCGGTGTCGCCCGTCCGGGTCAGCGCGGAGCCCATGCCGATGATCGCGGCGGAGCCCAGACGGCCGGCGTGCTCGCCGAGCGCGCGGCACAGCTCGACGATCGCGTCGGCGTCCATGCCGGCGTCGGTCATCGCGGCGACGAGCGCGGGCAGCGCCTCGTCGCGGGCCTCCCAGACGAGCTCGTGCTCCTCGGGGATGGGGACCTCGGACGCCTGCAGCACCCGCTCGAACAGCTCGGGGTCGACGCCGGTGGCGGCGACGAGATCCAACGTCGAGCGGTCGGGCGTGCCCCGCAGCACGGCCTGCACCGACAGGAGCGGCAGGCGCCCGGCGCGCGCGGCGGCGCGGATCTCCTCGACGTCGTGGCCGTCGCGGAGCAGGCGGGCGACGAGGGCGCGGCGCGCCCGCAGCGCGTCGCCGGTCAGGCCCGCGACCAGGTCGGCGGGCGGCTCGGGCCCGCTCACGCGTCCCGCCCGGCGCGCAGCACGGCCGCCACGCGCTGCGTCGTCGCGGCGTCCCGCACGCCCAGGCGCACGTGGTGCTCGTCGCCCAGCGGCGTGCCGCTCTGCACGGTGACGCCGCCGCGGGCCAGCGCCTCGTGCAGCGCGGCGCCGTCGCGGTCGGGGGCCCGGACCCACAGGGTGCACGACTGCGAGGGGTGCACGAGCAGGCCCAGGTCCGCGAGCGCGGCGGCCAGCTCGTCCCGCGCCGCGGCGTTGCGGCGCACGCGGCGGTCGACGACGTCGGGGGCGTGCCGCAGCGCGGCCAGCGCGCCGGCGAGCGCCAGGTCGGACAGGCCCAGCACGGGCGTCAGCGCGCGGAGCAGGTCCCGGGCATCGTCGCCGGGGCCTGCGACGGCGTAGCCGCAGCGCAGGCCGGCCAGCCCCCACGCCTTCGAGAACGAGCGCACGACGACGAGCCGCGGGTGCGCGTCCGTCAGGCGCAGCGTGGCGTCCGGGTCCTCCGCGGTGACGAAGTCGCGCAGCGCCTCGTCGAGGACCACGACGACCCGCTCGGGCAGGCGGCCCAGCAGCTCCGCCAGGACGGGGGCGCGCAGCAGCTCGCCCGTCGGATCGTGCGGACTGCCGAGCACGACCATCCGCGTGCGCGGCGTGACCGCGGCGAGCAGGCGCTCGGGGTCGAGCGACGGCACGGTCACCGCACGGGCCCGGGCGTCGCGCGCCATCAGCGGGTAGAGCGGGTAGCCCGGCCACGGGAAGACGAGCTCGTCGTCCGGCCCGAGCAGCTCGTTCGCCGCGCGCGCCAGCAGGCCCGACGCGCCCTCGCCGATCGCGATGCGCGCGGCGTCGACGCCGTGCCGCTCGGCGAGCGCGGAGCGCAGCGCCACGTCGCGCCCCTCGGCGTAGCGGTGCAGGCCGCGGCGGGCGTGGAACGTGATCGCGTCGACGACCTCGGGCGGCGGCAGCTCGTGCCAGGTCGTCCGGGACAGGTCGATCGGCTCGACGTGGGCCAGCGCCCGCGCGCGCCGCTCCTTCGCCTGCTCGCGCAGCCCGGAGTTGACCTCCTCCTCCGTCAGCCCCTCGAACTGGCGGTAGTACCCGAAGAGCCCCATGCCGCGGCTAGACGCTCATGCCGGTCGGCTGCGCCCCGCCGAGCAGGAAGAACCAGACCGCGAAGATCGGCACGGCGACGAACGTGGCGAGCGCGAAGACGCGGCCCAGGACCCCGGCGCGCTGGTCGACGCCCGCGGCGCGGCGGACGAGGATCCACGCCGAGTCCAGCCGGCGCAGCAGCACGAGCGCGCCGAAGACGAAGGCCAGGACGAGCGCGAAGGCGACGAGGATCCACAGGCCCACGTTGTTCGACGCGACCTGCGAGGCGATCCACATCGCCGCGACGGGCAGCGGGCCCCAGACCGCGGCGGTCAGGAGCGCCATGAGCGCCAGCATCAGGACCGCGAGGACCTGGTCGACCACCAGGCGGGCGCGCGAGCCGCGCTGCGGCAGCCGGCCGTAGCGGATCGGCGCGGTGCCGGGACGGCGGCCGACGAAGAGGCCGCCGTTGTCGGTGGGGTCCGTGCGCACGCCCCGAAGCGTACCCCGCACAGCCCCGCCGGCGTGCGGGACGGCACACGGCGCGCCGTCCCGCCGCCGCTCAGGCGTCGTACAGCGCGTCGAAGCGGTCGGCGAAGCGCTCGTTCACGACGTTGCGCTTGACCTTCAGCGTCGGGGTCAGCTCGCCGGTCTCCTGCGACAGGTCGCGGTCGAGGATCAGCACCTTCTTCACCTGCTCCACCGGCGCCAGGCGCGCGTTCGCGGCGTCGACCTCGGCCTGCACGAGCGCCACGACGTCGGGGTGCCGGGACAGCTCGGAGACGCTCGTCGGCAGCCCGCGGGCCTGTGCCCAGGGCACGATCGTCTCGGGGTCGAGCGTGACGAGCACGACGGGGTAGGGCCGCCGGTCGCCGTGCATCACCGCCTGGCTGATCCAGGGCGAGCGCTTCAGGTCGTTCTCGAGGTTGGCCGGCGTCAGGTTCTTGCCGCCCGCGGTGATGATGATGTCCTTCTTGCGGCCGACGATCGACACGTACCCGTCGTCGTCGATCGTCGCCAGGTCGCCCGTGTGCAGCCAGCCGTCGGTGATGGCGCCGAACGAGGCGTCCTCCATCTTGTAGTAGCCCTGGAAGATGTGGCCGCCGCGCAGGAGCAGCTCGCCGTCCTCGGCCACCTTCGCCTCGACGCCCGGCAGCGGGCGGCCGACGGTGCCGAAGCGGTGGTCCTCGACGGTGTTGACCATGCTGCCGGTCGACGTCTCCGTCATGCCGTAGCCCTCCATGACGGGCACGCCGCAGCCGTAGAAGAAGCGCAGGATCTCGGGGGCGATCGGCGCGGCGCCGGTGATCGCGCGGTTCAGGCGGCCGCCGAAGAGCGCGCGGACGTTGGCGAACAGCGCCTCCTCGGCCCGGGCGAACGGCTCCTGCAGCTCCGCCGGCACCGGCTCGCCGCGGGCCTGCAGGTCGCGCACGCGCTCGCCGAGCGCGGCGGCGGCGATCATCCGCTCCTGCTCCTCGCGCGGCTTCGAGCCGACGGCGAGCGTGTAGATCTTCTCGAAGATGCGCGGCACGGACGGCATCACCGTCGGCTGCACCTGCGTGAGCTCCTGGACGATCTTGGCCGGGTCGCCGCCCCAGTAGGCCGTCGTGGCGCCCGCGTCCGTCGCGCACAGCACGAAGAGCAGCGCGAAGGCGTGCGCGAGGGGCAGGAACAGGTACAGGACGGCGCCGTCCTCCATCGGCGCCAGCTCGCCGCTCACTCCCACGATCCAGCGGTAGTTGCCGTGCGAGAGGACGCAGCCCTTCGGCGGCCCGGTCGTCCCCGACGTGTACATGAAGACGTACGGGTCCTCGGGGCGCACCGCCTCGGCGCGGGCGCGCAGCTCGGCCGCGTCCCGGTCGGCGCCCCGGGCGTGCAGGTCGGCGAGCGAGATCGCGCCCTCGGCCTCGCCGTCGAGCAGGACGATCCACTCGAGCGCCGGCAGGCGCTCGCGCACCGCCAGGATCTTCTCCACCTGCCCCGCGTCCTCGCAGACGACCCCGCGCGACTCCGAGTTGCCGACGACCCACTCGCACTCCTCCGCCGAGTTCGTCGGGTAGACGGAGACGTGGACGGCGCCGGTGGCGACGATGCCGAGGTGGGCGATGGTCCACTCCGGGCGGGTCGTGCCGATCACCGCGATGCGGTCGCCCGCCGCGACGCCCAGGGCCAGCAGCCCCAGCCCGAAGGCCGTGGCCCGCTCCTGCTGCTCGCGGAACGTGACGTCCCGCCAGTCGCCCTCGGACGCCTGGTAGCGGGCGGCGACGTGGTCCCCGTACGCCTCGCCGGCGCGGAACGCCAGGTCGGCGATCGTCGTGCCCGCCGCGGACCGCTCGGCCCCGGTCGTCGTGCTGGTCGTGCTCATCGGCCCTCTCCCGTGGTCGGCGGGTCGCCGCGCGCTCGGCGGGGCGACCCCTCGGGGCGAGCCTAGATCGTGCGGCGCCGCTCGCGGGACGGATGTGCGGCGCGGCTCAAATCGGGTTGCCGGTGTCCACGAACTCGTGGCGGATCCCGAACCGCGCGGCCAGCCGGTCGCCGAGGGCGCGGACGCCGCGGGTCTCCGTGGCGTGGTGGCCCGCGCAGATCGCGTGCACGCCGTGCTCGGCGGCGAGGCCGCGCGTCTGCTCGCGCGGCTCGCCCGTCAGCAGCCCGTCGAGTCCGTCGGCCGCCGCGGCGGGCACCAGACCGGCCGCGGCGCCCGAGACGATCGCCAGCCGGCGCACCGGGTCGGGGCCGCCGGGGAAGTGATGCAGCTCCTGGCCCGTCGTCGCCCGGACGCGGCGCAGCAGCTCGTCGACGGGCAGCGGCTCGTCCCAGGAGGCGACGACGCCGATGGCGGGGGATCCGGACGCCGCCCACGGCGCGGCGGTCGCGCCGAGCGCGTCGGCGAGCAGCCGGTTGTTGCCCACCTCGGCGTGGCCGTCGAGCGCCAGGTGGTACGCCGCGAGCGCGATGCCGCCGGACAGCAGCACGCGCAGGCGGCCGGCCATCACGGGGTCCAGCGCGCGCGGGTCGCCGTCCCAGAACAGCCCGTGGTGGACCAGGACGAGGTCGGCGCCGCGGCCGGCCGCAGCCTCGAGCGCCTGGCGGTCGGCGCTCACGGCGGTGACGACGGTGCGGACCTCGGCCTCGCGGCCGCCGGGGGGCGGCACCTGCAGGCCGTTCGGGCCGTAGTCCTTGAAGGCCTCGGGCCGGAGCAGGGCGTCGAGGTCGGAGAGGAGATCGCCGAGGCGGGCCATCGCGGCATCCTGCCAGAGCCGTGCCGGCGGCCCCCGCGCGGGCCCGGGTGGACATTCGTCCCCTCGGATGTCCGCCCGCGTGACACGCCCCGGGGGCCGCTCTATGATCGCGCGCACCGAGGGCGGCCCCCGTCCCCGGTGCGGTCCGCGCCCCCCGGACGACCATGCCCTCCGCCGTATCGTCACGCACGAACGAGCCGGACCGCGAGCCCCGACGCCGGGCCGCGCCCCCGGCTCCCCGCCCCGACGCCGCCCTGGTGGCGTCCGCCGCCCGGGGCGACGCCGCCGCGTTCGAGGAGCTGTTCCGTCGCCATCGGGCCGGGGTGCACGCGTACGCGCTGCGGATGCTGCAGGACCACGGGCGGGCCGAGGACGTCGTGCAGGAGGTCTTCGTCGCCGCGATGCGGGCCATCCGCGACGGCCGGCAGCCCGAGCACGTGCGCGCGTGGCTGCAGGAGGTCGCGCGCCGGGCGTGCATCGACCAGTGGCGCGGGGTCACCCGCCGCGGCGAGGTCAGCCTGGACGCGCCGGAGCGGCTCATGACCGGCGACGCCGAGCGCCTGGCGGACGACGACAGCGTCCTGCGCGCCGCCGAGGGCCACGCCGCGCTGCGCACCCTGCGCACCGCCCTCGACGACCTGCCGCCCATGCAGCGCGCGGTGCTGGTGCAGCGCGAGCTCGAGGGCCGCTCGACCGGCGAGATCGCCCGACGGCTGGACATCACGCCGGACGCCGTGGAGGGCCAGCTGACGCGCGCCCGCCGCGGGCTGGCGGCGGCGTACCGCGAGCTCGAGAGCGGCGAGCGGTGCCTGTCGGTGCGCCGGATCTGCGACGCGTCGGTCCGCGGGGCGATCGCCGCCCGCGATCGCCGCCGGGCCGTCGCGCACCTCCGCGGCTGCGAGAGCTGCCGGCGGCACGCGCGGTCCGTCGGCGTCGAGCCGCGGATGATCGATCCCACGCCGCTCGCCGCCAAGCTCGCCTTCCTGCTGCCGCTGCCGCTCCTGCGTCGCGGGCCCGTCGACGCCCTGCTCGGGCAGGACCCGGCCGCGCACCTCGTCTCGGCCAAGGTCGTCGTCGGTGCCGCCGTGCTGGCCGCGGGCGGCGGCGGGGTGCTGGCCGGCCGCACCGTGCCGCCCGGGCCGGGGGCCGGGGCCGACCGGCCGGCGGCCGTCGCCGCGGGCCCCGGCGCCCGCGACGCCCACGTCGGTGAGCGCGGCGGCGTTCCCGTCCTGCGTCGGCGCGCCGACGGGACGCTCGCGCCCGCCTCGCCCGCCGCCGGCCACGCCGGCGCGGCCGGCACCGTCGTGCGCGCCGCCCGGAGGACCGCGACCGTCAGCGCCACCGACGCGGGCGTCGGGCCCGGTGTCGGCACCGCGCCGGCTCCCGCCCCGGCGGCCGGCGCCGCGCCGCTCCCCGCGCCACCGGCGGCGCTGGGCGACGGCGACCGCGCCCCGGTCCCGGCGTCCGCGCCGCCGGTCGTCGCGCCGGCGCTGACGGCGCCGGCCGAGGCCACCGCGCCGGAGACCGCGCCCGCCCCGGCGCCGGCCGCCCCGGCGCCCGCCACGCACTCGCCGGCCGCGGTCCCGCCGGCGGCCGCGGTTCCCCCGGTGGCCCCGGCCCCGCCGCCCCCGGCCCCGGCGTCCGCCCCGCCGACCACGCTCCCCGGGGAGCCGGCCGAGGCCCCGAACGCCGGCGGCGCCGCCGCGCCGACCGACCCCGCGCCTGCGCCTGCGCCCGCCGAGGGGAGCGTCGACGGTGCCGGCTGAGCGCGACGGGCTCGTCGACGTCGCGTCGCACTCCACGCTCTACGCGATCGGGGCCTACTTCTGCGACCGCCACCCCGAGCTCGTCGACGACGTGCTCGCCGACGCGGACGCGATCGAGCGCCGGGGTCTGCGGCCCTGGGCCACCGCCGAGGACGTCGCCGTGCAGGACGCGTTCGAGACGCTCGTCACGGGCCTGGCGATCCGGTTCTACACCGCGCTGGCGGGCGAGCCGGTGGCCGGCGAGGGCGTCGCCGGGCCGGTGCCCGGGGCCCCGCCGGCGGGGTGACGCGGGCAGCCGCCGCCGGCGCGCGGTTCCTGTCATACTCCTCCATCGCGTCGGGGCGTGGCGCAGCCTGGTAGCGCGCGCCGTTCGGGTCGGCGAGGTCCCCAGTTCGAATCTGGGCGCCCCGACTGCAACACACGAAGGCCCGCTCTCCTCGGAGAGCGGGCCTTCGTCCTTCCCGGGGCGGTCCCCCGGGCGCGGCCGGCCTCCCACCGGCGGCGGTCTAGGGCAGGACGGGGACGCCGCGCTGCTGCCCCTGCGTGCCCCCCTGCGGGGCGTCCTGCGCGGACGAGCGGGTGGCTGCGGCCGCGTCAGGCCGGGTCCCCAGCGTCACCGTCGCGGTCCGCGTCCGCCCGTCCCGGCGGTACGTCACGCGCACCTCGTCGCCGGGCCGGTGCGCGTCGACCGCGACGCCCAGGCCCTCGGCGCCCGTGACGGCGGCGTCGCCGACCTTCGTGACGACGTCTCCGGCCCGCAGGCCCGCGTCGGCGGCCGGCCCGCCGGCGGCGACGGTGGCGACCGTCGCGCCGCCTCCGCTCGTCCCGTCGGACGTGCCCACGCCCAGGTAGGCGTGCTTCGCCGTGCCCGTCGCGCGCAGCTGCTGGATCACGCGCGTGACGGTGTCGGACGGCACCGCGAAGCCGACGCCCGTGTTGCCGCCCTCGCTCCCGTCGGCCGACGAGCCGGACGTCGCGATCTGCGAGTTGACGCCGATGACGTGGCCCTGGCCGTCCAGGAGCGGGCCGCCCGAGTTGCCGGGGTTGAGCGCCGCGTCCGTCTGCAGCACGCCGTTGATCGCGTAGCCGTTCGGCGAGGTGATGCTGCGGTGCAGAGCCGAGACGACGCCGGTCGTCAGCGTGCGGTCCAGCCCGTAGGGGTTGCCGATCGCGTACGTCGCGTCGCCGACCTGCACGTCGGAGGAGTCGGCGAGCGTCAGCGGCTTCAGCGCCGTGCGCGGCGTGACCTTCAGCAGCGCCAGGTCGGTCGAGCGATCGACGCCGACGATCTTCGCGCGCTGGCTCGCGCCGTCGCCCACCTTCACCGTCACGGCCGTGGCGCCGTCGATCACGTGCGCGTTCGTGACGAGGTAGCCGTCCGCCGAGACGACGAAGCCCGACCCCGTCGCCTCGCCGCCCGACGCGCCGCCGGTCCCGGAGGTCCCGTCCGCGGCCCCGCCGAGCTCCGACGTCACGTACCCGACGGAGTCCTTGCTCTGCCGGTAGATCGCGCTGGGCGTGAGCGCGCGGCTCGTCGCCGCCACCGTCTCGTTCGTCGCGCCGCCCGGCACGGTGCGGACGACCGTCCGCGTGCCGCCGTCGCCGCCCGAGAGCTCCGACGCGACGACCGCGCCGCCGGTCCCGCCGGCGAGCGCCGCGGTGCAGAGGAGGGCGAGGGACCGGGAGGGCGTCGTCATGCTCTCCACGGTGACGCGCGTCGCTGACCCGGCCCCTAGGCGACGCGAAGAGGTTCCGCAACGGTCGCGAAGGCGGGTCCCAAGGCGACCGAAGAGCCACCGAAGACGCGCCGCGAAGCGACGGGAGGGGGACGGGCCGACCCGGCACCGCCGCGTCCGATTCCCGCTAGCCGGTCGCCGGTCGCCCTGCCACCATCGGTCGGGCGATGCCGCTCGCCCCGCCCACCGATCCGCGCTTCGACGAGCGCTACGCCGCCGTCGCCTCGCGCGACACGCGCTTCGACGGGCGCTTCTACACCGGCGTCCTGTCGACCGGCATCTACTGCCGCCCGTCGTGCCCGGCGCGCACCCCGCTGCGGCGCAACGTCCGCTTCTTCCCGACCGCCGCCGCGGCGCAGGCCGCCGGCCTGCGCGCCTGCCTGCGCTGCCGACCTGAGATCGCGCCGGGCGCGCCCGCCTGGGACCACGGCGCGGACGTCGCCGCCCGGGCCGTGCGGCTCATCGCCGACGGCATCGTCGACCGCGGCGGCGTGCCGGCGCTCGCCGCCCGCCTGGGCTACTCGGAGCGGCAGCTCCACCGGCTGCTCGTCGCCGAGCTGGGCGCCGGGCCGCTGCAGCTGGCGCGGGCGCAGCGGGCGCGCACGGCCGCGCTGCTCATCGAGGGCGGGACGAGCAGCTTCACCGACGTCGCGTTCGCCGCCGGGTTCGGCAGCCTGCGGCAGTTCAACGACACGATCCGCGAGACGTTCGGGCGCACCCCGACGGACCTGCGGGCGCGGGCGGCCGCCGGCGCGGCGGCGCCGGGCACCGTGACGCTGCGGCTGGCCCGCCGCGAGCCGTTCGCGGGCGCCGAGCTGCTCGGCTTCCTCGGCCGCCGCGTCGTCCCCGGACTGGAGGCCGTGGTGGACGGCGCGTTCGTGCGCACCCTCGACCTGCCGCGCGGGCCCGGCGTCTGCGCGCTGCGGCCCGACGAGGACGGCGCCGTCGGCTGCACGCTGCGGCTCGCCGACCTGCGCGACCTCTCCGCCGCCGTCGCCCGCTGCCGCCGCCTGCTCGACCTGGACGCCGACCCGGTGGCCGTCGACGCGCGGCTGGCGGCGGACCCGGCGCTCGCGCCGTCCGTCGCCGCCGTCCCCGGGCGGCGCGTGCCCGGTGCCGCGGACGGCTTCGAGCTCGCCGTCCGCGCGGTCGTCGGCCAGCAGATCTCCGTCGCCGGCGCCCGCACGATCCTCGGCCGCCTGGTCGCCGAGCACGGCGTCCCGGTCCCGGCCGGCCTGCTGCCCGTCGGCGCGCCGCCGCTCGCGTGCTTCCCGCGTGCCGCCGTCGTCGCGGGGCTGCCGGACGCGGCGCTGCCGATGCCGCGGGCGCGCGCCGCGGCGCTGCGCGGGCTGGCCGCCGCCGTGGCCGACGGCGTCCTCGACCTGGACGGCGGACGCGCCACCGACGACGTGCGCGCCGACCTGCTCGCCCTGCGCGGCGTCGGCCCGTGGACCGCCGAGTACGTCGCGATGCGCGCGCTCGGCGACCCCGACGCCTTCCCGGCCACCGACCTGGGCGTCCGTCAGGGCGCCGCCGCGCTCGGGCTGCCCGACGACGCCCGCGCGCTGACCGCCCACGCCGCGGCGTGGGCGCCCTGGCGCGCCTACGCCGCCCGCCACCTGTGGGCGGCCGCCGCCCCGCCGACCCAAGGACGATCCGCATGACCACGGTCCTCTACCGCGCCGACCTCGACACCCCGGTCGGCCCGTTCCTGCTGCTGACCGACGCCGACGGCGCCGTGCGCGCCAGCGGCTTCACGGCCGACCTGGCCGAGGTGCTCGCGCTCCTGCCGCGCGCCGGCACGGGGGCCGAGGTGCGCCCCGCCGCCGACGCGCCGGACGACGACCCGACCGCGCCGGCCCTCGACGCGCTGCGGCGCTTCTTCGCCGGGGACCTGACCGCGCTCGACGGCGTCCCCGTCCGGCAGGACGCCGACCCCGAGCGCCCGGTCGCGCGGATGCGCGTGCGGCTGCGCGCCGTCGGCCCGGGGGAGACCCGCACGTACGCCGGACTGGCCGCCGACGCCGGCCTGCCGCGCGCGCCCCGCGCCGCCGGGCAGGCGTGCTCGCGCAACGCCGTCGCCCCGTTCGTGCCGTGCCACCGGGTGCTCAGCACGAGCGGCGGGCTGGGCGGCTACCGGTGGGGGCTGCCGGTCAAGCGGGCGCTGCTCGACCACGAACGCGCCCACGCCGCGGGCGCCGACGGTCCGCGGCCGCTGCCGCTCGAGGTCCCGGTGGCGGGCTGACCGCCGCGTCGCCGCGCCGTGCGCCTCAGTGGGCGCGCGGCTGGGGCGCGACCGTCAGCGTCGCGCCGGCGTCCCGCAGCTCGCGGAGCGTGCGCTCGCCGTCGCCGGGCTCCACGTCGACCGCCGCGACGGCGTCCGTCACGACCTCGACCGCCAGGCCGCCCTGCAGCGCGTCGAGCGCGGTCGCCCGCACGCAGTAGTCCGTGGCCAGCCCGCACACGACGACGCGCTCGACGTCCGTGTCGCGCAGCCGCTCGAGCAGGTCGGTGCCGTCGAACGCGGAGTAGGCCTCCAGGTCCGCGTCCGTGCCCTTGTCGAGCACCGTGGCGCCGTCGAGCGGCAGGCCGGGGTGGATCTCGGCGCCCGTCGTGTTCGCCACGCAGTGCACCGGCCACGGCCCGCCGCGCGCGCCGAAGGAGACGTGGTCGCGGGGGTGCCAGTCGCGCGAGGCGTAGACGGCCGCGCCGCCCTCGCGCGCCGCCCCGAGCAGCCGCGCGATCGGCTCGAGCACGCGGTCGCCGCCCGGCACGCCGAGCGCCCCGCCGGGCAGGAAGTCGTGCTGCACGTCGACCACGAGCAGCGCGTCGTGCGTGCCGAGCGTGGCCGGGGCGGACAGGCGGTGGCGCAGCTCGAGCAGCTGCGCGGAGCGGCACGGGGCGGCGACGCGGTCGTCGCGCTCCAGGACGTCCAGCTCGGCGGCGGCGTGGGCGCGCGCGGCGGTCAGGTCGACGGCGCCGTCCACGGCCCGGCCGCGGACGATCACGGGGCGCAGCAGCGGCACGCCCGGCACCGCCTCGTGCGCCAGGTGGATCTCGTGGAGCAGCCCGCGCCGGGCGCTGTGGCGGCGCGTGACCTGGTGGACGCCCGGATCGGTCTCCTTGCCCGGCGAGCGCTTCATCACGGCGCGCCGCGCGGGATCGGCGGCGTCGTGCTGGGCGGAGAGCTTGTAGACGCCGCCGAGCGGGTCGCCGCGGCGCAGGCGCGTGCCGACGGCGAACGCGTCGGCCGGCGCGCCGTCCGCCACGAGCGTGCGGATCACGTCGGCGTCGAGGTCGCCCGAGAGCATGATCTCGGCGTGGCCCAGGCCGGCGTCGTCGAGCAGCGCGCGGGCGCGGCGGGCGTTCGCGGCCAGGTCGCCGGAGTCGATGCGGATGCCGCGCAGCGGCACGCCCGTGGCCTTCGCGGCCGCGATCGCCCGCTCGACCCCGCGGCCGACGTCGTACGTGTCGACGAGCAGCGACGTGCCCTGCGGCCGGTCGCGCAGCGCCTGCTCGAACGCCGCCTGCTCGCCCGCCTCGCCGAACGCCATCACCGCGTGGTGGGCCATCGTGCCGACGGAGGGGATCCCGTAGCGCAGCGACGCCTCGGGCAGCGCGGTCCCGGCCAGGCCGGCGATCCAGGCGGCGCGCGCGGTCGGCAGGCCCGCCTCGGGGCCGTCCAGGCGGCGCAGCGAGAAGTCGTAGGCGGGGCGGCCGGCGGCGGCGCGGACCACCTCTGCGGCGGTCGTCGCGATCCGCGTGCCGTAGTTGAGGGCCGCCAGCAGCGCGGGCTCGACGAGCGTCGCCTCCACCCGCGGCGCGGTGACGCGCAGCATCGGCACGCCGGCGGGGACCACGGTGCCCTCGGGCAGCGCCCACACGGTGCCGGTGAAGCGCAGCTCCGCCAGCCGCGCGAGCAGCTGCGCCGACACGCGTCCGTCCTCGCGCAGCCACGCCAGCTCCTCCTCGGTGGCGCGCAGGGCCAGCAGCCCCTCGACGACCTCGGCGACGCCGGCGACCATCACCCAGGACCGCCCCTCGGGCAGGCGGCGGATCGTCGCCTCGAACGACACGAGGTCGTCCTGCCCGTGCCGGACGAAGGAGTCCGCCATGGTGAGGGTGTACAAGTCGGTTCGGAGAACGCTCACGGGGAAGAGGGGGGACAGGCGGGCGCGTAGACGCTCGTTCGCTACGCTACCCCGCGCAGAGGGGCAGTATCCCGCAAGCGGCGTCTCCGTCAGTACGGCCTCGAACGGCCCGGAGCGTCGGCCCTCCGGGTGGGAGAGACCTTCGGCGCCCTGTCCGACCCTGGTCCGGAGCCCTTCTCCATGCCCCATGCCCTGCTCGCCGCGTCGTCGGCGGCACCCCAGTCCGGCAACACGCACCCCATCTGGGTGTGGCTCGCCTTCACCGCGTTCATCCTCGCGATGCTCGTGCTCGACCTCGTCGTGCACGCCAAGAGCGAGGGGACGCCCGAGAACCCGCACGTCCCGTCGTTCCGGTCGAGCGTGATCTGGAGCGTCTTCTGGACGCTCCTGGCGCTGGCCTTCACGCTCGTGCTCATCCCGTGGATGGGCGGCCGGCACGCCAGCGAGTACATCACCGGCTACGTGATCGAGCGGTCGCTGTCGCTCGACAACCTGTTCGTCTTCACGATCCTCTTCTCGTTCTTCGCGGTGCCGATCGCGTCGCAGCGGAAGGTCCTCTTCTACGGGATCATCGGCGCGATCGTGCTGCGCGCGATCTTCATCCTCGTCGGCGGCGCGCTGCTCGAGACGTTCCACTGGATGATCTACGTCTTCGGCGTCTTCCTCGTCATCACGGGCATCCGCATGGCGACGCACGACGACGAGGAGGTCGACCCCGAGAGCAACCCGGTGCTCAAGGCCCTCCGCAAGGTCGTGCCGATGTCCGACCGCTACGACGGCGCGAAGATCTTCACGAAGGAGAACGGCAAGCGGATCGCCACGCCGATGTTCGCCGCGCTCGCGATGGTCGCCACGTTCGACGTCGTCTTCGCGATCGACTCGATCCCGGCGATCTTCGCGGTCACGCGCGACACGTTCATCGTCTTCGCCGCCAACGCCTTCGCGCTGCTCGGCCTGACGTCGCTGTTCTTCCTCGTCGCCGGCCTGCTCGAGCGCTTCCACTACCTGAACTACGGCCTGGCGTTCATCCTCACGTTCGTCGGCGTGAAGATGCTGCTCACGGACGTCTGGCACATGCCGATCTGGATCTCGCTCGTCGTCATCGTCGGCACGCTCCTGATCGCGGCGTGGGCGTCGAAGCGCTGGCCCAAGGACGAGGACCCGTCGGACTCCTCGCCGCCGTCCACCCCGGGGCCGACGGCCTCGCCGGGGCCGGTGGCCGGGGCCTGAGCCGCGCGCGCGAGGACGGCGACCGCGCGCCGCGGTCGCCGCGCCGGACCCGTCAGGAGAGCACGGGCGGCGGCGCCGGGAGGGCGTGCGCGCCGTCGGGCCGCAGGCCGTCGAAGAGGATCGCGAGGTAGCGCCGCCAGAGGTCCTCGGGCGGGTCTGGGTGGTTCTCCACCACGTGCACGGGCGCGCAGAGCAGCAGGAAGACGTCTCCCTCCGTGACGTCGGCCCGGATCGCGCCCGCCGTCCGGGCACGGTCGACGAGGGCGCCGATCGCGGCGTGCAGCTCGTCCCCGACGTCCCGCACCTGGGGGTCGTCGGCGCTCACGGACAGCAGGAACGTCAGGTCGCGCTGGCGCCGCGCGTCCGCGGCGTGCGTCATGAAGGCCAGCAGGTCGGCGCCGGCGTCCGACCCGCCGTGGAGCTCGCGGGCGACGGCGGCGAGCGTCGCGAGGCGCTCGCGCACGACCGCGGCGATCAGCGCCTCCTTCGTCGCGAAGTGGCGGAAGACCGTGCCCTTGGCCACGCCGGCGCGTCGCGCGATGTCGGCGACGGAGGCCTCGAGGCCCCGCTCGACGAACTCGTCCTCGGCGGCGGCCAGGAGCAGCGCGCGGTTCCGCGCGGCGTCGGCGCGAAGGGGGCGGGTCGACGACGACACGGACCGACCGTACCAAGTCGACCCTGCGGTCACGTTGACGCGCACGAAGGTGACCAGCCGGTCACCTTCGCTATGCTGCGCAGGCAACGTGACCGGTTGGTCACCTTATCGATCCCGCTTCCCCCGAAGGAGCACCCATGAACCTCGACGGCAGCACCGCCCTCGTCACCGGCGCCAACCGCGGCCTCGGCCGCCACTTCGCCGAGCAGCTCCGGCAGCGCGGCGCGAAGGTCTACGCCGCCGCCCGCCGCCCCGAGCTCGTCGACCTCCCCGGCGTCGAGGCGGTGCGCCTCGACATCACCGACGAGGCGTCCGTCGCGGAGGCCGCGGCGCTCGCCGGCGACGTCGACCTGCTGGTCAACAACGCGGCCTCGACCGCGGGCGGCAACCTGATCACCGGCGAGATGGACGCCATCCGCGACGTCATGGACTCGAACTACTGGGGGACGCTGGCGATGATCCGCGCGTTCGCGCCGGTCCTGGCCCGCAACGGCGGCGGCGCGATCCTCAACGTCCTCTCGGCGGTCGCCTGGACGACGATCGACGGCAACACCGCCTACGCCGCCGCGAAGTCCGCCGCGTGGGGGCTGACGAACGCCGCCCGCGTCGAGCTCGCCGGCCAGGGCACCCACGTGGCCGCGCTGGTGCCCGGCCCGACGGCCACCGAGACCATGCTCGCGTTCGCCGAGAGCGCGGGCGTGGCCCTGGCGCCGGACGCGGCGAACGACCCCGCCGACCTCGTGCGGCTGGCGCTCGACGGGCTGCAGGCGGGAGAGATCGAGATCCTGGACCGCTACGGGCGCGAGGCGAAGGCGGCCCTGGCCGGGCCCCCGCGCGCGTTCGTGCTGTAGCGGCCGGGCGCTAGGGTCGCCCGATGGCCGACGCCGCCGACGCCGCGCTCCGCTCCCGGGGCATCGCCCTGCTGCGGGCGGACAACCCCGGCCCCAAGACGCTCGAGGGGACGAACACCTGGGTCGTCGCGGCGGAGGACGGCGCCTGGGTCGTCGACCCCGGGCCCGACCTGGCGCCGCACCTGGACGCCGTCGCCGCGGCCGCGGACGCGCGCGGCGGGCTTCGAGGCGTCGCGCTGACGCACCGCCACGACGACCACGCCGACGGCGTCCGGGGCCTGCTGGAGCGCGCCGGGGCCGTGCCCGTCGCGACCAGCACGGGCTGGCTGCCGGACCGCGCGCCGGCCGGGACGACGGCGCTGACCGTCGGCGACGGCGACGCGGCGGGCCCGTTCGGGGTCATGGCGACCCCCGGGCACGCGGCCGACCACGTCGCCTTCCTCGCGGGCGACGCCGCGTTCGTCGGCGACTTCGTCCTCGGCCGCGGCAGCGTGCTGCTCGTGCCGCACGAGCGGGCGCTGGCCCGCTACCTCGACGCGCTGCGGACCCTGCGCGACCGCGCCCCCGCGCTGCTGCTGCCGGGGCACGGGCCGGTCGTGACGGACCCGGTCGCGAAGCTCGACGAGTACGTCGCCCACCGCCTGGACCGCGAGCGCGCCCTCGTCGCGGCGCTCGACGCCGGCGCGCGCACCGCGGACGAGCTGCTCGACGCCGTGTGGGGCGACGAGGCCCCCGGCATCCTGCGCCTGGCGGCCGCCGTCACGCTGCGCGCGCACCTGGACAAGCTCGACGAGGAGGGCCGCCTGCCCGCCGGCGTCGAGCGGCAGGAGTTCGGCGACTTCGACGGGCTGTAGACGCCCCTCCGGCCGCCTGGCGAGACGCCGCCGGTCGGCACCGCGCCACGGTCCGACCGTCGGTAGCCTCCGCGCCCTGGCCCCGCGGACGCCGTCCGTGGAGGCCGTCACGGTGCGGTCCCGCCGCACGCCCAGACCCACGCAGGAGCCAGACATGACCGGTGTCGTCATCGCCTCCGCCGCTCGCACCGCGATCGGCAGCTACGGCAAGTCCCTCAAGGACGTCCCCGCGACCCAGCTCGGCGCGACCGCCGCCCAGGCCGCCATCGAGCGCGCCGGGCTGCAGCCCGAGCAGATCGAGCACGTCGTCATCGGCAACGTCATCCACTCCTCGACGGACGACATGTACATGGCGCGCGTCGTCGGCATCACCGCCGGCATCCCGCAGGAGACGCCCGCCCTGACCGTCAACCGCCTGTGCGGGTCCGGCGTGCAGTCGATCGTCACCGCGACGATGCACATCCAGACGGGCGACGTGGACGTCGCCCTCGCCGGCGGCGCCGAGTCGATGTCGCAGGCGCCGTACTGGATCCCGGACGCCCGCTGGGGCGCCCGCATGGGCCCCAGCAAGCTCGTCGACCCCGTCGTCGGCGGCCTGACGGACCCCTTCCGCAAGATCCACATGGGCGTGACGGCCGAGAACCTGTCGACGCGCGACACGATCTCGCGCGAGGACCAGGACGCCTTCGCGCTGCGCTCGCACCAGAAGGCCGCCGCCGCGCGCGCCGAGGGCCGCTTCGCCGAGCAGATCGTCCCCGTCACGATCAAGACGCGCAAGGGCGAGGTCGTCTTCGACCAGGACGAGCACATCCGCGAGGACATCTCGCTGGAGGCGCTGGCGAAGCTGAAGCCCGCCTTCAAGCGCGAGGACGGCACCGTCACCGCCGGCAACGCGTCGGGCCTGAACGACGCCGGCGCCGCCGTCGTCCTGCTGTCCGAGGCGAAGGCCGCCGAGCTGGGCGTCCCCGTCCGGGCGAAGATCCTGGGCTACGCCGTCACCGGCGTCGACCCGAACATCATGGGCATCGGCCCCGTCACCGCCATCCGCAAGGTCCTCGACCGCACCGGCGTGAAGCTCGAGGACGTCGGCGTCATCGAGCTGAACGAGGCGTTCGCCGCCCAGTCCCTCGCCGTCACGCGCGAGCTCGGCCTGGCCGACGACGACCCGCGCGTCAACCCGAACGGCGGCGCGATCGCCCTCGGGCACCCGATCGGCGCGTCCGGCACCGTCATCACGGCGAAGGCCCTGGCCGAGATGGAGCGGGCCGGCGAGCGCTACGGCCTGATCTCGCTCTGCATCGGCGGCGGGCAGGGCATCGCGCTCCTCGTCGAGCGCGCGTAGGCCCGGGCGGGGGTCCTCCGGGTACGGCCCTGCCCGCCTCCGGAGATCGCCGGGCGGGCGCGTGTTCCCTCCTCGTCGAGCGCGCGTAGGCCCGGGCGACGGCGACGCGCGGGGCCGACGGCCCCGCGCGTCCGTTAGGGTCTGCTCGTCCGTCCTCCGAAGGTTTCCCCTGTGCTCTTCACCACCGCAGACGACGTCCACGACACCCTCGGGCGGCTCCTCCAGGAGCTGACCGTCGACCCCGAGATGGGCGCCCGCGTGTCGCTGCTGGACGCGGTCGTGCAGGTGCGCGTGCGCAAGCCCGACACCACGCTGACGGTCGTCGCCCCGGGCAACGACCAGGCGCAGGCGTACGCGGGCAGGACGCCCGACGGCACGCCGAAGGCCGACGTCGTGCTGACGATGGACGCCGACGTCGCCCACGCCCTGTGGATCGGCAAGCAGAACGTCGCCATCGGCATCGCCCGCGGCAGCGTCCAGACGAAGGGCGACACCCGCAAGATCGTCGACCTGCTCAACCTGACCGGCGAGATCGCCCCGCGCTACGAGGCGCTCCTGCGTGCCGCCGGCCGCCAGGACCTGATCGACGCGGACCCGTTCGCGCCCGCGGCCGACGCCGCGCCCGCCGCGGACGACGCCCCCGCCGAGGACGAGGCCGTGCCGCCGGCCCAGGACGACGCCGACGCGGCGCAGGCCGCCGAGCCCGCGCCCGCCGGCGACGGCGAGGGCGCCGACCCGGCCGCCGAGGGCACCGCGGCGGAGGGCCCCGACGCGGCCGAGGGCACCGACCCCGACATCACGCCGACCGAGGCGCCCGAGGAGCCCACCGCCTGAGGGCGGCTCCAGCCCTGCGTGCGACGGCCGCCCCTCGGGGCGGCCGTCGTCGTTCCGGGCCGGGCGACGCGGCGCCCGCCCCGGGCGTCAGGCGTCCGTCGTGCCGGGCCGTGCGGCGTCCGGTGCCGCCTCGCCCGGCGCGATCTCGCCCGAGCGGAACCGGCGCAGCTGGCCGTCCGGGCCCGGGATCGCCAGGACCGGCTCGTCGCCCGAGGCGTCGAGCACCGGCGTGACCGGCTCCGGCCGGCGGTCGGCGCAGTCGCCCAGCGCCGCGGCCACCGTGGACCAGGCGGTCAGGGCCTCGAGCTGCCGCAGCGTGGGGAAGGCGAGCACCGCGGTGCCGGCCTCGGCGTCCGCCAGCAGCGCGCGGGGCGTCGCCCAGCGGCTGTCGACGATCTCCTCGCCGTCGATCTCCACCGGCGCGTCGTGGGGCAGCCCGGCGAGGAAGAACGCGGTGTCGAAGCGCATCGGCAGCGCCTCCGGCGTCACCCAGCGGTCGAACGGGACGAGCGCGTCGGCGTCGACGCGGACGCCGACCTCCTCGCGGGCCTCGCGGGCCGCGGCCGCGCGCCACCCCGTCTCGCCCGGGCCGTCGCCCGGCTCGACGCGGCCGCCGGGGAAGACCCAGAAGCCGCCCATGAACCGCGCACGCCGCGTGCGCTGGCCGACGAGCACCTCCAGGCCGTCCGCGCCGTCGCGCAGGGCGATCACGGCCGCGGCCATGCGGGGCGCGACGGGCGGGGTGGGAGCGTCGGTCACGGTCGCCGTCCTTCCGGGGTGGGGGGCGCGAAGGCGCCGTAGTCGATCCGCCAGCGGCCGTCGACGCGCCGCAGGGGCAGCGGCGCGTGCGCGTCGACCGTCAGGGTGGCCTGGTCGCCCGCGATCACCACGCGCGCCCGCCGCAGCGCGGCGACGTCGGCCGTGGTCGGGCCCTGCGAGGCGTTCGCCAGGTGCCGCAGCAGCCCGGCGCAGTCGCCCGCGGGGCCGCCGCCGGCCCGCAGGAGCGCGTCGACGCCCACGGCGACGGCGCAGGCCGCCTCGTCGTCGTGGTCGCGCAGCGCGATCGCGTACGTGCGGGCCGCCGCGACCACCGCGCCGGCCCGCGCGCCCGTCGCGGGGCGCCCGCCCGCCGCGTAGCGGCCGAGCCGCGCCACCGGGTCGTCCTGCGCGACCGTCGGCGTGGTGCCGGCGGTCGCGGGAGGCGCGGCGGCCGCGGACGTCGTGGACGGCACGTCCCCGCCGCACCCGGCCGTCGCGAGCGCCGCGGCGGCGACCAGGACGGGGAGCAGGGGGCGGGCGGCGGGCATCGGGGGCGGGGCGCGGACGCGCGTCCGCCCAGCCTAGTCCAGCGCCGGGGCGAGCGGCAGGGGCTCGGGCGACGCGCCGCCGGGGCGGGCGCGTCCGGGGGCCAGGAGCCCGACGAGCGCCCCGACGGCGAGGACGGCGGCGCCGACCGGGATCGCGTCCGTCAGGCCCGCGTTGTAGGCCGCGGGCGACGCGTACGACCCCGACCCGGCGAAGACGGTGGCCAGCACCGCGATGCCGAACACGCCGCCGACCTCGCGGATCATGCTGCTCGCGCCCGACGCCTTGCCGGCCAGCGCGGCCGGCGCGGCGGCCAGGACGGCCCCGGTCACCGGGGCGATGACGAGGCCCATCCCGACGCCCGCGAGCACGAACGGCGGGACGAGCTCGCCGTACGGCACGTCGACGGCGGTGATCCGCGACAGCCAGAACAGGCCGACGGCCTGCAGCGCCATGCCGGCGACGAGCAGCGGCCGCGCCCCGATCCGGTCGGCCAGGATCCCGGCGATCGGGGCGGCGACGACCGGCATCCCCGTCCACGGCAGCGTGCGCAGGCCCGCTTCGAGCGGCCCCATCCCCTGCACGACCTGGAAGAACTGGTTGAGCAGGAAGATCGAGCCGAACATCCCGAAGAACATCGCGAAGAGCAGCAGGTTCGTCGCCGAGAACGGCGCGGAGCGGAACAGCCGCAGCGGCAGCATCGGCCCGGTGCTGCGGCGCTCCCACGCCACGAAGAGGGCCAGGACGACGACGCCCGCGGCGATCGGGCCGAGCACCTCGCCGCTGCCCCAGCCCGCCTGCTGGCTGTGGATGATCCCGTAGGTCAGGCCGAGCAGCCCGAGCGACGAGAGGACGGTGCCCACGCGGTCCAGGGGCGTCTCGCGGCCGCGCTCGCCGTAGGACTCGCGCACGTTGCGCAGGACGAGCGGGACGAGCGCCAGGCCGACGGGCACGTGGAGCCAGAAGATCCACGACCAGTGCCCGGCCTCGACGATCGCGCCGCCGACGGCCGGGCCGAGCGCGACGCCGAGCCCGGACACGGCGCCCCACAGGCCGATCGCCGGTCCGCGCCGGTCCGCGGGGACGGCGTCGGCGATGATCGCCAGCGTCAGGGGCGTGACGATCGCCGCGCCGATGCCCTGCAGCGCGCGGCCCGCCACGAGCAGGCCGACGCTCGGGCTCAGCGCGCAGACGACGCTCGCGCCCGTGAAGAGCGCCAGGCCGACCAGGAACGTCCGGCGCCGGCCGAACCGGTCGCCGACCGCGGCCCCGGTCAGCAGGAAGACGGCGAAGGCGAGCGTGTAGGCGTTGACCGTCCACTCGAGCGACTGGAGGCTGCCGCCGAGGTCGGCGCGGATCGACGGCAGGGCGATGCCGACGACGAGGTTGTCGAGCGACGTCATGAAGACCGCGACGGCGACGATCGCGACGACGCGGAACGGGTGGGCCACGGGGGGCCGATCGGACATGGTGGGGCTCCGGGATGACGGGGTGGTGGGGCGGGCTCGCCGCGTGGCGCGCAGGCACCGGGCGGGCGGGGCGAGGGGACGGGGAGGACGGGGTCAGGGGCCGGCGTCGCCTCCGCGGCCGCCGTCGGCGTCGTCCGCGCACTCCGACGCGATGGCCCCGGTCAGCACGCGGGCCCAGTCCTCGTCGACGCCCTGCAGGTCGAGTGCGACGGTGACGTTGAGCAGCATGCCCTGGGCGAAGAAGGCGTTGACGGCTTCGGGCGGGGCGCCGGTCTCGCGCGTCACGAGGGCGACGAGATCGCGGAACGAGTCCCGCATCGCCTCGCGGATCTGCGGGTGGGTCGGCGACGCCGCGTGCGCGTGGAGCTGCCCGAGGATGACCTCGCGCTCCTCGAGCAGCCCGACGTACGCGCCGCCCATCGCCGCGGCGACGTCCTCGCCGCGGGCGCGCGCCGCGGCCGCCGCGTCGGCGAAGCGCTCGTGGATCAGGCGGTTGCAGCGCTGCACGATCGCGACGGCCAGGTCCTCCTTCGAGGGGAAGAGCCGGAAGAGGTAGGCGTGCGAGATGCCGGCGGCCTTCGCGATCTCGAGCGTCGGCGTCGCCTCGAAGCCGGCCTGGGCCACGAGCGGCGCGGCCGCCTCGATGACGGCGGCGCGGCGCTCCTCGGCGGACATGCGGACGGGGGACACGGAAGTGAGTGTGCACTCACTTCCTTCCCGTGTCAAGGGCGGGCCGGGCGAAGCGCGCCGCACGCGGACCGGCGGCCCGCGATCCTTCGGGGCGTGAGCGACTCCCTCGCGCAGACGGGCGCGCGCGGCCCGCGGGGCGCGTTCGCCGAGGCCCTCGGCCCCGCGTGGACGGGCGCGCTGCGCGAGGCCGTCCGGGCCTTCGCCCTGTCGCGGCTGGTCGTCTGGGCGGCCGGGCTGCTCGCCCTGCTGCTGCTGGGCTGGGCCGACTCGCGCGGCGCCCGCCTCGATCCGCTGTGGGCGTGCCGGCCGACCGGCAGCGGGCCCGTCGACGTCCTCGTCGCCCCCGGCTGCCGGTGGGACTCCACCTGGTACCTGAAGATCGCGGGGCAGGGCTACTCGGTGACGGAGCCGGCGCGGTCGGCGTTCTTCCCGCTCTACCCGCTGCTCGTGAACGTCGTCTCGGCGCCGCTCGGCGGTGCCCTCGTGCCCGCGGGGCTCCTCGTCTCGTGGGCGTGCGCGCTGGGGTTCCTGACCGGCCTGCACCGCGTGGTGGCCGCCGCCCGCGACGCCGCGACCGCCACGACGGTCGTGCGCGTGGCCGCGTACGTGCCGCCGGCGATCTTCCTGTCGGCGATCTACACCGAGTCGCTGTTCCTGCTGCTGTCGTTCGCGGCGCTCGTGGCGGCGCGGCGGGACCGCTGGGCGCTCGCCGGGCTGCTCGCGGCCGTGGCGGCGTCGTGCCGCAGCATCGGCATCCTGCTGGTCGTTCCGCTCGCGGTGGAGTACCTGTGGGGGCGCCGCACGGGCGGCGCGCGCGCCGTGACGCGGTGGTGGCGGCCGCGGCACCGCCTGCGGCCCGACGTGCTGTGGATCGGCCTCGTGCCGCTCGGGTTCCTCGCCTACGCCGCGTTCCTGGGCATCGCGACGGGCGACCCCGCTGGCGCCGTCCGCGCCCAGGGGGACTGGGAGCGGACGTTCCTCACCCCGATCGGCGGCCTGGGGGCGGGGGCGTACGTCATCGTCGGCCGCGCCGGCGACCTGCTCGGGCTCTGGTACATGGCGCCGCTCGCCCCCGGCCAGGTGCCCGGGCTGGCGCTCGCCCGCGACGTCGTGCTGCTCGTCATGGTCGGCGTGACGATCGCCGCGCTGTGGTGGGCGCGGCGGCGGATGCCGATCGCGTGGGTCGCCTGGGGCGTGGTCTCGCTCTGCTATCCGCTCTCGGTGCCGTCGATGCAGCAGCCGCTCATGTCGATGCCGCGGTTCATCCTCGCCGCCTTCCCGCTCCTGGTCGCCCTCGGGCTGTGGGCGCACGAGGGGCGGCGGATGCGCTGGGTGGCGCCGACGCTGCTCGTCCTGCAGGCGCTGTGGTCCGTGCTGTTCGTGTCGTGGACCTGGGCCGCCTGAGTCGCGGACGGCGCCGGCTGCCCCGCCGGGCGCCGGGGGGCCGCGCCACCCACGGGAAGGCGTCGCGCGCACCGCGGACCGGCCTGCCGCGCCCGGGCCCGACCGGCGCGCGGTCGGGCCGCCCGGTCGCGCGTCCCGGGACGGCGGGAGGGGCGCGCTACGCCGCGGCGTCGGGGCGCAGGTCCACGACGAGCGGGACGTGGTCCGAGGGCTTGAGGCCCTTGCGGTAGTCGCGGGCGATCCACACGGAGTCGATGCGCTCGGCGGTGCGGCGGTCGAGCAGCGCCAGGTCGATCCGCAGGCCGAAGTTCTTGTGGAAGGACCCGGCGCGGTAGTCCCACCAGGTGAAGACGGGCTCGCCGGCGACGTCGAGCGCGTCGTTGTACGCGACGTGCGCGTCGACGAGGTCACCGGCGTCCAGGACGTTCCGCAGCGCGGCGCGCTCGGGCGCGGAGACGTGCGTGTGGCCGACGAACCGCGCCGGGTTCCACACGTCCTGGTCGGTCGGGCAGACGTTCATGTCGCCGAGGATCGCGACGGGGCCGGCGTCGGCCAGCACGCGGGCGCGGTCGGCCATCGCGCGCAGGAACTCCAGCTTCGCCTCGTAGTCGGGGTGGTCGAGCGCCTTGCCGTTCGGCACGTAGACGGAGACGACGCGCAGGTCGCCGACGGTCGTCTCGACCCACCGCGCCTGCGTCGGGTCGGGCTCCATCGGCAGGCCGGCGATCGTCGCGCCGCTCGGGGTCGTCGCCGGGTCGCCGTCGTCGGGGTCCGCGGCGTCGATCCGGGTGAGCACCGCCACGCCGTTCCACTGGCCGCCCGAGTGGTCGTCCGTCCGGTACCCGGCGGCGGCCAGCTCGGCCCGCGGCAGCTTCTCGGGCGAGCACTTCGTCTCCTGCAGGCAGAGGACGTCCGGCTCGAGCTCGGCGAGCAGCTCGAGCACCCGCGGCATGCGGGCGCGGAGCGAGGCGACGTTCCACGAGATCAGGCGCACGGACCGATGGTGCCGGGTCGGGCGGTCGGGTCGCCGGACGGTCAGCGGCCGCGCCACACGGGGGCGCGCTTCTCCACGAACGCGCTGACGCCCTCGTGCAGGTCCTCCGTGCGGAACGAGGCGGCCCGCAGCTCGAGCAGCTCGCGCTCCGTGGCCGCGTCCAGCTCGCCCTCCGCCCGCAGCAGCGCGCGCAGCACCGCCTTCGTGCCGCGGACGGACACCGGGGCGTTGCCGGCGATCTCGGACGCGAGCGCGAGGACCTCGTCCTGCAGGTCGTCCGCGTCGGCCGTCCCGTTGACCAGGCCCCACGCCAGGGCGGTGTGGGGGTCGATCGGCGCGCCGAGCAGGAACAGCTCGCGGGTGCGGGCGACGCCGATGACGTCGAGGAACCGCCGCAGCCCGGTGTGGGGGTACACCAGGCCGAGCTTCGCCGGCGGCATGCCGAGCTGGATGTGGTCCGCGGCGACGCGCAGGTCGCACGCGAGCGCCAGCTCCAGGCCGCCGCCCATCGTGGGCCCCGGCAGCGCGGCGATCGTCGGCACGTCGCACGCCTCGAGCGCCTGGATCGCGGCGGTGAACGGGTGCGCGATGAGCGCCTCGGCGCGCCGCTGGAACTCCTCGCGGGGCAGGCCGCAGAGGCCGCCCAGGTCGTACCCGGAGGAGAACCGGCCGCCGGCACCGGTCAGGACGATCGCCCGCGCGCCGGAGTCCGGCGCCGCCAGCTCGGTGACCGCCGCGGCGAGCGCGTCGAGCAGCGGGTGGTCGAGCGCGCCGCGCTTGTCGGGGTTGGAGATCGTCAGGCGCACGACGCCCTCGGCCGGGTGGTCGCGCAGCAGCTCGCCGGTCATGGGCGGCGCACGATAGCCACCGCCGCGGCGCGTCGCGACTCCCGGTAGGACGGTGTCGACTCCGTGCCGTCCGCGCGCCGGATCCGTGCCGTCGTGGCGGCTCGGGGACGCGGCGGTAGGCTGGCGCCATGGACGCCCCCGGCACGGCCCGCGAGCCCGTCGTCCGCCGCTACGGTCCCGCCAGCACGCAGACGCTGCGCGTCGCGGCCGGGGTCCGGCGCACCCTGCTGCCCCTCGCCAGCGGCTGGCGGATGACGCCGCGCGGGATCCGGATGCTGCAGCGGCTGACCGACCCGACGGAGCACGTGCCCGTGCTGCGCGGCACCGAGGTG
The DNA here is from genome assembly GCF_017916475.1 of Patulibacter sp. SYSU D01012. Taxonomy (GTDB): domain Bacteria; phylum Actinomycetota; class Thermoleophilia; order Solirubrobacterales; family Solirubrobacteraceae; genus Patulibacter. The sequence continues at coordinate 1,262,513 of NZ_JAFMTB010000001.1, forward strand.
CAGCACGCGCAGGTCGGCGGGATCCCCGGCGAGTGGGTCCGCGGCCCGCGGGCGCAGGCGGGGCCCGACCCGCGGACGGACCCGAACGCCAGCCTCGTGCTCTACCTGCACGGCGGCGGCTACGTCTACGGCTCGCCGCGCACGCACCGCAACCTCGTCTCGCGCCTGTCGCACGTCACGGGCCTGGCGGCGTTCTCCGTCGACTACCGCCTGCCGCCGGAGTGGACGATGCCCGCGCCGGTCGAGGACGCCCTCGCCGTCTACCGCGCGCTGCTCGAGCGGCACGACCCCGCGCGCATCGTGGTCGCCGGCGACTCCGCGGGCGGCGGGCTGGCCCACGAGCTGGCGCTCCACGCCGCCGAGGCCGGGCTGCCGGCGCCGGCGGGCCTGGTGCTCCTCTCGCCGTGGAGCGACCTGTCCGCCAGCGGCGAGTCCGTGCGCACGAACGCCGCGGCCGACCCGTTCATCCCCGAGATCGGGCTGCGCCGCTGCGCCCGCGTGGCGGTGGGCGGCGGCGACCCGGCGGACTGGCGCGTGTCGCCGCTCTTCGCGCCCGACGAGCTGCAGGCCCGGCTGCCGCCGACGCTCGTGCAGGTGGGCGAGGGCCAGACGCTGCGGGACGACGGCGAGCGCGTGGCCCGCACCCTCGCGCGCGTGGGCGTGCGCAGCGAGCTCGAGCTGTACGAGGGCACCATCCACGTGGCGGCGGTCTGGACAGGCACGCCGGAGGCCCGCGACGCACTGCACCACATCGCGCGGTTCGTCGACGACGTGCTGCCGGCCGACGCGCCGGATCCGTCGGCCCGGGCGGAGTCGGAGGCGGCCGGCGAGGGCGGCACCGGACTGACGGCGGCGGAGGACGACGCATGATCCTGTCGATCGACCAGGGCACGACGGGCACCACCTGCTTCGTCGTCGACGCGGACGGCGAGCCGATCGGCCGCGCGTACCGCGAGTTCCGCCAGCACTTCCCGCACCCGGGCTGGGTCGAGCACGACGCCGGCGAGATCTGGGCGGTCACGCGGCGGGTGGCGCTCGAGGCGTGCGAGGACGCCGGCGTCGATCCCGCCGACCTGTCGGCGATCGGCATCACGAACCAGCGCGAGACGATCTGCGTGTGGGATCCGGCGACGGGCGAGCCGCTGCACCGGGCGATCGTCTGGCAGGACCGCCGCACCGCGGCGATGTGCGACGGGCTGCGCGCCGCGGGCCACGAGCCGCGCGTCCGCGAGCGCACCGGCCTGGTCCTCGACCCGTACTTCTCGGCGACGAAGATCGCCTGGCTGCTCGAGGACGCGCCCGAGCTGCGCGAGCGCGCCCGGCGGGGGACCGCGGTCTTCGGGACCGTCGACTCGTGGCTGCTCTTCAAGCTGACGGGCGAGCACGTGACGGAGCCGTCGAACGCGTCGCGGACGATGCTCTACGACCTGGCCACGGGCGACTGGGACGACGAGCTGTGCGCCCTCTTCGGGGTGCCGCGGCGCGCGCTGCCCGAGATCCGACCCTCGATCGGCGGCTTCGGCCGCGTGATGCCCGGCGTGCTCGGCGACGCGTCCTGCCCCGTCGCGGGCGTCGCGGGCGACCAGCAGGCGGCGCTGTACGGCGAGGCGTGCCTGGACCGCGGCGAGGGCAAGAACACCTTCGGCACCGGCTCGTTCGTGCTGCTCAACACGGGGACGGAGCAGGACGGAGGCCGCGTGCTGCACGACGGCCTGATCACCACCGTGGCGTGGCAGATCGGGCAGCGGACCGTCTTCGCGCTCGAGGCGTCGGTCTTCGCCACCGGCGCCGCCGTGCAGTGGCTGCGCGACGGGCTGGGGATCATCGACAGCGCCGGCGAGACCGAGGCGCTGGCGGCGTCGCTCTCGTCGAACGACGGGGTGTACCTGGTGCCGGCGTTCGCCGGCCTGGGCGCCCCCCACTGGGATCCGTACGCCCGCGGCACCGTCGTCGGGCTGACGCGGGGCGCCACCCGGGCGCACCTGGCCCGGGCGACGCTCGAGGCGATCGCCTTCCAGACGCTCGACGCGGTCCGCGCGATGGAGGCCGCGGCCGGCGAGCCGCTGCGCGTGCTGAAGGCCGACGGCGGCGCGACCGCCAACCGCTGGCTCATGCAGTTCCAGGCCGACGTGCTCGGCGTGCCGGTCGTCGTGCCGGCGATCCACGAGACGACCGCCCTGGGCGCCGCGTTCCTGGCCGGCGTGGGGGTGGGGGCGTGGAGCCAGCGCGACGTGACCCGCACGTGGCGCGAGGCGGCGCGGTACGAGCCGCGGATGGGGGCGGACGAGGCGCGCGAGCTCCACGCCGGCTGGCAGGCGGCGGTGGAGCGGTCGCTGCGTCAGGTCGCGCCGGACTGAGGACGCGCGGCCCGGGACCGGCCGACTGCGGGCGGGCGCGCCGGGGCTCCCGGACCGAGGCGGGCGCGCCGCGGCCCCGGGATTGCGGGAGGGCGCGCCGGGCCGCGGGACCGAGCGCGGACGCGCCGCGGCCCCCGGACCGCGGCGGGCGCGCCGGGCCGCCGCGCGCGGCGTAGGATCGCCCGCGATGGCCGACGATCTCGTCAAGCTCAAGGAGCAGGTCTACGTCGACCCGCGGCCGGCCGAGGCGTTCGACCGCTACCACGCCCGGACGCGCGAGAAGGAGCCCGGGCCGGCGTACGAGGTCGTCCGCGGGCTGACGACGCTCTTGGCGGCGACGTTCTACCGCGGGCGGGCGTACGGGACGGAGCGGGTGCCGGCCTCGGGGCCGCTCGTGATCGCCCCGAACCACTTCTCCAACCTGGACCACTTCTTCATGGGGATGGGGATCCGCCGCAAGATCCACTTCATGGCGAAGTCGCAGATGTTCGTGTCGCCGATCGACAAGGTCTACGCGAACGGCGGCACCTTCCCCGTCCGGCGCGGCGCGGGCGACGCCGCGGCGTTCGAGACCGTCCACGCCATCCTCGACCGCGGCGGGGCGCTCGGCATGTACTGCGAGGGCGGCCGCTCGCGCACCGGCAAGCTGGCCGAGCGGGCCAAGCCGGGCATCGGCCGGATCGCGCTCGAGAGCGGCGCGACGATCCTGCCGACCGCGATCCACGGCTCCTCCCACGTCCGCAACGTCAAGCGCGGCCAGTTCCCCCGCATCACGGTGCTCTTCGGCGCCCCCCTGCGCTACGAGCGGCTCGGACCGGGCAACGTCGGGCGGGACGACGCGCGCATCGTGGCGAACGAGATCTTCGACGAAATCAAGGCGCTCTACGCCGTGGTCGAGGCGGGCGGCCGCGACGCCGCGCGCGCCTGGCGGCCGGCGGCGTAGGGGGGGCGGGGCCGGCGCGGGCCGCGGTCGGCGGGGCGCCGCGGTCGGCGGGGCGCCGCGGTCGGCGGGGCGCGCCGGCCGGCGCGTTCGGCCTGAGGGCCGGTGAGCGGACCTGAGCCGGAACACGACCCGCCCCACCGACGCGTTCGGCCTGAGGGCCGCCGGGCGGACCTGAGCCGGAACACGACCCGCCCCACCGACGCGTTCCGCCTCAGGGCCGCCGGCCGGACCCGAGCCGGAACACGACCCACCCCACCGACGCGTTCGGCCTGAGGGCCGGTGAGCGGACCTGAGCCGGAACACGACCCGCCCCACCGACGCGTTCCGCCTCAGGGCCGCCGGCCGGACCCGAGCCGGAACACGACCCCGACCCCGCCTACCGCAGCACCCGCTCGCAGCTGTCGTCCACCAGCACGTCGTCCAGGTCGACCAGGGCGACGTCGTTGCCCGGGCCGCAGGACAGCCGGTCGACGGTGCCGTCGACGGCCTCGAGCCGGTCGTCGCCGTCGCCGCCGATCAGGCGGTCGCGGCCGGTGCCGCCGATCACCAGGTCGTTGCCGGGGCCGCCGTCGACGACGTCGTCGCCCGCGGCGCCGGTCACCCGGTCGTCGTCCTCGTTGCCGTAGAGGACGTCGTCGTCCTTGCGGCCGTGCACGTCGTCGTTGCCGGGGCCACCGTGCACCTCGTCGTTGCCGTTCTCGCCGTCGACGTAGTCGTCGCCGCCGTTGCCGAAGAGGACGTCGTTGCCGTCCGCGCCGAGGAGGGTGTCGACGCCCTCGGTGCCGATCAGCCGGTCGTCGCCCTTCGTGCCGAAGAACGAGGCCGAGGTGCGGCCGACGTCGGTGCCGGCCTCGGGGGCGATCCGGATCACCGTCTCGCACGAGCTCAGGCGGTCGCGCGTCGGGTGGTCCTGCTCGACGTAGACCGTGTCGTGGCCGGTGCCGCACGAGATCCGGTCGGCGCTGTCGTCGGCCGCGCGGATCACGTCGTCACCGGCGCCCGCGACGATCCGGTCGGCGCCGGGGCCGCCGATGATCGTGTCGTTCCCGTCGTTGCCGTAGATCGTGTCGGCGCCGGAGTTGCCGTCGAGGACGTCGTTGCCGGTGCCGCCGACGATCCGGTTCTTCCCCACGTCGCCCAGCACCGCGTCGTCGTCGGGACCCGCGTCGACCTTGTCGTTGCCGCTGCCGGTCACGATGGAGTCCATCCCCGGGCCGCCGTCGAGCGTGTCGTTCGACGAGCCGCCGTCCAGGTGGTCGTTGCCCTCGCCGCCCACCAGCCGGTCGGTGCCGCGGTTGCCGACGATCGTGTCGTTGCCCGCCCCGCCGTCGAGCAGCGGGTCGTTGCCCAGGCCGCGCTCGATGATCTGGTCGTCGCCGTCGCCGCCGAGCACGCTGTCGTCGCCGTCGCCCGGGTCGACCGTGTCGTTGCCGGCGCCGAGCTCGACGATGTCGTTGCCCTGACCGGTCGTGACCTCGTCGTCACCGTCCCCGCCGTCCACGCGGTCCGAGCCGTCGCCGCCGACGATCAGGTCGTGGCCCGGACCGCCGGCGAGCAGGTCCTGGCCGGGACCGCCGTCGAGCACGTCGTCGTCCTCGTCGCCGTACAGCTCGTCGCGGTCGCGCCCGCCGATCAGGCGGTCCTTGCCGGCCAGGCCGATCAGGCGGTCCTGCCCGCGGGTGCCGGTCAGGCGGTCGTCGCCGGGCGTGCCCGTCTTCGTCGCCAGGCCGCCCTGCACGGCGATCGCCACCGGCGCCTTCGTGCTGAGCCGCACGGCGCGGGTGCGGCGCATGCTCGCGTACGGCACGAGGGAGAGGCTGCGCGAGCCGGCGTCCGCGACGAACACGCGCGTGTCGGCGTCGCCGACGGCGGGCAGGCCGGGGCCGCGGCCGACGGCGATCGTGCGGGTCGCCCGCCCACGCGCGACGTCGACGACGGCCAGGCGCTTGCCGGCCTTCGTCGCGGCGCCGACGACCACGCGGCTCGACGCGTCGGGCGACGCCACGCCGCCGCCGACGCCGAGCGGCAGGCGGATCGTGCCGCGCGTGGAGCCGTCGCTCGTCCGCAGGACGGTCAGCGTGCCGCGGGTCCGCGCCGTCCCGGGGACGGCGACGAGGGCCGTGGTGCCGTCGGGCCGGACGGTCACGCCGCCCGGGGCACGCGGCGTCCTCAGGCGCCGGACGACCTCGCCGCTCGCCAGGTCGAGGACCACGACGCCGCGCCGGCCGGCGTCGACGATCGCCCGGCTGGCGGTGGCGTCGACGGCCAGCCCGGCCACGGTCGTGCCCCGGTCCAGGCGGAAGCGGGCGACCCGCCGCATGGTGGTGGCGTCCAGCACGACGACCGTGCGGCCGCCGGCGGCCACGAGGCGCGTGCCGGTCGTGGCGGCCGCGAGGTGGCGGACGACGGAGCCGGGGTCGCCGGACGCCAGGACCTTCCCGTCGCCGGGGTCGACCGCGACGACCCGCCGGCCGGACGCGGTGTACAGGCGGCCCCCGTCGGACGAGAACGCCAGCGAGCGGGTGCCGCCGGGGACGCGGATCACGTCCTGCTCGCGCATCGTGCGCAGGTCGAACGTGCGGACCTTGGCGCTGCCGTCGGCGACCGCGACGACGCGGGCGTCGGCGGCGGGGACGGCGAGCAAGCCGACGGCGGCTGCGCCGAGCAGGGCGGGCAGGGTGCGCGCGGGACGTGAACGGAGCGAGGGCATCGACTCCCGGAACCCGCCCAGGGCCGGACGGTTGCGGTCCCCACGGGGTTTCGTCCGCCGGGAAGGAGTCTGCGCGGTACGCGCGAAGACCACGGTCAGACGGGCGTTCCGCGCGCCCGGCTGATCCTCCTCCTGGGCGCATCGTCCGGCGTCGCGGCGATGGCCGCGGCGCCGGCCGCGCCGGGGCGACCGGCCGTGATGCGTCCCGGGCCGTGCGGCGTCGACGTGCGCGTGCGACCCGCGCCGCGGCGCCGGGTGCCCGCGAGCGGACCGCTCCGGCGCCGGCCGGCCGCGAGGCGTCCTCAGCCCGTCATGCCGCCCATCTGCCCGCCCGTCACGTGCAGCGTCTGGCCGTGGACGTAGTTCGACCACGGCGAGCAGAGGTAGAAGATGCCGCCGGCGGCCTCCTCCGGGGTGCCGGGGCGGCCGAGCGGGACGAGCATCGGCGCCAGCTCGCGCATGCCGTCGGGGATGCCCAGCTGCACGCGCTCGCCGCCGATCTCGGTGACGTTGGTCTCGTCCTTGCTGGCGGTCAGCCGGGTCTCGATCCAGCCGAACGCGACGGCGTTGACGTTGACCTTGAACTGGCCCCACTCCTTGGCGAGGGTGCGGGTCAGGCCGACGACGCCCGCCTTGCCGGCGCTGTAGTTCGCCTGGCCGGCGTTGCCGAGCGTGCCCGAGATCGACGAGACGTTGACGATCTTGCGGAAGACCTCGCGGCCCTCCTCGCGCTCGCGCTTGGCGGGCTCGCGCAGGTGCGGGGCGGCCGCGCGGATCGTGCGGAACGGGACGGTCAGGTGGATGTCGAGCATCCGGCTCCACCAGTCGTCGCTCATCTTGTGGATCGGCGCGTCGAGCGTGTAGCCGGCGTTGTTGACGAGGATGTCGAGCTGCCCCCACGTGTCGATCGCGTGGGCGACCAGCGCGTCCGGCGTGCCGTCCTGCGTCAGGTCGCCGGCGAAGACGGTGCTCTCGCCGCCCAGGTCGTCCGCGGTCTGCTGCGCCAGGTCGCCGTCGAGATCGTTGATGACGACGCGCGCGCCGTGCTCGAGCAGCAGCTGCGCCGTCGCGCGCCCGATGCCGCGCGCCGACCCCGTCACGATCGCGACCTTGCCGTCCAGGACTCCCATGCGTCTCTCCTCGGTTCGCGGCGCGCGGAAGGGCGCGCCCCGGGCGCGATGCTAGTCGGCGCGGGCGATCGCGACCGCCCGCGCGGCCGGCGGTGCCGGGGCGCTGCCCGCTAGCCGCCGTGGCGCTGGACCGCCCGCGCGAGGGCGTCGTGGGCGTCGGTCAGCACGGGCTCGCCGTGCGAGACGAGGACGCGCTCGACCGGCAGCTCGAGCAGCGGGCGCAGCACGGCGGCCAGCTCGGGCGCCTCGAGCGGCCGGGGCATGTAGCCCGTCCAGTCCGGCGGGCTGGGCCGCAGGCCGCCCGGGGCGCCCAGCAGCCGGTCGCCCGGGACGAGCGTCGCGACGGCCGGCAGCCAGTACATCGTCTCGCCGGCGTCCGGCAGCGGCCGCGCCTCCACGCCCGCCGGCAGGGCGCCGTCGCCGCGCACGTCGCGGGCGTCGTAGCGGCGGACCGCCGCCTCGCGGGAGCGGGAGTGGAACTCGATCGTCGTCAGCACCACGACCGGCAGTCCCCGCTCGCGGACGACGTCGTCCAGCGGCGCCCACGCGGCGTCGTCGTCCTCGGGGACCACGAGCGGGTCGATGAGCACGGTCGCGTCGGGCGCGGCGTAGAGGACCGAGCCGACCTCCTGGTCCCAGCCCTCGTCGTCCTCGGGGTCCCACTCGGGGTGCTGGGCCGTCCAGCGCCAGAGGCCGTCGGCGATCCGCTGCAGCTCCATGCGGCGAGCCTCGCACAGCCCCGCGATGCGTCAGCCGCCCGCGGGCGTCGCCGCGTCGGGCGCGGGGGCGGCGGACCGGGCGCGGTGCGCCGCGACCCGCGTCCGCGTCGCGCACCGCTCGGTGCAGAACCGCTGCGGACGGCGGCGCCCCTCGTCGACGAAGACCCGGTCGCAGTCGCTGGCCGCGCAGACCCCCCAGGCGCAACGGCCGCGATCGCTCAGCCGCTCCGCCAGGGCGAACGCGCCGATCGCGAGCAGCGACGAGGCCGCGTCGGCGTCGGCCGGGACGGCGGGCCGCAGCGCCCAGCGCCCGTCGTCCGTGCGGGCCAGCGCCACCGGCAGCGGCGGTGCGGCGAGCACCGCGTTCAACCGGCCGGCGGCGGTCTCGGCGTCGGGGGTGGCGAAGATCCCGCGGAGCGTGCGGACCGCGGCCGCGAGGCGGTCCTCGACCACGTCGCGGCCGCCCAGCTCGCGGCCGCCGTGCGCCGTCGCCGCGGCGCTCCATGCGGCGGCGGTCGGCGGCCCGTTCAGGACGTCGCAGACGAAGCCGAGCCCCCTCGGGCGGTGATCGTCGGGACCGGGGTCGACGCTCATCCTCGCTACTGTAACGCCTGTATGGGAGAAAGTCGTTACAGCGACGCCGTCGGCCGGGACGAGGTGGTGCCGGCGTCGGCGGACGTCGTGGTGGTCGGCGGCGGCCCCGTCGGCCTCACGCTCGCGTTGGCCCTGCGCCGTCAGGGGATCGACGTGGTCGTCCTCGAGGCGCACCCGGGGCTGTCGCGGCACCCCAAGGCCCGCGGCGTCTCCGCCCGTTCCATGGAGACCTTTCGCGGGCTCGGGATCGAGTCGGCGGTCCGCGGGGCGGCGGCGCCGGACGACCACGTCCGGTTCTATCGGGGGCGCACGCTGCTCGATCCCGACGGGGTCGTCGGGCCGCCGCCGCCCACGCGGCGCACGGGGAGCACGCCCTCGCCGGGGGTGCTCTGCTCGCAGGACCGGCTCGAGCCGATCCTCCTCGGCGCTGCCCGTGGGGCCGGGGCGACGGTCGCGTTCTCGCGCCGCGTCACGGCCGTCGACCCGACCGCCTCGGGGGCGCGGGTGACCTACGCGGTCGCGGACGACGAGACGCCCCGCGCGGTCGACGCCGCCTACGTGGTCGGCTGCGACGGGGCGAACAGCACGGTCCGCGGCGCGGCCGGGATCACCCTGCGTGGGCAGCGGGGGCTGGGACGGTTCCTGTCCGTGCGGCTCTCGGCCCCGCTCGGCCCGCGGGTGGCGGATCGGCGCGCGGCGTCGTACTTCCTGGCCCCGGAGCTGGGCGGGTTCCTCGCCGTCGACAACGACCGCGAGTGGATCTACCAGCACCCCGTCCCGCCGGGCGCCGAGGCCGAGGCGTTGCGGGCCGACCTGCCGGCGATCGCCGCACGGGTCCGGGCGGCCGTCGGCGACCCCGACCTGCCGGTCGAGGTCCGCGACACGATGCTCTGGCGGATGGACGCCACGGTCGCGCAGACGTTCCGGCGCGGCCGGATCGTGCTCGCGGGCGACGCGGCGCACCAGGTCCCGCCGACGGGCGGCCACGGGATGAACCTGGGGATCGGCGACGCGGAGGGCCTCGCGTGGCGGCTCGCGCGCGTCCTGCGGGGCCAGGCGTCGTCGCGCCTGCTCGACGGCTACGCGGCGGAGCGCCGCGCGGTCGCCGCCGCCGTCCTGGCGATCTGCGTCGACAACTCCCGGCGGGCGTACGAGATCGACGACGAGCTGCTCCTCGGGACGACCTACGGCGCGGAGCCGCCGGTCGTGGCCGAGCCCTACCGGGCGTCCGGGCGCCCGGGCCGCCGGCTCCCGCACGTCGCGCTGCGCGGGGACGTGACGTCGACGCTCGACCTCGTCCGGCCGGGGGGAACGCTCCTCTTCGCGGTCCCCAGCTCGGCCTGGGGCGCCGCCGTGGCGGCGACGCCCGCGCTCGGCGGGGTGGTGATCGCGGCGTGCACCGACGGGGCGCACGCCGTGGCCGTCGACGGCGACTTCGAGCGGCGCACCGGCCTGGCGTCAGGGGAGGGACTGCTCGTGCGGCCGGACGGGCACGTCGTCGCCCGCGTGCCGCCGGTCCCGTCGCCCCGCGGCCTGGCGGAGGTCGCCGCCGCGTGGGCGCGCGAGGTCCACCCCGACGCGCCTACAGCCCGTACGAGCGCCCGATGACCTCCTTCATGATCTCGTCGGTCCCGCCGCCGATCGGGCCCAGCCGCGCGTCGCGCAGGGCCCGCTCGATGCCCTGCTCGCGCATGTAGCCCGCGCCGCCGTGCAGCTGCAGGCAGCGGTCGCAGACGTCGACGAGCGCGCGCTGCGTCAGCAGCTTCGCCATCGCGACCTCGCGCAGCGCCGGGACGCCCTCGACGTGCCTGCGCAGCGTCTCGTACGTCAGCGACCGGCACGCCTCGAGGGTCGTCGTCATCTCCGCCAGCGCCCAGCGGGTGCCCTGGAAGTCGACCACGCGCCGCCCGAACGCCCGGCGCTGCTGCACGAACGCCATCGTCCGCTCGAGCACGTCCTCCATCGCGGCGACCGCGCCGATGGACATCGACAGGCGCTCCCAGGCGAAGTTCGCCATCACGAGCGCGAAGCCGCCGTCCAGCTCGCCGAGCAGCGCGTCCTCGGGCACGAAGACGTCCTCGAACGTCACGAGCGCCGTGTCGGACGCGTGCCAGCCGAGCTTCTGCAGCGGGCTGGCGCTGATCCCGTCGCCGCGGTCGCGGCCGAGCGCCCGGACGTCGTCCTCGCTGCCCTTCGGCGGGGCGGAGCGCTCGATCACCAGGAACGAGATGCCGCCGTGCCCGCCCTCGGCCGACGTGCGGACGGCCGTGACGAGGTGCGAGGCCCGCACGCCGCCGGTGATGTAGCACTTCTCGCCCGAGACGAGGAAGCCGCCGTCCACGCGCTCGGCCGTGGTGCGCAGGCCGGCGACGTCGCTGCCCGTCCCCGGCTCGGTGATCGCGAGCGCGGCGACCCTCTCGCCGCGCAGCACGGGCGGCACCCAGCGCTCGCGCTGCTCCGGCGTGCCGAACTTCAGGATCGGCGGCGTGGCGATCGTCATCGGCGCGCCGAGCGCGGCGGCGAACCCGGCCGAGCCCGAGCGCGCGAGCTCCTGCTGGAAGACCGCCTCGTGGACCGGGTCGCCGCCCTGGCCGCCGAGCTCCTCGGGGTAGGAGAGGCCCAGGAACCCGAGCTCGCCCGCCCGCCGGAACGCCGACGACGGCACCCAGCCGGCGCGCTCCCAGTCGTCCAGGTGCGGCACCACCTCGCGCTCCACCCAGCGCCGCGCGGCGACCCGCAGCTCCTCGTGCTCCCCGGTGAAGAGGTGGTCCCAGCCCGCGGCCCGCAGGCGGACGGGCGGCGCGTCGGCCGCGTCGGGGGCCGGTGCGGCCTCGGTGGCGCTCACAGGCCGTACGACCGTCCGATGACCTCGAGCATGGTCTCGTCGGTGCCGGCGCCGATGCGGTTGAGCCGCAGGTCGCGCCAGGCCCGCTCGATCCCGTACTCCTTCATGTAGCCGGCGCCGCCGTGGATCTGCAGGCACTCGTCGGCGACCTCGCAGGCGATGCGGCTGGCGTAGAGCTTCGCCATCGAGATCTCCCGTACGGGGTAATCGCCCTGCATGACCCGCCAGGCGGTGCTGTACGTCATCTGGCGCGCGGCCTCGATCTTCGTCGCCATCTCCGCGAACTTCCACCGCGTGCCCTGGAACTTGCCGATCGCGCGACCGAACGCCTCGCGCTCGCGGGCGTAGTCCAGCGTGGTGTCGAACAGGCGCTGGGCGGACGCGACGGCGCCCGCGGCGGCGATCAGCCGCTCGCCCTGCAGCTCCCACATGATGTGGTAGAAGCCCTTGCCCTCCTCGCCGAGGACGTTCTCGGCCGGCACGCGCACGTCCTGGAACGCCAGCAGCGCGGTGTCGGAGGCGTGCATGCCGAGCTTCTCCAGCCGCTTCTCGCGCACGACGCCCGGGGAGTGCATGTCGACGAGCAGCAGGGTGAAGCCCGCGTGGCCGGCGTCCGGGTCCGTCCTCGTGACCAGGACGATGTAGTCGGCCCGGTGGCCGTTGGTGATGTAGAGCTTCGAGCCGTTGACGATCCAGTCGCCGGTGGCCGGATCCCGCTCGGCGCGCGTCTGGATGCCCGCGACGTCGGAGCCCGCGCCCGGCTCGGTGATGCCCAGGCACGCGATCTTCTCGCCGCGCAGCGCCGGCGCCAGCCACTCGCGCTTCTGCGCGTCCGTGCCGAGCAGCTTCAGGACGGGGTTGGCCATGTCGGTGTGGACGGCGACGCCCATGACCAGGCCGCCGCAGTCGCTGCGCGCCATCTCCTCGGCCAGCACGATCTGCGTGGCGTAGTCGCCGCCCTGTCCGCCGTGCTCCTCGGGGTAGTGCAGACCGAGGAAGCCGAGCTCGCCCATCCGCCGGAACACGCTGTCGGGGAACGTCGTCTCCTCCCACTCCTCGGCGTGGGGCTGCAGCTCGCGCTCGACGAACGCGCGGATCGAGGCCCGGAGCTCCTCGTGCTCGTCGGTGAACATCGGATGCCGGGCGGCGGCCCCGTGGTCGGGCCGCTGGACGCTGTCGGTCGCCATGGCGCGCAAAGTAGCACGTGGCACCTTCTACTTGGGGCGGTCGGCGGCCGAGGGGCTGCGGACAGACGACGAGGGCCGGCGGTGGCCGGCCCTCGCGGGTGCTGCGGTGTGCGGGCGGAGCGCCCGACGGGGTCAGGTGCCGTGGTGGCTGCTGGGCCCGCCGTGCTGCCCCTGGCGGACGACGGTGACGGCGAAGACGCCGACAACGACGCCGATCACGGCGGTGATGACGCCGGCGCTCCCGCCGACGAGCCCGGTGACGGCGCCGCCGACGGCGGCGATCACGATCACGCCGAGCAGGAGGGTGAGGAGGGTACGAGCGGTCATGCGGTGCTCCATCGGTCGGGTGGACGGTGCGGCCGTCGGCGGCGGAGGCGCGCCGACGGCGGGGCCGGGCCGATTGGCCCGGAGGCCGCGGCGGCGACGGGCCTAGAAGAGGCCCGTGACGATCCCGCCGACGCACCCGCCGACGGCACCGGCGCCCGCGCCGATGCCCGCGCCCGGGAGCGCGCCGACGCCGCCACCGACCGCGCCGGTGATCGCGCCACCGACGGCACCGCTGGCCGCGCCGCCCGCGGCGCCCTTGCCGCAGTCCCCGAGCCAGTTGCCGCCCCAGACCTGGTCCAGGTCGCGGTCGTCGAGCTCGATCGTGGTGGTGCCCTGCGTCTGCGTCTGCATCGTGAAGCCTCTTCCGTTCGGATTCGGTGGTTCGCTCTTGCGACTGCACGAACCACTCTAGGTCCGTGTGCGCCGTCGCACATCGGCCCCGGGGCGGGACCTGAGGCGCCCCTGGGGACCGCCCGGCCTCGTACCAGGGGACGAGGCGGCGCGGTCCTGCACCCCCGGTCCCGGTGCCGCGCCGGCCGGCGGGCCACGACGACGAACGCCGCGCTCGGGAGCGCGGCGTCGAGGGGTCGCGGGGGCCCGCCGGGGCGGCGGGGAGGGGCGGGGCGCGGCGGGCGCCGGGCGTCCTAGAAGAGGCCGGAGACGATGCCGCCGACGCACCCGCCGACGGCGCCCGCGCCGGCACCGATGCCGGCGCCCGGCAGGGCGCCGACGCCGCCGCCGATCGCGCCGGTGGCGGCGCCACCGATCGCGCCGGTCACCGCGCCGCCGGCCGCGCCGCCGACGCAGTCGCCGACGGGGTTGCCGCCCCAGACGGCGTCGAGCTCGCGGTCGGCGAGAGCGATGGCGGTGGGCTGCGTGGTCGTCTTCATGAGAGGTCCTTCCTCGAGAGGTCGGGCGGTTCGTGGGGTCCACGCTAGCCCCGTGTGCGCCCGCGCACATCGGACCGCCGGCCGGTTCGGAGCGCGACCCTGGGACCGGTCCGGGAGCGGGATGGGCCCAGGGTCGGAGACGGGGGTCCGCCCCGGGGGCGACGCCCGACCGACCGCCACCGGGGGTCAGGGCGCGGCGGTGCGGTCGGCCTCGACCTGCAGGCCGAGCAGCTGGGCGTACACGCCGCGCGCCGCCAGCAGCTCGTCGTGCGTCCCGCGCTCGGCGACGCGGCCGGCGTGGAGCACGACGATCTCGTCCGCGTCGCGCACGGTGCTCAGGCGGTGCGCGATGACGATGCGCGTGCACTCGAGCTCGCCCAGCAGGCGGTGGACGGCGGCCTCGCTCAGGGCGTCCAGGTGGCTCGTCGCCTCGTCGAGGATGAGCAGGCGCGGCTCGCGCAGCAGCGCCCGCGCGAGCGCCAGCCGCTGCCGCTGTCCGCCGGACAGGCTGCTGCCGCCCTCGGAGACGCGGGTGTCGAGGCCCATCGGGAAGCGGAGGACCTCGTCCAGGATGTTCGCCCGCGACGCGGCCTCGCGGACGCGCGCGTCCGACGCGTCGGGGTCGTGGAAGCGGATGTTGTCGCGGATGGTCCCGTCGAAGAGCGCCGTGTCCTGCAGCACGACGCCGAACTGGCCGCGCACCGAGGTGAGCTCCAGGTCGTCGGCGTCCACGCCGTCGAACCGCACGGTGCCCTCCTCGGCCTCGACGAGCCCCAGGATGGTCCGGGCGAGCGTCGTCTTGCCGGACCCGCTCGGTCCGACGATCGCGACCTTGCGGCCCGCCGGGATGCGCAGCGACACCCCCTGCAGGGCGGGCGGCCCGTCCGGCGAGTAGCGGACGGTGACGTCGCGCAGCTCGACCTCGCCGCGCAGCGCGGGCGCCGCGACGCGCTCCTCGATCCGCTGCTCGGGCGCCTGCCGCAGCAGGTCGACGAGGCGGTCGACCATCCCGCGGCCGAGCTGCAGCTGCGAGACGGCGGCCGCGCCCGACGACGCGCCGTTGATGAGCAGGCCGGACACGATCGCCAGCGCCACCATCGTGCCGGCCGACAGGTCGTCCGCCAGCACCGCCCGGGCGGCGAACCAGATCACCACGAGCGGGGCGGCCAGCCGGACCGCGCCGTTGACGGCCTCGACCGTCGCGGCGAGCTGGGAGCGCCGCAGCCCGCTGCGCAGCCCCGTGGCGAACAGGCCGGCGAAGCGCTCGAGCGCGCGGGCCTCGGAGCCGGTCGCCTTGATCGTCGCCATCTCGCTGACCGTCTCCACCAGGGCGCTCTGCGCGCGGGCCTGGTCGACGAGCTCCAGGTCGATGCGCGCGGCCAGGCGGGGCGCCGCGACCAGCGTGACCGCGACCTGCAGCGCCGCCAGGGCGGTGGCGACCGCCGCGATCGTCGGGTCGATGAGGAAGAGGACGACGCAGTAGCCGATCGCGACGAGACCGTCGAGCAGCGCGCCGAGCGACTGGGTGCCGAGGATCTGCCGGATCGACGCCGTGCTCATGAGGCGCATGACGGTGTCGCCCGCGCTGCGCCGGTCGAAGAAGGCGTGCGGCAGGCTCAGCACGTGGTCGAAGGCGCTCATCGTGACCTGGGTGTCGACGCGCGCCTCGAGCGCCAGCAGGATCCCCGCACGGGCGAGCCCGGCCGCGAGCTGGCCCAGGAAGAGCGCCCCGATGGCGACGGCCGCCAGCCCGAACGCGTCGTCGAGCCCCTGGGGGACCACGGTGTCGAGCACCAGCTTGATGGCGAACGGCGGGACGAGCGCGAGCGCCTGCAGCAGCACCGCCGCGACCACGAGCTGCACCACGAGCGCGCGGACGCCGGGCGCCCGGAGCGCGAGCCGCAGGAACTCGCGGCGGCTGTCGCGCGTGGGCGGCGCGGTGGGGTCGATCGACGCCCCGGCGGCCACCGTGATCACGATGCCCGTGAAGCCGTCGGAGAACTCCTCCGCCGACATGCGCCGTCGGCCGCTCCCCGGATCGATCACGTCGATCCACCGGGGCGTGGCGCGCTCGACGAGCAGGAAGTGGTCGAACTCCCAGTGGACGATCGCCGGGGTCTCGAGCTCGCTCAGGTCGGTGCCCGCCACCCGGAACGCGGTGGCGACGGCCCCGAGCCGCCGGGCCGCCTCGACCAGGCCGCGCCCGCTGGCGCCGTCGCGGCCGCCGCCGACGTGCTCCAGGCACTCCTCGATCGTGGTGGGGCGGCCCAGTCCGCACATCGCCATCGCCAGGCACGCGGCCCCGCACTCGTTCGGGCTCTGCTGCAGCTGGACGTCGATTCGCCGCCGACGGCCGATCACGATCCGCTCCCCAGGACGAGCCGGTACGCCGGCACGTGCGCGGTGACGGCGCGCCCGGTCGCGAACGCCCCGTCGAGGCGCGCGGGGGTCGGGGAGCCGTCGCGCGGCGCGGCGAGCGACAGCACGACCGTCGCGTTCGCGACGCTCGGCACCCGCGTGCCGCGGTAGCGCTCGGCGAGCTGCTGCGGGGTGCGGACCCCGACGACCCGGCGCACGACCAGCTCGGTCCGCTCGCCGCCGATCGTCGCGGTGACGGGCGTCCCGGGGGCGGGGCGGCGGTCGGTGGGGCCGGACAGCACGACGATCCCGGCCCGCTCCGGCAGGCCGACGACGACCACGCGGCTCGTGCGCGGCACGGTCCAGAGCAGGCCGACGACGAGCGCGGCGAGCAACGTCAGGGCCAGTCCGAGGGCCGCCCACCGCAGGGCGGGGGCCGACATCGGCGGCAGCACGCGCGGGTAGGCGGCGTCGGCGCGGGCGCGCAGCGCCTCGGGCCGGAAGAGGCCGCCCGGGTCAGTCGGTGGCACGGTCGCCTCCTTCGTGGCCGGCGATGCCGGCGCCGAGCGCGGCGACCGCCGCCTGCGTCCGGTCCTCGACCTGCAGCTTCGCCAGGACGTTCCCGACGTGGGTCTTGACGGTCCGCTCGCTGATGACGAGCGCGTCGGCGATCTGCGGGTTGCGCATGCCGGCCGCCAGGCAGCGGAGCACCTCGAGCTCGCGGGGCGTGAGCTCGTCGACGCGGAGCAGCGCCGCGTCCGCGACCGCCTCGTCCGGCCGGGGACCGCAGCCGTCGACCAGCACGTCGCGCACGGCCGGGGAGAGGACGACCACGCCCGCGGCCGCGGCGCGTGCCGCGGCGAGCAGGTCGAGCTCGTCGGTCCGGTCGACGATCCCGGTGACGCCGCCGGCCAGGGCGGCGAGGACGTCGTCCAGGCCGAGCGCGCCGCCGACGACGACGGTGCCGCAGCGGGGCGCCCGCCGGCGCACGTCCGCGAGCAGCGCCGCCACGCCCTCGCGGCCGGGGTCCTCGGCGAGCGCGGGATCGAGCAGCAGCGCGTCGGTCTCGCCGTCGTCGAGCCGGGCGGCGAGCGTCGCGGCGTCCGGGGCCTCGGCCACCGCCACGTCGTCGGCGCGCTCGACCAGCGCCCGGAGCCCCTGGGCGACGAGGGCCTCGGGCACGGCGATGAGCACGCGGAAGCTCTTCAGCCGGCTGACCGGACGGGGCGGCGTGGGCGCCTCGCCCGGGGCGCCGCCGACCGCGGCCGCCGCCTCGACGGCCCGGTCAGGCGCCACGGGTCACCGCCCGCAGCAGCTCGGGGGCGTGGCCGTCCGCCCACGCCGTCGCGCGGTGCAGCCCGAACGCGCACACGCCGGCCCCGCACGCGACGAGCACGGGCGCGGCGAGCCAGGCTCCCGGATCCCATCCCCGCAGGCCGACGACGAGGCAGGCGATCCCCGGGGCGAGCCCCGCGAGGGCGCCCACGACCCCGGCGGCGCTGCCGAGCACGCCCCGCGCGCTCATCCCCGGCGACACCCCCATCGCGCTCGACGCGCGCGGCATCGGGGCCCGGACGCTCAGCACGGCGCCGGCACCGACGACCGCGAGCAGCACGCCGACGCCGGCTGCGGCCCCGATCGGCGCCCACGCCAGGTCGCCGCCGACGAGCGCGAAGGCGACGGCAGCCAGGAGGATCGGCGGGACGTTGAGCACGACGAGGGCGAGCGCCCGGCCCCGCAGGTCGGCGCGCAGGGTGGCGGACGACGAGATCTGGGTCCACAGCGCGGGGCCGTCGAGGCCCAGCCCGTTGAGCTGGACGCCGCCGGCGGCGATGAAGGCCGGCACCGCGGCGGCGAGCGCCAGCGGCCCCGCCGGGTCGCCCGACGCGGTGAGCGTGAAGTACAGCGGGCCGCCGATGCCGACGGTCCACGACACGAGCCAGTTCGATCGCCGGAGGGGGTCGCGAGCGGTCATGAGCAGCTCCTTCGCGGCGACGGCCGCGGTGCGGGGATCGGAGACGGGGAGCAGCGCGGCGAGGGCGGCGATCGCGCTGCGCGCCTGGCTGCCGGCGTCCTCGCCGCCGGCGCGGACGAGGGCCCGGTCGAGCGCGAGGGCCCACGCCGCGAGGATCGCGGCCAGGAAGGCGGCGCCGGCGGCGACGTGCGCGAGCGCGGCGCCCACGGCGTCCTGGCGCAGGTCCTGCAGCGCGGCGCCGAGCTGGCCGCCCGGCGTCCACCGCAGCACGGCGGCGACGTCCTCGACGGCGCCGCGGCCGGTCAGCAGCAGCGGCGCGGCGCCGAGCACCACCGCCGCCAGCAGCACGGCGAGGAACGCGAACGCGGCGTCGCGACGGCGGCGCGACGCCGCGCGGCGCGAGACCACGGTGACGGCGGCGCGGCCCGAGGCCACGCAGAGCGCGGCGAGCAGGATCGCGACGAGGAGCGCGACCGGGGCGCCCGCCGCCGAGCGGACGTGCCCGCCGCTGAGCCCGAGGACCGCGGCGCTCGTCGCCCACGCGCCGGGGCCGACGAAGCCGCCGAGCAGCATCCCGGGGACGAGATCGCGGCCGCGGACGGGCAGCAGCGCCAGCGCGGCGGGGTCGAGGGACTCGTCGAGGCCGGCCCCGACGAGCGGCGCGAGCAGCGGGACGAGGATCCAGGCGATCCACAGCCCGGCGGCGGCGACGACCGCGACGCCCGCGGTGTCCGGGGCCAGCCCGACGAGGACGGCGACGAACGTGCCGGCGGCGGCGGCGATGCCCACGACGAACGCGGTCGCGGTCGCGGCGACCTTGCGGCCCGGCGTGTCGAGCTGCGCGGCGAGGAGCCGCAGGCGGAGGGCTACGAGGACCCGAGCCACGAGAGCTGCTCCCGGATCTCCGTCTCCTCGGCGGGGGCGCCGACGTGCCGCACGAACACGTCCTCCAGCGTGCCGTCGCCGAGCACCTCGCCGGCGGGGCCGTCCGCGAGGACCCGGCCGGCGGCCA
Organism: Patulibacter sp. SYSU D01012; assembly: GCF_017916475.1. Classification (GTDB taxonomy): domain Bacteria; phylum Actinomycetota; class Thermoleophilia; order Solirubrobacterales; family Solirubrobacteraceae; genus Patulibacter. The sequence goes on from NZ_JAFMTB010000001.1 coordinate 1,281,560, forward strand.
TGATCGCGACGTGGTCGCAGAGCCGCTCGACCACCTCGACGACGTGGCTCGACAGCACCACGGTGCCCCCGCCGCGGCGGTACTCGTCGAGGATGCCGCGCAGCACCCGGCTGCTCAGGGGATCGACGCCCTCGAACGGCTCGTCCAGGACGAGCAGCGCGGGGCGGTGCAGCAGCGCGGCGGCCAGCCCCACTTTCTTGCGCATCCCGTGGCTGTAGTCCTCGACGCGGCGGTCGGCGGCCTCGGCGAGCCCGGTGACCTCGAGCAGCTGCTCGGTGCGCGCCGCTACCAGGTCGCGCGGCAGGCGGCGCAGCAGGCCGGTGAACGTCAGCAGGTCGCGGCCGGTCAGCCGCTCGAACGTCGGCAGGCCGTCCGGCAGCACGCCGATGCGCGCCTTCGCCTCGGCCGGATCCCGCCAGACGTCGGCGCCGGCGACCGCGACGGTCCCGCGATCCGGGCGCAGCAGGCCGCTGACCATCCGCAGCGTGGTGGTCTTGCCGGCGCCGTTCGCGCCGACGATGCCGTAGAAGGCGCCGCGCGGCACGGCCAGGTCGATCCCGTCGACGGCGGCCTTCGCGCCGAAGCGCTTCACGAGGCCGTGGATGGCGAGCGCGGGGACGTCGGGAGCGGACGGCTGGGGGGCGGGACGCGCCGCGGGGTCGGGACCCCCCGTCGACGGGGCGGCGGTCATCCGGCCGCAGGCGCCGTCGCGCGTCGCAGGTCCTCCACGGCCTCCGCCATCGCCCGCTGGTACGGATCGACGCGGTTCTGGAGCGACACCGCGTTCCATCCGGGGTCCTCGTCGGCCGTGGCCCGGACGCGGACCCGGCCGGCCCCGACGTCCTCGAGCTCCAGGCGGACCCGGACCGGCAGCCGGCGGCGGCTCCACGGCAGGATCACGCCGCCGAGACGGGCGGCGAGCCGGGAGCCGAAGCGCGCCTCGAGCCGCCGGTCGGTCTGGGAGACGACGGTGCCGCCGCGGCGGGCGACCGCCTCCAGGAGGGCGGCGCGGGCGGCCTCGGGGCCACCGGACGCCTCCCACTCCGCGTGCTGGGTGAGGTCCCTGGCGCTCACGTGCAGGTCCGTACCCGGGCCCGCGCGCGGGCATGCGGGCAATCCGCGGCGCGGGCGGGGACGGTCAGAACTTCGTGACCTTCTCCTTGCTCAGACGGAACCCGCGGCCGTCGCGGTTGGTGCACGTGAGGGCCGCGGCGAGCATGCGGCACGAGATCCCCTGGGCGCCGTAGCGCGGCTCCCACGTGTCGCCGTAGTCCAGCTGCACGCGCTTGGTCTTGTAGCCGTGGAAGCGCTTCGCCTCGCCCGTGTAGGACTGGCCGCGGCGGCGCAGGCCGATGTAGCCGTCGGTCCCGGCCGACGCGGGCAGGTACTTCGCGAAGCACCAGACGCCGGACTTCGGGCCGGAGCCCTTGACCACCCCGCAGGTGATGTTCGAGGTGGGGGAGCGGACGTTGTTCGCCTTCTGCAGCTGGGCGTGGGCGGCGGCGGCCGGCACGAGGACGGCGGCGGCGGTGGCGAGGGACAGCAGGGGACGGGACATGGCCGGAGTATCCGCCCACCCCGAGCACCCGTCCAGTCCGCGTGCTCGGTCGGCACGAAGGCGGTACCACTAGGGGGCGGGACACCGTAGACGCATGGCCGACGATCACCGAAAAGCCTCAACTTCCGGCGTGCGGCGCCGATGGCACGGCATGGAGCGACGCGCCCCGACCGCCGCCACGGACGCCGCGGACGCCGGCGCGTCCCCGGGCGACCGCCCGTCCTTCCGCGGGGTCGCCGCGTGAACGGCCTGGACCCGCTGCCGCTCGTGGCCGGGCACCTGCACGTGCTGGGAGCGCCGGAGGCGTGGGGGGCGTCGCCCTGCCACACCAGCGCGGCGCTCTGCATCCTGGACGCCGTGCTCTCGCCCGCCTGCCCGCGCGCGACCGTGGAGCGGGCGCTGGAGGGCTACCGGCGGCTGCGCCGGGCCCAGGGGCAGGATCCGACGCCCGACACGCCGCTCGATCTGGCGGTCACGGTCCACGCGCTCGGCGGCCCGGAGCGCTTCGCGTCGCTGCTCACCGGTCACGGGGGCGCGCCCGCGCCGACCGACGTCGAACGTGCCGCCGCGGTGTACGGGGTGGCGAAGGCGCTGGCCGAGGAGGGCGTCGCCCGGCCGGGCCGCCTCGCGGCCGCCGGGCGCGGGGTGCACGAGCACCTGCGACTGCGGTGGCTCGAGGCCGGCGGCGCGCACGGCGCGGCGTCGTGGGAGCTCTTCCTGCTGCTGTGCGGCGTGACGGACGGCGCGCCCGAGGAGGCGCTCCGCGCGTTCGTCGCCGAGGCGCTCGGCCACGACGGGCCCGACCAGGTGGCCGCCCCGGCCGCGCGCGGCATGGTCGACGCCGTCGCGCGAGCCGAGGGCGTCTCGCCCCTCGTGCTCCGGCACGCGATCTGGCGGCGCCAGCACCACCCGCCCGAGGAGCCGCCGCCGGCGCCGCTGTGGCCGCCCGCCGCCGAGGACGAGACGGCGTCCGGCGACGCGTGGTGGGGGCCGGTCGCGCCCGGTCCGCACCGGAGCGCCGAGACGTCCGGGCACGAGGCCGCGGACCCCGCAGGCCCCGCGCGCACGGACGGCGGGACGGCCGTCGCCGGCGACGCGCGCGGCGCCACGGTCGGCACCGGGTGGACCGAGCGGCCGGCCCGCGCCGTGCCCCCGGTCAGCGCCGTTCCCCCGGTGCCGCCGGGCGCCCGGTCCCTCGTCCCCGACGGCGCGGCGGGGAAGCGCGCCGCCGTCGCCCAGGCGCTCCTGCGCGGGTGCGATCCGACGGTCGTGCGGATCGGGGACCGGCGGGTGGGCGAGGACGTGGCGCACGTCGCGGTCGCCCCGTCCGGCGTCTGGGTCATCGCGTGCCACCGCGAGCGCGGGCGCGTCGCCGTCGAGGACGCGGGCTCCTCCGGCGCGCGGCTGCGCATCGGCGGGCAGGACCGCTCGGGCGTCGTCGCCGACCTGACGCGCGCCGTCGGGACGGTGGGGCAGGCGGTGCTGGCCGAGGCGCCGGGCGTCGCCGTGCACGGCGCCCTGTGCCTGCTGGACGCGGACCTGCCGCTGTTCGGGACGCTGCACTTCGGCGGCTGCCCGGTGCTGCGTCCGCGCGCCCTGCCTCGACGGCTCAACGAGCGGGGGCCGCTCGACGACGGCCGGGCGCGCCGGCTGGCCGCCGCGCTCGCCGACCGGTTCCCGGCGGCGTAGGCCCGTCAGCCGCGGCGGGCGTCCAGCGCCTGCAGGCGGCGCCCGGCGTCGGTCTCCTCGCCGCAGAGCTCCTCCAGCTCGAGCGCTCGCTCGTACGCACCCCGCGCCTCGGCCACCTCGCCGATCGCCTCGGCCGCACGGCCGTACCAGCACCAGTTCCAGGCGCCCATCGGCGCCAGCTCGGTGTAGTGGCGCAGGTGGCGGTACGCCTCGGCGCTGCGGCCCAGCTCGAGCAGCGTGTAGCCGAGCGCGAAGTGCGCCATGCCGTCGCCGGTCTCCAGGCAGTGACGCCAGCGCTCGACGGCCTCCTCGCCCTCGACCTCGGCGGCCATCGCGAAGATCGAGCGGTTGATGGAGTCGTGGCCCGCGAAGTGCGTCCGGGCGGCGATGACGATCTCGCCGGCGGTCGCGTCCGTCAGGCCCAGCACCGGCGCGTCGAAGCGCGGCGCGTCCCAGATCGCGGCCACCTCGGGCTCGTTCTCGTCGAAGCCGGGGAAGTCCTCGACCACGAACCCGACGACCCGCCCGTCGGGCTCGTCCGTCAGGTACGCGAACCGCTCGCTGACGGGCTGCCACAGCTCGTCGGGCTGGTCCTCGGTGACGCGGCCGAACTCCACCGCGCGCAGCCAGTCGAAGTCGGCGTCGTGGTTGAGGTACAGACGAGGGCGGAGCACCACACCGACAGCGTTGCGCACGCGTCGGAGGGCACCGTAACGACGGGCTTTCGGCCGCCTGAACGCGCGGGCGAGGCGGAGCGAGCTAGGCGCCCAGCTCGGCGATCACGCGCGCGAGCTCGTCCAGCGTCCGCCGCCCGCCGTCGCCCAGGTCGTCGCGCCGCGCCTCGAACGCCGCGAGGAGCGCCCCGTAGTACCAGCGCACGTCCTCGCCGCGGCCGGTGGTGAAGCGCGGCCACAGGTCCTCGCCCAGGCGGCGGTGGTCCGCGGCGATCGTGCGGGCGTTGTGGAGCTTGTCGGCGAGCGAGACGCGCAGCTCGTCCGGGGCCTTGTGCGCCATCGCGTCCAGGTACGCCTGCTTGCGCTCGTGCCAGGGCGCCTTCGGGCCCTCGACGGTCGTCGAGTCGCTGTTGGCCAGGACGATCCGGGCGACGTCGTCCCCGAAGCGCGCGGTGATCTCGGCGTGCGCCGCCATCCCCCCGCCGTCCTCGACGACGTCGTGCAGCAACGCGCCGATCGCCTCGTCCTCCGTCGTCTCCATCTCCAGGACGATCGCCGCGACGGCCAGCAGGTGCGCGACGTACGGGACGCGGGTGCCCTTGCGCAGCTGGCGGCGGTGGTGGCGCTCGGCGTAGGCGACGGCGTCGGCGAACCGGTCGGTGAGGAGCGGGGCGTCGGGGCCAGCGTCGGGCATGCCCGCAGGCTACGGCGCGCGGCACCCGCACCCGGCGGGCCGCCGCCCACCGCGCGCCATACTGACCCGGTGCCCGTCCTGAACACGGCGCTCGACGATCTCGCGGCGGTCCTGCGGCCGGGCGGCGCGCTCGTGCTCAGCGGCGCCGGCCTGTCGACCGAGAGCGGGATCCCCGACTACCGCGGGCCGGACGGCAAGCGGCGGGTGACGCCGATGCAGTACCGCGACTTCGTGGGCTCGTCCGCGGCGCGGCAGACGTACTGGGCGCGGTCGTTCGTCGGCTGGCAGAACTTCTCGGCCGCGAAGCCGAACGGCGGCCACGCGGCGGTGGCGCGGCTGCAGGCGGCGGGGTTCGTCGGGCCGGTGATCACGCAGAACGTGGACGGGCTGCACCAGGAGGCCGGCGCGACCGACGTGACGGAGCTGCACGGCTCGCTCGCGCGCGTCGTCTGCCTGACGTGCGGCGACCGCTCGAGCCGGTGGGACCTCGAGGCCCGGATGCGGCACGACAACCCCGCGTTCGTCGTCGACAGCGGCGAGATCCGGCCGGACGGCGACGTGTCGCTGAACGCCCTGGACGTCGCCGACTTCGTCGTGCCGCGGTGCCTGGTGTGCGGCGCGGACACGCTCAAGCCGGACGTCGTCTTCTTCGGCGAGAACGTGCCCAAGCCGCGCGTGGAGCACTGCTTCGCGCTGACGGACGCCGCCGCGTCGCTCGTCGTCCTGGGCTCGTCGTTGGCCGTCTTCTCGGGGTACCGCTTCGTGCGGCGGGCGGCGGCGAACGGCACGCCGGTCGCGATCGTGACGCTCAGCCCGACGCGGGGAGACGGCGAGGCGGCCGTCGTGGTGAACGCGCCGCTCGGCGAGACGCTCGGCGCGCTCGCGCGGCGCCTCGGCGCCTGAGGGATCGCGGCGGCGCGTGCGGTGGCGGCCGCGACTTCGTGCCGGTCCTGCGCGGCGCCCCACGGCGGCGGACGCCGCGGGCACCGTGAGCGGCCCCGAGCCCCCGGAGTCCCCTCGTGCCCCGCCCCGTCCGCTTCCTCGTTCCGTCCGTCCTGCTGGTCCTGCTGCTGGCCTGCGGCGCCGGTGGTGCCGTGGCCGACGAGTACGTCGCCCTGGGCGACTCCTACTCGAGCGGCACGGGCACCCGACGCTACGTCGACCGGCCCTGCCGGCGCTCCACGGCCGCCTACCCCGTGCTGGTGGCGGCGGGGCGGCCCGGCACGACGCTGCGGTTCGTCGCCTGCTCCGGAGCCACGATCCCGGACGTCGAGCGCGACCAGCTCGGCGCGCTCACGCCCGCGACGGGCCTCGTCACGCTGACGATCGGCGGCAACGACGCGGGGTTCACGAGGGTCATCGCCCGCTGCGCGCTGCCGATGTGGGCGGCGAGGTGTGCGCCGCCGGTCGACCGGGCGCGGCGGTTCATCGCCCGCACGCTGCCCGGGCGCCTCGATGGGCTCCTGCGCGAGATCGGCCGTCGGGCGCCGGCCGCGCGGGTGATCGTGCTGGGGTACCCGGGCCTGTTCAACGGAATCGACTGCGGTCCCGCGACGTTCTTCAGCCGCGACGACCAGCGGCGGCTGAACCGCACCGCCGAGCTGCTCCGCGACACGCTGCGCGCACGGGCGGCCGCGCACGGGGCGCTGTTCGGCGACGTGATGCCGGCGTTCCGCGGCCACGCGGTCTGCGACGACGTCGAGTGGCTCAACGGCCTGTCGCACCCGCTCCGGGAGAGCTTCCACCCGAACGCGGCCGGGCACGCCGAGGGGTACGCCCCGCTCGTGCGCGCGCTGGCGGGCTAGCGGAAGCGCGCGACGACGGGGCGGCTGCCGGCGACGGCGACGGTCACGCGGCCGCCGGCGGGGCGGGGCAGGCGCACCCGCATGGCACGGACGGCGCGCGCACGGCCCGCGGCCCGCCAGACGGTGCGGTGCCCCTGGTGCACGAGCACGCGGACGCTGCGGCGGGTCGCGCCCGGCAGGGCGATGCGGATCCGTAGCGTGCGGCCGCTGCGGTGCGCGACCGTGCGCAGGCGGCGGGCGCTCGAGGACTCCGAGGGCGTCGCGACGTTCACCTGCGCGCCGGCCTCGTCCGCGGCCGGAGGCGCCGCGGGGGTCGCCACGGAGGGCGCTGCGGGCGCGGGCACCGGCTCGGCGTCCTCGTCGATCGGTGCGCGGGGGCACGGCACGGCGGGCCCCTTCGGCGCGTCGGCCGCGAGGGGCCGCGCGAAGTCCTGCACCCAGTACGGCCCCCGGCCGCTCGGCGTGGTGCCGATGCCGATGAGCGTGTAGGCGGCCGAGAACAGGTTGACGCAGTGCTTCTCGCTCGCCAGCCAGTCGCGCACGACCTCGCGCGGCGTCGCCTGGCCCAGGGCGATGTTCTCGCCCACGGCCGACCAGCTCAGGCCGGCCGCGGTGATGCGCACCCCGAGCGTCAGCCCGTCGAGCGTGACGTGGGAGAAGTAGCCGCGCTGCTGCATGTCGTCGCTGAGTCCCTGCGCGGCCCGGGCGACGGCCGGGTCGGCGTCGAGCGCGCGCAGGCCGACGGCGACGCGCTCGCGGTTGGTCAGGCAGCGGACCGCCTCGACGGCGCGCGCCGCACCGACCGCAGCGGGGTCGGCGTCCGCGTCGGCGCACGGGGCGGCGGCGGCGCGGCCGGGCGCGGCGAGCGCCAGCAGGAGCAGCGTCGCCACGAGGGCGAGCGCGATGTGCAGCGGACGGTGGCCGCGGGCGACGCGGGATCGGAGCACCATGACGTGCCCCGGAGATCGGCCCGGCGGGCCGGTCCTTGAGGCGCCCCGTCCACCGCGAGCGTGCGGTGCGCGGACTACCGGAAGGCGACCGTGGTCTGCAGCGCGGCGGCCCGCACGACGGCGCGGCCGCGGCCGGCGCGCGGCAGGCGGACGGTCAGCCGGCCGGTGCGCCCGGTCGTGCGGAGCTCGCCGCGAACCGTGCGGCCCGACTGGCTGACGCGGACGGACACCCGGGTGCGGGCGATCGTCGGCAGCGTGACGCGCACCCGCAGCGTGCGGCCGGAGCGACGCGCGGACGCCCGCAGGCGGGCGCGCTCGTCCTTCGACGAGCTGGCCGGCGCGGTCGCCAGGTTCAGGTCCTCGCCGTCGGTCGCGGGCGCGTCCTCGGTGGGGACGAGCACGTCGGGCTCGATCGTCGCGACCCCGTCCCCGGACGGCGCGGGCGACGCCGGCGTCCGCGGGCACGCGACGGTCGGCCCGGCGGCCGGCGTGGCGTTGCCCGGCGTGGCGAAGTTCTGCACCCAGAGCACGCCGCGGTCGGTCACGGACACCCCGAAGCCGGTGACCGTGTAGGAGGGGGAGAGCAGGTTGACGCAGTGCCCCTCGCTCGCCAGCCAGTCCTTCACGGCCTCGCGCGGCGTCGGCTGCCCCAGCGCGATGTTCTCGGCCGCCGCGGACCACGAGAACCCGGCCGCCGTGATCCGCGCGCCCGGCGTCAGCCCCTCGGGCGTGAGGTGCGAGAAGTAGATCCGGGCCCGCATGTCGTCGGCGTGCCCCTGGGCGGCGCGGCGGACGCGGACGTCGGACGGCTGGGCCGGCAGACCGACGGCCGCCCGCTCGTACGCGACGAGGCAGCGCAGCGCCGCGACGGACCGGTCGACGCCGACGTCCGCGGGGCGGCTGTCGGCGTCGGGGCACGACGCGGCGGACGCGGTCGGCGCCCCCGCGGCGGCCCCGCCCAGGACGGCCATGAGGAGGGTGGCCAGGACGACGACCGGGGCGAGCGGGTGACGGCGAGCGAGAGGCATCGCCGGGGGAATCGGCGGCCGGGACCAAACCGGTTGCCGTGTCAATCAGCACAAGCGCCCTACCTGCCCTACGTGGGACCACCGTTCGCCTACGGGCCCGTACCTGATGGCTTCATCGAATGAAACTCCCTGCAAATCGGCAGTTTCAAAATCAAACGCGCGATTGGTAGTTAACGCTGCAAGCAACGGTGTTCCCGTCGACCGCCTCTTCGCGGGGCGCTTGGACGCATGTCCGAGAAACGATTTGGGGGTCCGGCACAGGGAACGCCGTTGCTGTCCTGGCCGGCGGGGACAGGGAACGCCGTACCTGTGCCGCGGTTCGGCAGGCGCGGCCCGCCTGGAACGGTCCGTGGTCTCCCGCCGCCGAGGGCCGCGGCCGGGCCGCCGCCGCCCCGGGGAGCGGTGCGGATCTCAGCCGTCGAGGACCGGGGTCGCGCCGCGGATCGTCGCCCGCCGCAGGCCGTGACCGACGACCCGGCCCGCGGCCAGCCGCAGCTCGAGGATCCCGGTGCGGGTGGTCCCGGGCGAGCCGGCGGGGAAGACGAAGTTGCCCAGGCTGTAGGCGACGACGCCGCGGCCGGAGCGGATCACGGGCTGCAGGACGTGGGGGTGGGCACCGATGACCGCGGTGGCGCCGGCGCCGAGGGCGGCGCGCGCCAGCGCCCGCTGCCGCGCGCTCGGCGTGGTGGCCAGCTCGACGCCCCAGTGGAAGCCGGCGACCACGACGTCCGCCTGCCGACGGGCCCGGCGGACCGCCGCCCGGACCGCGTCCGGGGTGCTCCACGCGACGCCGGGCCGCGAGCCGGTCGCGCGGAACTCGGGCGGCAGGATCTCGTTGAACGCCACGAAGGACACGCGCAGCCCGAGCGCCGTCCGGACGACGGGCCGGTACGCGGCGTCCGCGGTCGACCCGGCCCCGACGGGCTCCGCCCCGGCCGCCCGCACGTTGCGCACCGTGTCGAGCAGCGCGCCCGCCCCGTAGTCCCCGGAGTGGTTGTTCGCCAGGTCGAGCACGTCGAACCCCGCCGCGTCCACCGCCGCCCTCAGCGCGGCCGGGCTGCCCCGGAAGCGGTACTGCTTGGCGAACGGCGCCCCGCCGGTGCTGACCGCGCACTCCAGGTTGCCGAACGTCAGGTCGGCCCGCCGCAGCACCGGCCCGACGCTGCGCCACGGCCCGCCCAGGTCGCCGCCGGCCACCGCGCCAAGCGGACGCGGGGCCAGGTTGATGTCCCCGACCGCCGCGAGCGTGAGCGGCCGGACGCGCGTCTTGACGATCGGCGTGGGGACGCCGTCGGCGCCGACGACGCGCAGGGCGGGGCGGCCGGTGGGCTGGGTGATCCGGAACGCCGTCGCGGGCCGCGCGGCCGTCAGCGCGTTGCCGCGACGCTTCCAGCGGGCACCGACGCGCTGCTCGACGCGGGCCGGCAGGGCGACGCCCTTGGCACCGACGCGCAGCTCGCCGCCGGGAGCGACGGCGGCGGGGACGACGGCCGTGCCGCGGCGGGCGGGGGTTGGAGCGGCGGGGGCGGGCGGCGCCGGGGCGACCGCGGCCGCGGGTGTTGGGTTCGGGGTGACGGGCGGGGGCGGCGCGGGCATCGGGGGATGGTGGCGAACCGGGGGCGGCACCGGCGTGCGCAACGGTTGCCCGGTCCGCCGTCGGCGGCTAGCTGCCCGATCCGGCGATCCGGTCGAGGCGCTCGATGGTGCGAATGATCTCGATCGCCGCAGCCGCCGGCGGCCGGCCGAGCAGGTTGAGCGTCGCCGCCGCATACGTCCCGCGCCCGCGGCTGAGCGCGCGCTTCGGGCGCGCGAACCCGAGGTCGTCGAGGCCGTCGGCCAGCCCTCCGGCGAGCACCCGCATCTCGTCGCTCAGGTGGCGTCCCCCGCCGACACGGACGGCGAGCTTCGGTGTGCGTTGTTCCACCGTGAGGCTCAGATACACGTCGACGCCGGTGTCCGCCTGCTTCCACTTCGGCGGAGCGGACCAGATCACCGGGCCGGAACGCTCCGTCTGGCCGTGCCACGGTGCCGGCTGGCCCTGCAGCTGGTCGCGAGTTTCGGCGAGCCACGCCCACGCCACGAACGTCCCGCCGTCGATGCGCCTCGACCCGCCGTCACCGTCCAGGTCGGGCAGCACGTCCTCGCACCGCCGCGCGGTCGCGCGGGCGTCCTCCTGACGGCGCACCTCCGCCGCGATCGCGTCCGCGTACGGACCGAGTTCCGGCAGCACTCCCGCTTCTGCGAGCGCCTGCTGCCACCGTCGGACATCGACGAATCGCCACCGCTCCGACGGCAGGGAACGCGGATCGAACTGCAAACCCGTGAGTCCGACCGCCAGGAGGACGCCCCGGTGCGCGATGTCGTCCATCGTCGCCTGGAGTTGGTCGAACGTGGCCCGGCTGTCGACCTTCGTCTCCACGGCAAGGCGCGACCGGGCGCCGCCGGCCAGCGTGATGTCCGCCACCAGGTCGGCCTTCCCGGGCCCGCGGCGTGCGGCCGTCAGTCGGCCCTCCGTCGCGACCGTGTCGCCGTCGACCTGGACGGCGTCGACGCCCATCGCTTGCAGCAGCCGGTGTGGCCGGTCGGAGGACGGCTCCGCCCGGAGCGCCCACCGCAACACGCCGGTGTGCACGACCTCGTGCTGATAGCCGACAACCTCCACCCAGTCCATTGGCCGGAACCTATGGGAGCGGGCGGCGAGACCCCCGCTTAGCGGTGGCGCTCTGGTCCACGACGGGCGCGGCCGGCGCCGGGCGTTCTGCGCGCGCCCGCACTCAGCGCCTGGACGTCATTCGATCTTCCAATGGACGCGAACTGCATTCGGCCGCCCCAGCGGACATTCGGCTACCGCCGTTCAGCCGTTCGACGAGGCGCCTTGCGTTTTCGGTCGGACGGGACGATTCTCGGCCGACCGTCCCTACGGCGCCGCGCCGGCGTCCGTTCCCCCGCATCAGGAGCACGCGCAGCATGGACCACGAGCCCCTCTGGGCCCGCCACCACGTCGTCCGCGACGGCCTCGAGGTCGAGGTCTTCACGCAGCCGGCGGTGAACCTGGCGCTCGTGCACAACCGGGTGCCGCTGGTGCAGTCCGTGCAAGTCCGCAACGCCGGGGAGGTCCCACAGGTCGACGTGACCGTGACGGTCTCGCTGCACGGGCAAGGCGCGGACCTGTCGGAGCCGTGGACGCGGACGTTCGACGGCGAGCTCGCGCCGGGCCGTGAGGTCTCGTGGAGCGACCTCCCCACCGTCCATCCTGCGCACGAGCATCTCGCCGGCCTGAACGAGAGTCACCCCGCGACGTTGCGGGTCGTCGCGTCGAGAACGTGGGGCGACGACGCCGAGCTCGCCATCCCGATCGACGTGCTGGCCGCCAACGAGTGGTTCAACGCGCCCATCTTCTTCTCGTCGCTCGCCGCGTTCGTGCAGCCGAACACGCGCGCGGTCGGCACCATTCTGGACGCGGCGGCCGAGCTGCTGCGGAAGGAGACGGGCGACTCGAGCCTCGGCGGGTACCAAAAGGGCCCCGAGCGCGCCGCACAGATCGCCGCGGCGATCTACGCCGCGCTGCACGCGCGCCGCATCCGCTACATCGACCCGCCGGCGTCGTTCGAGGACACCGGCCAGAAGGTCCGCACCACCGCGCAAGTTCTCGAGGAGCGCTTCGGCACCTGCGTCGACTTGGCCGTGACCTACGCCGCGTGCCTCGAGCAGGCCGGTCTGTTCCCCGTGCTCTGGCTCGTGGATGGGCACGCGTTCGCGGGCTTCGTGCGCGACGGTGAAGGCGGCGGCCTGCCGCAGGCCGTCCTCACAGAGCCGAATCAGCTCGTCAACTTCGTCGAGTCGGGCGTGGTCGTCCCCGTCGAGGCCGCGTTCTACGGCGACGAGAAGGAGCACGGGTTCGCGGGCGCCGTCGCTATCGCGAAGTCCCGCTTCAGCGATCCCGACGCCCTCCGCGGCCTGATCGCCGTCACGAGCGCGAGGCACAACGGCATCCGGCCCCTTCCGAGCCGCGACGAGATGGTCGTCCTGGAGCCGGAGGACGAGCCGATCACGGCCGCCACGGGCAACGCCCTCGACCTACCGCCCGAACTTCGCGCCGCTCACGCCGGCGACAACGTCCTGCTCGACGTGACCGACGACGCCCCGCCGCGCGTCGTGAAGTGGAAGCGCTCGCTGCTCGACCTGAGCACCCGCAACCGCCTGCTGAACCTGCGCCCGTCGGCGCAGGTGCTCGACCTCCACGTCCCCTCCGGGGCCCTGCCGCTGCTCGACGACCTCGTCCATCAGGGACGTACGCTGCGCCTGCGGCCGCAGGACGCCCTGAGCGACGTCCACCAGCTGCAGGGCGCCCGCCGGGCGCAGGACGTCGACACCGAGGTCATCACGCGCCTGCTCCGTGAAGATCACACCGTCCACGTCGCGGTCACCCAGGCCAAGTACCGGAACAGCCTGCGCGTGCTGGCCCGTACAGCGCGAACGATGTTCGAGGAGACGGGCAACTCCAACCTGTATCTCACGTTCGGCGCGCTCGTCCACACGACGCCGAGCGGCAAGGAAGCCCGCGCGCCGCTGTTCCTGATTCCGGCGCGCGTCGAGGGCGGCACCGGGCGCAGCGAGTTCCGCGTTGCGGTCGACCCGACGAACGTCGCCACCCCCAACCACTGCTTGGTCGAGTGGCTCCGCCTGAAGCACGGCGTGCGGATCGCCGACCTCGAGCAGCCGCGGCTCGACGACAGCGGCATCGACGTCGCCCACGCGCTCCCGGCCATTCGCGCCGCCCTGCTCGAGCACGCGCTGGACTTCCGCATCGACGAGGTCGCGAGCCTCGCGATCTGCCAGTTCAGCACCTTCGGCATGTGGCAGGATCTCGAGCGCTCGTGGGACGTCCTGCAGCAGAGCCCGATCGTGCAGCACCTGGCGCTCCACGCGCAGGAGTCGTTCCAGGACCCCGCGGGCGACGGCGTCGACATCGCCCAGCAGGAAGTCGACGAGACCGATGTCGCGGTGCCGATCCCCGCCGACGGGTCGCAGCTGCGCGCCATCGCGCTCGCCGCCGCCGGCAGGACGTTCGTGCTCGAGGGCCCGCCCGGCACCGGCAAGTCGCAGACCATCACCAACCTCATCGCCCACGCGCTGGACCGCGGGAAGACGGTCCTGTTCGTCGCCGAGAAGCAGGCGGCGCTCGACGTCGTGAAGCGGCGCCTGGCCAAGGTCGGCCTCGAGGACTTCACGCTCGACCTGCACGGCAAGGACCAGCAGCCGGCGCTGATCCGCCAGCAGCTGAAGCGCGCGATCGACAACGGGGCGACGTACGAGCGCCGCGGGTGGGACGCGAAGCTCGCGACGTTCCGCGGTCGCCACGCGCCGCTCGCGGAATACCCGGAGAAGGTCCACGCGAAGAACGGCCTCGGCTATTCGCTGTGGAGCGCGGCCGCGGGGCTCCGCCAGTTCGGCGACGGCCCGTCGGCCCCCGTCCCGGCCTCGTTCGTCCTGAACCCGACGGTCGAGAGCGACGAGCTGCTTGGCGCGCTCCAGAACTTCGCCCGCGCGTCGCGAGCCGTCCGCCTAGCGCCCGATCACCCGTGGGCGCTCGTCGGCCGGGTCGACGGCGACCTGGACGCGGCGTCCGCTCGGGCGGCGATCGCCGCGCTGACCGCCGCGTTCGACGGCTTGGCCGGCGACGACGACGCGCAGCGGCTGGCGAAGCTCGCCGGATCGCCCCGCGAGCTTTCGGCCCTGCTCCCGCAGATCCGCGAGCGCCTCGAGCACGAGGGGTTCGGGGCCGACGAGCTGCACCGCGTTCGCGGCGTCGCGTGGAGGTCCGCGCGTGGGGGGCTGGAGGACGAGGTCGTCCGCTTCGGGGAGCAACACGCGGCCGTCCTGCAGCGCTTCACTCCGACATTTCTCGAGGACGGCGACCTGACGGGCCTGTCCGGCCTGGCGGAGGAGGCGCAGAAGGGCCTCTTCGGGAAGAAGAAGAAGGCGGAGCGGTTCGAGCAGGCCGTCGGTGGCCTGCTGCTGCCCGGCCAGACGCTCGAGGCGGAGCAGGTCGACGGGATCGTGCTCGCCGTTACAGCCGCCCGCGACCACGCCGCCCGGTTGAGCGCGGACGCTCGCGACCTGTTGCAGGCCGCGACGCCCGCGCACTGGACACCGCTGCGCCCCGACACCCTGATGCGCCTGACGTCGGCGCTCGACGCGATCGACCGCGCCGTGGCGTTCGCCGACGCGCACCCAGACCTGTGGCGTCGGCTCGAGGAGCACGGCGCGGCGTCGGAGGCCTCCGTTCGCACGCTCGAGGCTGTCGCCGCGGCCGTCGACCGGTGGCTCGCTCTGCTGGGTACCGACGACGCCGACCTGGACCGCTGGACCCGGGACCGGCCGTGGACCGAAGCCTGGCGCGCCGACCTCGTTCACTGGTCGGCCGAGGTCGCCGACGGCGGCGACGTCCCGATCCGCCGCTGGGCGCAGATGGTCGCTTTCCTCGACCCGCTCCGCGCGGCCGGCCTCGACGCGTTCCGCGAGGCCCTCCTCACCGCGAGTCTGCCGGCGGAAGAGGCCGAGGTGGCGTTCCTGCGAGGCTCCGCGGCGGCATCGGTCCGCGAGCGCCGGGCCGTCGGTGGGCTCGACGTCTTCGACGCCGCGCTGCGGGACGGCGAGATCGAGGACTTCGCCTCCGCCGCGTCGGCGCTGCGCGAGGAGCAGACCGTCGCGCTGCCCGCCGCCCTGATCGAGCGGCGGCCGTACCGGGCCGGCAGCCTCGCAGGCCCCGTCGGCGAGCTGCGGCGCAAGCTCGACGCCAAGCGCAAGGGCGCGACGTTCCGCCAGCTGATCGAGCAGTACGGGGAGGAGATCCTGCAGGCCACGCCGTGCTTCTTCGTCAGCCCGACGTCGCTGGCGCAGTTCGTGCCGCCCGGTTCCGTGACGTTCGACCTCGTCGTCTTCGATGAGGCCTCGCAGGTCACCGTCCCGCAGGCGATCGGGGCGCTCGGCCGCGGACGGTCCGCGGTCGTCGTCGGCGACTCGCAGCAGATGCCGCCGACCTCGGTCGGCAAGGTCTCGATGACGGGCGCGGGGGAGGACGACGAGGCCGACGCCCCGCCCGAGGACCTCGAGAGCATCCTCACCGAGTGCGTCGAATCCCAGGTGCCGCGGCTGTGGCTGTCGTGGCACTACCGCAGCCAGGACGAGGCGCTCATCGCCTTCTCGAACCAGCACTACTACGAGGGCAACCTCGCGAGCCTGCCGTCCCCGGGCGGCGACCCCACGGCCGGCGTCGAGCTGCGGCGCGTCGACGGCCAGTTCGATCGCGGGGACGCGGGCGGCGACCTGCGCACGAATCGCGTCGAAGCCGAGGCGATCGTCGACGAGATCCGTCGCCGGGTCGCCGACCCGGCGCTCGCGGGGCAGAGCATCGGCGTCGTCACCTTCAACGCCCAGCAGCAGACGCTCGTGCAGAACCTGCTCGAGGACAGCGGCGATCCGCTCGTGGCGGCGCAGCTCCGTCCGGACGCGACCGAAGGCATCTTCGTCAAGAACCTCGAGAACGTGCAGGGCGACGAGCGCGACGTGATCCTGTTCTCGACCGCGTTCTCCAAGCGGCCCGAGGGCGGTCCCCTGCCGATGAACTTCGGCCCGATCACCGCCCAGGGCGGCGAGAAGCGCCTGAACGTCGCCGTCACCCGCGCCCGCCGCAAGGTTGTTCTCTTCACCTCGTTCGACCCGTCCGACATCGACCTGTCCCGTACCTCGTCTCGCGGCATGGCCCACCTGCGTGGCTACCTCGAGATGGCGGCCAACGGCGCCGCCGCGATGGCCGCACCGCAGCGGTCGGTGGTCGGGCACGACGTGATCGGCGGGGCCATTGCGGAAGCACTGCGCGGGCGGGGCTACGAGGTCGAGGCGAACTACGGGCTGTCGGACTTCTCGCTCGACCTGGTGGTACGCGAGGCGGGCGCCGAGCGCTGGCAGGCGGCGATCGTCCTCGACGGCCCGGGCTGGGCAAAGCGCCCGACGGTCGCCGACCGCGACCTGACGCCGGGGTTGCTCGAACCGCTCATGGGCTGGGGAGCGTCGCTGCGCGTCTGGCTGCCGGAGTGGCTCGACGCCCCGGACGCCGTGCTCGACCGCGTCGACGCGGCGATCAACGCGGCGAAGGAGCGCGCCGAGGCAGAGCGGGTGCGCCTGGCGGAGGCCGCCGCCGAGCAGGAACGGCGGATGGAGGAAGCGCGCCGTCGGGCCGAGGAAGAGGCCGCGGCGGGCGACGACGGGGAGGAGTTCGACGAGGAGCCGGTCGAGGTTGAGACGTACGTGCCGGCGAACGACCTGGGGGATGTGTCGGGGGCTCGGGCGGGGGGCGACCCGTCGGACCTCGACGAAGCACTGGTGGAGGCGTTCCGTAACGCGGGAGAGCGCGAGCGCGTCGCCCGTGAGCGGGAGGCGTCGACGTCTGCGAACGACGCGGTGTACGCGTCGAGCCTGACCGCCCTGCCCGGCGGCTCGATCGAGGTTGGATCGGACGGTGGTGAGGAGCCGGCTGCCGAGCCGCCGGACGCTTCCGGGGGCGAGGAACAGAGCCCCCTGGCAGCACTAGGTCCGGTGGTCCGGGACTGGACCGCCCGCGGCGAGGACTACGTTGAGGAGCCCGCGACCCCTCTCGGCGTGCGCGAGGACCTCGACCGGACGAACTCCCGCAGCATTCGGGCGACGATCACGGCTGCGGCCCGCCGCACCGTCGAGCAGGAGGGTCCGATGACGACGGAGCGTCTTGCACGGTCGGTCGGGCGCCGCTTCGGTTTCAGCAGCGTCGCCGCGGCGCGTCGGCGGTTCATCCTCGATCTCGTTCCGTCGGAGCTGATCCATCGCTCCGAGCTCGGCGACTTCGTCTGGCCGAGCCAGATCGACCCGGCGACGTGGCGGGGGTACCGAGCCACGCCGGCCGACATGGTCCGTCCGCTGGCTGACATCGCTCCTGAGGAGATCGTCAATGCCATGGCCGCCGTCTGTGCCCGGTCGCCGATCACGAGCGACGAGCAGCTGTTCCGGGAGACGCTGGCGGTGTTCGGGCAGAAGCGGTTGACGGGGACGAGCCAAGCGCGATTGGCGCGATGCCGGGACCTCGGGTTGGCGGTGAGTCGGCTGGTGACGGACGGCGAGCGTTGGCGAGCCGGGGCATGAGTGGTGGGTCCGCGCTGACGGTCTTCGCGCTGCGCAGCGAGTCCGTTGGCCGGCGGCGTTGGATGACGTTGGCGGCGACCGACTCGTGGGATATGGGTGCAGACGACGAGCGGGAGAGCAACGAATGGATGCGTTGATTGGCGTGGTGGCACTGATCGTGGGCTTGGGGGTCGGTTGGCTCCTTGCCACGCGGGCCAGCGGTAGCGACGAGCTCCGCCGCGAACGCGATGCCGCGCGGGCGGACGCCGCACGCGCGATGGCGTCGGTCGACGCCGAGCGGAGGGAGCGCGCCGACGCGGACGCTGCCTCTCGTGAGCAGATCGCCAGGCTCCAGGCGGAGCTTGGTGCGGCACAGGCCCAGGAGGACCAGCTTCGGCGCGCCATGGAGGCCGTCTCCGGCAGCGTCCTCGAGAAGACGACGAAGCAGCTCCGCGACGAGTTTGAGGAGCAGCGCAAGCGGGATCGGGAGTCGGCGACCAGTGAACTCGACCGGAGGACCGAGAAGATCGAGGCCCTCGTGAAGCCGGTGGGCGACAAGCTGAAGGAGTTCGACGCGAAGGTGCAGCAGGCCGAGAAGGACCGCAGCCGGCTCGACGGATCCTTCGTCAAACAGCTCGAGGCGCTCGGACTGCGGGTTGACGATCTCGGCCGGAGGACGGGCAGCCTCGTTGATGCCCTGAAGAAGCCGAACGTCCGCGGCGCCTGGGGCGAGCTGCAGTTGCGCAGCGTCATCGAACGGGCGGGCATGAACGCCTACTGCGATTTCAGCGAGCAGACGACCGTCACGGACGGGGACGGCCGTCGGCTGCGGCCGGACGTCTTGGTCCGTTTGCCGGGCGACAAGTTGATCGTGATCGATGCAAAGGTCCCGTTGGACGCCTTCCTGGCGGCGCAGGAGGCTGAAACGCAGGACGCGATCGACGTCGCCATGACACGCCATGCTCGGCAGGTTCGCGAGCACATTAAGACGCTGGCGACGAAGCGGTATCAGGATCAGTTCGACGGCACGGCGGATCTCGTCGTCATGTTCCTGCCCAACGAGGGCATCTATCACGGGGCGCTTGATGCCGACCGCGAACTCTTCGACTACGCCGTCGATCAGAGCGTCCTGATCGCCACGCCTACAACCCTTGTAGCCCTCCTTCGGGCCGTGAACTACGGCTGGACCCAAGAGCGCATCGCCGTGAACGCTCGCGAGATCGCCCAGGCTGGCACCGAGTTGCACAAGCGAATCGTGAACTTCGCCGAGCACTTCAACGGCGTGGGGAAGAGCCTTGCGACGGCCGTGTCCAAGTACAACAGCGCGGTTGGCTCGTTCGACGGACGCGTCATTCCTCAGGCTAGGCGTCTGGAGGAGCTCGACGCGAAGAGTGCCAAGGCACTTCCTCCGCTCACTGGAGCGGACGAGACCGTCCGTGAGGTGCGCAGCGAAGCGGCCCCGGCCGAGATCGCAGCGCCGTAACGGTTCCGCGTTGCTGGCCTGTCACGTTCTCTCGGGGACGGTTCGGTGTGCGAGCCGGATCACCCGTAATGACCGTTTGCGAGCCGCGAAGGAGATCGAAGCGCGTAGCAGAGGATGACCTCCACACCCGTCCCGCGAACCGACTCGCGACGCGGTCATCTCCCGCGCGGGGGCTGACCCCCCATCCCGAGCGGGTCGCCTGTGAGTGCTTCCGCGCGAGCCAAAAGCGGCCGCGCTGCATGGTTGGCCATCGGGAGCGCGCGAGCGTGGCGGTTCGCCGGGTCGATGTGCCGACGACAATCGCGAGTACGTCCGCCCCCAGGTTCCCCGCCCCGTAGGATCGCCGCCCAGCACCTCCACCGACCCGAGGACCCCGCATGGCCGAGCCGACGAAGATCCTGCTCAACGAGGACCAGATCCCGACGTCGTGGATCAACGTCCTGCCGGAGCTGCCCGGCGGGGCGCTGCCGCCGCTGAGCCCGGCGACGCTGCAGCCGGCGGGGCCGGACGACCTGGCGGCGATCTTCCCGCCGGCGGTCATCGAGCAGGAGGTCTCGTCGGAGCACGAGATCGCGATTCCCGAGCCGGTTCGCGAGGCGCTGGGGCTGTGGCGTCCGACGCCGATGTACCGGGCGCGCCGGCTCGAGCAGGCCGTCGGCACGCGGTCGCGCATCTACTACAAGTACGAGGGCGTCTCGCCGGCCGGGTCGCACAAGCCCAACAGCGCGATCCCGCAGGCGTACTACAACCAGCAGGCCGGGATCACGAAGCTCACGACCGAGACCGGCGCCGGGCAGTGGGGCAGCTCGCTCGCGTTCGCCGGGTCGATGTTCGGGCTGGACGTCGAGATCTACATGGTCGGGTCGAGCTTCGACCAGAAGCCGTACCGCCGGTCGATGATGCGCACGTGGGGCGGCCAGGTGCACCGCTCGCCGAGCGGCCGCACCGAGGCGGGTCGCGCGAACGTCCAGCACGCGTCCGGCTCGCTCGGGATCGCGATCAGCGAGGCCGTCGAGCTCGCCGCGCAGCGCCCCGACACGAACTACTCGCTCGGGTCCGTCCTCAACCACGTCCTGCTGCACCAGACGGTGATCGGGCAGGAGACCATCGCGCAGCTCGACATCGCGGGCGAGACGCCGGACGTGGTCGTCGCCTCGGCCGGCGGCGGCTCGAACTTCGCGGGCATCGCCTTCCCGTGGTGGCGCGAGAAGCAACGCCGCGGCCTGGCGACCCGCTTCGTCGCGACCGAGCCGGCGGCGTGCCCGACGCTGACGCAGGGCGTCTACGGCTACGACTTCGGCGACGCCTCCGGCCTGACGCCGCTGCTGCCGATGCACACGCTCGGGCACGGCTTCGTGCCGCCGCCCGTCCACGCCGGCGGGCTGCGGTACCACGGGATGGCGCCGCTGCTGTCGGCGATGGTCAAGGCCGGCGAGGTCGAGGCGCGCGCCGTCCGGCAGAACGAGACGTTCGACGCGGCGCTGATGTTCGCCCGCACGGAGGGCATCATCCCGGCGCCCGAGTCGGCGCACGCGGTGCGCTCGGCGCTGATCGAGGCGCAGCAGGCCGACGAGGCGGGGGAGGAGCGCGTGATCCTGTTCCTGCTCTCCGGCCACGGGCACTTCGACCTGGCCGCCTACGACGCGTACCTGGCCGGCGACCTGGAGGACCCGGAGTTCTCGGCGGCCGAGCGCGACCGCGCGCTGGCCGAGCTGCCCGCGGGGACGCCGGCGATCGGCTGAAGGAAGGCGGGGTCCGAGGTCGGGCCCCGCCGTTCGCTTCACCGCCGGCCGCCGAGGCTTCCGGCTATGGCTGCGGCTGCGGCTGCGCGTAGCTGGGTCGCCCGACTCGGCGATCCGAGGGTCCGCGGCGCCCGGCGTCGTCCATGACCCGGTGCCGGCTGCTGGCATCCGGGTCCGCGGCGGGCTCATCTTCCATCGAAAGGATGATCTCGAGAAGAGATCATCTCTGACTGATACGGTCTCGGGATGGGATCAATTGGAGACCCCGACGCCCCCCTGCCCGACATCGACTGGGCCGCCCAAGGCATCGAGACCGAGCTCGGCTGGGCGCTGCCGGTGACGTACCGGGCGTTCTCTCGCCTGGCCACGGGCGCCGTGGCCGACGTGCCCGGCGGGCCGCGCGGCTACCAGGTGCTGGTGGCGATCACGACGGAGGAGCCGACGTCGCAGCTGGCCCTCGGGCACCGGCTCGGCATCGACAAGACGCAGATGACCACCGTCGTTGACGCGCTCGAGTCCGGCGGGTTCGCCGAGCGGCGGCCCGATTCGCGCGACCGGCGCGTGCGGCAGGTGCACCCGACCGCCGCCGGGCGGACGCTGCTGGACACGGCCCGCGAGCGGCTGCGCGGCGCCGAGGGCGTCCTGCTGCGGCACCTCGAAGGCGACGAGCAGACGCAGCTGCGGCGACTGCTCGCCCGCGTCGCCCTCGGGGCCGGCGAGGCAGAGGCGGCCGCCGACGGTCCGCCGACCGCGCCGCCGCTGCCCGTCGCCGCGCCCCAGCGCTCCCGCCGGTCCTCCCGATCCGCCACCACCACGAACAGCGACGCCTCATGACCTCCACCGTCCTCGTCGCCGGCGCCACCGGCGACCTCGGCCAGCGCATCGTCCGCGCGCTCCTGCGGCACGACGTCCGGCTCCGGGTCCTCACGCGGCCGGGCAGCGGCGCGGCCCCCGCCCTCTTCGGGGGCGAGGAGCGCGTCGACGTCGTCGCTGCCGACTACGCCGACCCGGCCGCGCTCGACGCCGCGGTCGCCGGGGCGGACGTCGTCGTGTCGGCGGTCAGCGGCGTCCGTCCCGTGATCGTCGACGCGCAGCGGGCGCTCCTCGCCGCGGCCGTGCGGGCGGGCGTGCCGCGGTTCATCCCCTCCGACTACTCGGCGGACTACCGTGCGATCGCCGTCGGCAGCAACCGGAACTTCGAGCTGCGGCGGGAGTTCGCCGCCGACGTCGACGCGGCGCCGATCCGCGCGACGTCGATCCTGAACGGGGCGTTCACCGAGATCCTCACGGGCGAGGCGCCGATGATCCTGTTCGACCGCGGGCGCGTCCTGTACTGGTCCTCCGCCGACCAGACCCTCGACTTCACGTCGAAGGACGACGTGGCCCGCGTCACCGCCTCGGTGGCCCTGGATCCGGAGGCGCCGCGCGTCGTCGAGGTCGCGGGCTCGCGCGTGACGGCGCGCGACGTCGCCCGGACGATGACCGAGCTGACGGGCACGCCGTTCAAGCCGCAGTGGGCGGGCACGACCGGCTCGCTCTCGGCGATGAGCAAGGTGCTGCGGCGGCTGGCGAAGGACCCCGACGAGACGTTCCCCGCCTGGCAGGGCATGCAGTACTTCGTCAGCATGTTCAGCGGTCAGGCGCAGCTGCGGCACGTGGACAACGACCGCTACGGCCCGCAGGAGTGGACGACGGTGCGGGACGTGCTCGCGGCCCACGTGGGACGCGGCCACGCCGCCGCCTGAACGCGCGGCAGGCCGGGGCGCCCACCGCCCGGGCCGGGCCGGGCCGGGCGCGGGCGCGCACCCGGGCGTGGGGGCGGGGCCGGCGGCAACGCCGGTTCGGCGGCGTCGCTGGTTCGGCACCCGCCCGTCGCGCTCCCGGCACGATCGCCGCCTCGATCGGGCACAGCCCGCGCGGCGACAGTCTCGCCATGAGCACCTCGCCGCGCCCCCGTCCCGCCGAGCCCCGCCTTCCCGACGCCCCGCCGAGTGAGGCGGCCTGGAAGGTCGACGCCGTCACCGCCATCGTCCACGGCAGCCTGGAGCGGCTGCTCGACGTGGTGCCCGAGGTCGACGATCCGCTCGGCGCCGAGCTGCTCGGCTCGGACGTCGCCGGGATCTGGTGGGCGCCCGGGGCGGAGCGCGACCAGGGAATGCGGGCGTCGGAGGCGCTCGTCGCCCGCTCCTACGCCGCGCACCTGGAGCAGCTGGGCGACGACCGGGCGCTCGCCGCGCTGCGGTGCCTGCAGGCGGGCGCCGGTGGCGGGTGGACGGACGAGCTCGCCGGCGCCGCCACGCGCCTGGCCGACCGCGGACGCCGCGAGCCGCCCTGGTGGACGGCCGCGCGCGAGCGCCGCCCCGCGCACGGCGGCGAGCTGCGCTGGACGGTCCACGGACGCGAGCTGACGCTGCTGCTCCTGCAGATCGCCGACCCGTACGGCGGCGTGACGCTGGTGCCGATCGTCGACGGCGGCGCCGACGGCGTCATCGCGGACATCCTGCTCGTCACCGAGCTCGACGGGCTGATCGACTACCTCGCCGGGCACGGCCAGGTCGGTCCGTCGATCACGTGGACGTCGCCCGCCCGCGCCGCCGAGCGCACGCGCGAAGCGATCGCCCGCACCGACCTGATCGGCGTGGCCGCGCCCCCGCCGGGGTCGGAGCGCGAGATCGGCTACGTCGGCCTGCGCGGCGTCCTGCAGCGGTGGACCGAGGCGGCGCTCGCGGGGTGACCCGCGGTCCGGGTGGCGCGTCTGCCGTCCGGGTGGCGCATCTGCCGTCCGGGTGGCGCGTTTCGGCCCGGGTGGCGCGTCAGCCGCCCGAGCGACGAGTCCTCCGCCCCGGCCCGGTCCCGCGTCTCACCGCGTCCGCCCCGCGACTACGCTCGTCGGGTGCGTGTCTCCCCGTCCCTCATCCCTTCCGTCCACCGGGCTGCGTCGCGGCGCCGCGGTCGCGTCATCCTCGTCGCCGCCGGGAGTGCCGCGTCGGTGCTCGCCTCCGCGACGGCGGCGACGGCGGCGACGGCGGCGACGGCGGCGCCGGCCGAGCTGACGGCGACGACCGCGGCCCCCGGGGCCCCGGCCGTCGCCGCCTACACCGAGGGCCGGCGCGTCCGGGTGATCGATGCGGCTGGCGCGCGCCGCACCGTCGCGCGGCTGCGGGCGCCGATCGCCTCGCGCGACGGCCTGACGCTCAGCCGCGACGGCCGTCGGCTCGCCGTCGTCGCGGGCGCGCACCTGTGGACCGTCCCCGTCGCCGACGGCGGGCCGGCGGCGCGGCTGGGCGGCGGCAGCGGCTACTACGAGCTGGTCCGCTGGGCGCCCGACGGGCGGAGGCTGCTGTTCGTCGGCGATCGCGACCTGCGGCTGTGCGACGCCCTGACCCGCTGCCGCCCGCTGCGCCAGGACAACGCCGACGAGTTCGGCGCCACCTGGTCGCCCGACGGCACGGCGGTGGCGTACGTGCGCCGACGCGGCACGACCGAGGAGCCCGGTGATCTCGTGATGATCGACCTCGCGTCCGACCGCAGCACCGTCATCGAACGCCGCACGCGCACCACGCTGCCCTACCCGCCGACGTGGACGCGCGCCGGACTCGCGTGGACGTCGGCCACGTTCCGCTCGCTCGACGACGGCGGACCCCAGACGCTCACGGCCCGCCTGCGCGCGCCGGACGGCACCGTCCGTACGCTCGCCACCGGCCTGGCCGGCAGGGACACGAGCACCATCGTGGCGGGGGAGGCCGCCGACGGGGCGGTCGCGACCATGACGGTCCGCCTGACCGGCCGGCGCCAGACCCTCCGGGCGGGCGTGCTCACGGCGGACGGGACGGCGGTCCCCCAGGGTTCGACGCTGCGCGGGCAGGCCTCGGTGCTCGGGCGCCTCGCGGACGGCCGCATCGCCTACGAGCGCGCGAGCGACGACGGCCGGCGGGCGCGGACTACGCTCTACCTCGCCGACCCCGCCACCGACCGCGCTCCCGTCCCGGTGGCCGTCGCCCGCGGCGCGGGCGGGCGCGTGTCGGCGGCCGTGGCGTACCCGAACGACGCCGCCGCCTTCTGAGCCCCGCGGGGCGGGAAGCGCCCCCGGGCAGCGCCCCGCCCCGCCCACCGGAGCCGGCCGCTCGTCGCCCGCCGCAGTCGCCTGCCCCAAGCGACCGGCACCCCGCGGTTGCGACGATCGGAGGATGTCGTCCGACGCCGCCCCACCTCGCCGAACGCTCGCCTTCGTCGTGGTGGCGGCCGCGTTCGCGGTCACGATGCTCGGCACCACGCTGCCCGCGCCGCTCTACGGGCTGTACCGCGAGGCGTTCGGGTTCTCGGCGTTCCTCGTCACCGTGATCTTCGCGGTCTACGCCGGCGGGGTCATCGCCGCGCTGCTGCTCTTCGGGCACCTGTCCGACCAGGTCGGGCGCAAGCCGATCCTGCTCGGCGGCCTGGCGTTCTCGGCCGCCAGCGCGGTCGTCTTCCTGCTGGCCCAGAGCACCGGGCCGCTGTTCGTCGGCCGCGTGCTCTCCGGGCTCTCCGCCGGGATCTTCACCGGCTCGGCCACCGCCACGCTGCTCGAGCTCTCCCCGCCGCAGCACCGTGCCCGCGGCGCGCTCGTCGCCACGTTCGTGAACATGGTCGGCCTCGGCGCCGGGCCGCTCGTCGCGGGGGCGCTGTCCGAGGCGTTCGGCGCGCCGCTGCGGGTGACGTACGCGGTCGACCTGGCGCTCGTCGTGCTGCTGGTCGTCGCCCTTGCGGTCCTGCCGGAGCCGGGCCGGCGGGCGGAGCGCCCGCGCCTGCGCCCGCAGCGGCCCGGGGTGCCCGCCGAGGTGCGCGGCGTCTTCGTCCCCGCCGCGATGGGGGCGTTCGCCGGCTTCGCGGTGTTCGGGCTCTTCACGTCGGTCGCGCCGTCGGTGATGACGCAGCTGCTCGGCGTCCACCACCGCGTGATCGTCGGCCTGGTCATCTTCGGCGTCTTCCTCTTCTCGGCCGTCGGGCAGGTCGCTCTCGCGCTGGTGCCGAGCCACCTGTCCCAGCGCGCCGGCGTGCTGCTGCTCGCGGCCGGGATCGCGCTGATCGGGACGAGCGTCGCGGCCACCTCGCTGCCGCTGCTGGTCGTCGGCGGGCTGATCTCGGGGATCGGGCAGGGCCTCTCGTTCCGCGCGGGGCTGACGGCCGTGACGCTCGCGGCGCCGGCGGCGCGACGCGGCGAGGTCGTCTCGACGTACTTCGTGATCGCCTACGTCGCGATCTCGCTGCCGGTCGTCGGCGTCGGCGTGCTCACCGTCCTGACCGACCTGCAGGCCGCCGGCGAGATCTTCTCCGCGATCATCGTCGCCCTTGCGCTGACGACGTTCGCGCTGCTCGTCCGGCGGGCCCGCCTGGGGGCGGACGCCCCGGCGGCCGCCTGACGCCCGCGACCCGGCGCGCCGGACCCGCCGGCCTCCTACGCCGCCTGGCCGCCCAGGATCGCGACGAAGCGGCCGATCCGCCGCCGCTCGTCCTCGGGCAGCGCGCCGTCCGCCTCGACCAGCAGCGTCATCGGGCCGCGCGCCGTCGCCCACGCGCGGGCGTCGTCGCTGAAGCTCGGGGCGATCCAGACGAGGGCGAGCGCGCCGGCGTGCTCGCGGACGTTCGCCTCGCGCGCCGCGTCGTCGGCGCCGCGGCGCAGCACCGGCACGGCCGTGACGCCGAGGGTGCGCGCCAGCTCGTCGAGCGCGTCCAGGCCCTCGTCGCCGACGGCCACCGCGACCTCGCCGTCGCGCAGCAGGTCGACGGCCCAGCCGGCGGGCGGGCCGGTGAGCGCGGACGGCGGGCAGACGAGGCGGAAGAGCGGCGCGGGCACGCGGCCACGGTACTGCCTCGCCGTCTGCCAGAGTCGGCCTGCCACCCCGCGACCCCCACCGGAGGCCCCATGACCGCCGCCACCCAGGCCGACCTGCTGCTGCGCGCCCTCGCCCAGACCGCGCGCGAGGACGTCGTCGAGCTCGACCGCCTCGACGCGGTCACCGGCGACGGCGACTTCGGGTCGACCCTCGGCCGCGGCGTCCGGGCGCTCGCCGCCGACCCGCCGTCCGGCACCGTCGCCGCGGTCCTCCGGGCCGCGTCGGAGCGGATGAGCGCCGCGATGGGCGGCAGCTCCGGCGCGTTCGTCGGCATCGGCCTGCTCCGCGCCGCGCGCGCCCTGCACGACGCCGGCGAGGACGACCTGACCGCCGCGCAGATCGCGGCCGCCGTGCGCGCCGCGGTCGACGGGGTCACCGACCTCGGCGGCGCGCGGCCGGGCGACAAGACGTTCCTCGACGCCCTCGCCCCGCTCGCCGACGCGCTCGACGCGGGCCAGGACCCGGTCGCCGCCGCCGCGGACGGCGCCGCGTCCACCCGCGAGATGACCGCCCGCGTCGGCCGGTCCTCGTACGCCGGTGAGCGCTCGAAGGGCGAGCCCGACGCCGGCGCCACCGCGGTGGCCGCCACGGTCCGCCGGCTGCAGGACGCCGATGACGTCCCCGCCTGGGACGCGCTTCGCGGCGGGCCCGACGCGACGCAGGACGAGGACGACGCGGCGCCGACCGACGGCGGCTTCGTCAACGACCCGCACGACCTGGTCGACGAGGCGCTCGACGGCCTCGTTTCGGCGCACGCCGAGACGCTGGCGTGGCTCGACGGCCACCGCGCCGTGGTGCGCCGCGACGGCCCGGCCGGCGACCGCGTGGCGATCGTCTCGGGCGGCGGTGCCGGCCACGAGCCGCTGCACGCCAGCTTCGTCGGCCCCGGCATGCTCGACGCCGCCTGCCCGGGCGCCGTCTTCACCTCGCCGTCCTCCGCCCAGATCGCCGCGGCGGCACACGCGGTGGCGGGGGAGGGCGGCGTGCTCTTCGTCGTCAAGCAGTACACGGGCGACGTCCTGAACTTCCGCCTGGCCGCCGAGCTGCTGGCCGACGACGGCATCCGCAGCGCGACGGTGATCGTCGCCGACGACGTGGCGCTCGACGCCGA
Organism: Patulibacter sp. SYSU D01012; assembly: GCF_017916475.1. GTDB lineage: Bacteria > Actinomycetota > Thermoleophilia > Solirubrobacterales > Solirubrobacteraceae > Patulibacter. The sequence continues at coordinate 1,309,323 of NZ_JAFMTB010000001.1, forward strand.
CGCCGCCGTCGGCCGCCGCGGCACGGGTGCCACCGTCGCGGTCGAGCGCATCGCCGGCGCGGCCGCCGCAGCGGGCCGGCCGCTCGAGGACGTCCGTGCGCTCGCGCAGCGGGTCGCCGACGCCGGCCGGTCCTTCGGCGTGGCGCTCCACGGCGACGAGATGGAGCTGGGCGTCGGGATCCACGGCGAGCCGGGCCGCCCCCGCGAGCCGCGCGTCCCGGCCGACGAGATCGCCCGGCAGCTCGTCGCCCCGCTCCTGCCCGAGCTGCCGGCGGCGACCGAGGCGCCGCTGCTGCTGCAGGTCAGCGGCCTGGGCGGCACCCCGCCGCTCGAGCTGCACGTGCTGCTCCGCGGCGTCCTCGCCACCCTTCGCGACGACCACGGCCTCACGCCGGCGCGCATTCTCACGGGCGATCTCGTCACGTCGCTCGACCAGGCCGGCGCGATCGTCACCCTGGTGCCGTTGGACGACGAGACGCTCGCCTTCTGGGACGCGCCGCTGCGCACGCCCGCGCTGCGCTGGGGGTGAGGGGGTGCGGCGGGCCGAGCGTCGGGTGGTCTCGCCCGGCGCCCGGCCGCGTCGCCGCGCCCGGCGCCCGCTGGCGCCCCGAGGCACGCGCCGCGACGAAGCCCGGTTCCTCCTCCCCGCGCCCGGGTACGGGCGGAGCGAGGCACCCGCGACGAAGGAGGATCCCGTGCCGAAGATGGGCAAGAACGGCCAGCCGAAGCAGAGCGAGCTGCCGCGGCCGGTGCAGAACTCGTCGGCCAAGGCGCAGCGGACGTTCGCGAAGGCGCACGACGCCGCCGAGGACGAGTACGACGACGCCGAGCGCGCCAACCGCGTCGCCTACTCCGCGCTGAAGCACACGCACGAGAAGCGGGGCGACAAGTGGGTCGCCAAGGACGAGCCCGGCCCCTCGGACGAGCGCGCGAAGGACCCGGACGCCCGGAACAAGAAGGGCGGCGAGGGCACGCACGGCGGCGTCGACGCGGTCGGCAACACGAAGGAGGAGCTCTACGAGCGGGCCAAGAGGCTCGACGTGGAGGGGCGCTCGAAGATGGACAAGGGCGAGCTGGCCGACGCCATCGCGAAGAAGCAGTGACGGCGCCGCGCTGACGCCGCCCGGCCGCGCTAGGTCGCGATGACCTGCAGCACGAGGGCGGCCAGCGCGAACGCCGATGCCGTCAGCAGGCTGATGACGAACGCGTTCCGGGTCGTCAGGCGCGTCGACGCCGCGACGATCGCCGACTCGAGCCGCGCCGTCGTGTCGTGCGTGGCCTGGACGCTGCGGGGGATGTCCAGGGCGCCGGCGAGCCCGTCGTGGAACGCCACGAGGTAGGCGTCCGAGACGACCCGCCGGATGTCCAGATGCGTCTCGATCTGGAACGCCACGGTGATGTCGATCATCGCCAGCCGCGCGTGCTGCGCCTGGAACGGGTCGCTCCCGGTCGCCGACCACCGGTGCCGCGGGACGGCGAGGTCCTCGTTGACGTCGCCCAGGATGGCGTACGCCTCGTCGCGCACCTCGCGAAGCAGCGACGCGGCGCCGACGAGCAGGGCCGCCGAGGTCAGGGCGTTGCGGCACACCGGCTCCGCGTGCCCCGCCAGCAGGCTCGCCCCCGGGCGGATGGCCCCGACGTGCCCGGCGAAGCGGTTGAACTCGCCGGGACGGACGATGGCGTCGTCGCGCAGCGACGTGACGTCGTCGGCCACGCGGCCGAGCAGGCGGCGCACGAGCACGCCGTCGTCGGCCTGCAGCGCGTCCTCGTCGCCCTCCCGGACGAACAGCATCGTGTGCAGCTCGGAGCCGATGAGCAGCCGCGGGCTGCGGTCGTCGTGGGTGGCGTCGCGCAGCGGCGGAATCGTGGAGACCGCGTGGTGGACCGCCTCCTGGAACGTCGTGACCCCCGGCTGCCCCGCGACGCGCATCGCGAGCTGCGGTCCGCCGTCGAGCGTCGCGATGAGCACGGCCGGGAGCTCGTCGAGCGGACTCCCGAGGCACTGGCTCAGGCACACGCTGAGCTGCCCGTCCGCCAGGCGGACGAGGAACACGTGGCTCGGACCGTCGTCGGGCGACGACGCGCCGGGGATCTCGACGGGGATCGACTCGCCGACGACCTGCGGCATGCGGTCCCGAACCCGGGCGTACTGCCGCTCGAGGTGTCCGAGCCCCGCGAACCCGTCCGCGAAGGACCATCCCTGGTGCGACGCCGCGACCTTCCGCAGCGCCTCGGCCGTCGCCCAGGGCGCCGGCGTCTCGTGCGGCCTTCCGGCCGTGGCGTCGGCCGGGTAGCTCCAGCGCGCCGAGAAGAGGTGCAGGACGCGGTGATGCCGCGGGTCGCGCGCGGTGCCGTCGAGCGGCCACGGCCGACCGGTCATCGCGCGTCCCGGATCGCGAGGGCGCGGCGGGGCACGTTCGTGATCACGCCCGTCACGCGGGGATCCCGGAGGAGGCGCTCGAGCGTCCCGGCGTCGTCGACGGTCCACACGTACGTCGGCAGGTGGCCCTCCGCGGGTGCGTCGTCCGGCGGGCTGGCGTCCAGCACCGCCAGCTCCGGCGCGACCGCCGTCGCACCGCAGGCGCGTGCCCGGCGGACCGCCGTGGCCAGGTCCGGCGTCTGCGCGTCGACGAGGAGGCCCGTCCGGACCGCCGGCCACGCCGCCCGCACTCGGCGAACGACGTCGGGCAGGAAGGACGTGAAGACGACCTCGCCGGCCGGAAAGCGGCGACGCACCGCCGCGACCGCCTCCTCGACGCCGACGTCCTCCTTCAGCTCCACGTCCAGGCCGATCCGGCCGGCGGCGAGCTGCACCACGGCGTCGAGGGTGCAGGCGTGCGGGCCGAGGGCGGCGGCGAGCTCGTCGGCGGACAGCTCCGCGACCGGCCGGCCGTCGACGTCCGGGTCGTGATGGCAGACCAGGACGCCGTCGCGGGTGCGGCGGACGTCGAACTCGATCATGTCGGCGCCGTCGGCGATCGCCTGCTCGAACGCCTGGGGGCTGTTGTCCGGGAGGGCGTGCGAGGACCCGCGATGGGCGATCACGGAGCGGGCCGTCATGGCGTGACCGTAGCGGGCCCGCCCCCCGGCAACCGGCCACCTCGCGGGCCCCGCCGGACGGCGGACGGCGTCGGGCGCCGCGCCGTCCCCCGCGGCGCCCCGCCCATCGCCTTCTTGTCCGCCGGGCCAACGGTGCCGCGCCCGGCGGCCGACAACCTGGGGGGAGATGGACGACCTCCCCGGCACCGGCGGCGCGCGGAACGGCCGCAACGGCCACGCCCGGCACCAGATCGCGGCGTTCGACGCGCGCGACCGCGGCGGCTCGGCCGGCCCGCGGATCGGCGCGGTGCTGCCGGGCGGCGGCGCCCGCGGCGCCTACGAGGCCGGGGCGCTCTCGGTCCTGGCGCCCGCGCTGCAGGCCCGCGGCGAGCGGATCTCGATCGCGTGCGGCACGTCGGTCGGGGCCATCAACGCCGCCTTCCTGGCGTCCACCGCCCACCTGCCGCTCGACGAGCAGATCGCGCTGGCCCTCGACACGTGGCGGGGGATGCGCAAGCACGACGTGATCCGGTCGGTCATCGGCCCGTCCCTCGTGAAGACGGGCCTGCGGCTGGCGGGCGAGCTGCTCGACGTGCCGGGCGTCCGCGTCGCGGGGCTCATGGACCCGTCGCCGCTGGCGGCGTCGCTCGAGCGCTGGATCGACTGGGACGCGCTGCGCCACAACGTCGACAGCCGGCGCTTCGACGCGCTGTGCGTCGTCGCCACGGCGCTCTCGGGCGGCGGCGCCGTGGGCTTCGTCCACACCGCGGGGCGGGTCCCGACCAGCCGCGCGGCGGACGACCTGCGCTACGTGGGGGTGGACCGCCTGCTGCCGGACCACGTGCGCGCGAGCGCGGCGATCCCGCTGCTGTTCCCGCCCGTCGAGGTGACCGAGCCCGCCGAGGCCGCGGACGCCTACATCGACGGCGGCGTGCGCCTGAACGCCCCGATCGCGCCGACGCTCGCCCTGGGCGCCGACCGCGTCATCGTCATCGGCTTCGAGCCGTTCGCCGCCCGGGCGCCCGTGCCGGGGCCGCTGCGCGCGCCGCGGATGTCGGACGTCGGCGCCAACGTCCTCAGCGGCCTGCTCGTCGACCAGGTCGCCGACGACCTGCACCGGCTCGCCGCGATCAACGCCTTCATGGTCGAGGGCAGCGGCCTGGGGGTGGCCAACCAGGCCGCGCGCACCGAGCGCCTAGCGCGCGGCAAGCCGGCGTACCGCCGCATCCCGTACGTCCTCGTCGCGCCCGAGAAGCGCGGCCGGATCGCGGAGCTCGCCGACCAGGTGTTCGAGGAGCGGTACTCCGGGCTGAAGGGCTGGCGGCACCCCGACCTGCCCGTGGTCTCGCGGCTGCTCGGCGGCGGACGCTCCCGGTCGCGCGGCGAGCTCCTGAGCTTCCTGCTCTTCGACGAGCGGTTCGTCGAGCTGCTGATCGCGGAGGGCGCCAAGGACGCGGAGCGCTGGCTCGACCGCCATCCGCACGTGTGGTGCTCCGACGCGCCGCACGACCTGATGGACCACCACGGCGGGGCGGCCGACGCGCGGGAGCGGGCCACGCTCGACGAGTGGCGCTCCCTCCGGCGGCGCTAGGGCCGGCACGCGGCCACCTGCGCGCGCGGGTCGGCGACGCCCCGGCCGCGGACGCCGTCGCGCGGCCTGCGGGGAGCGCGGGACGGACCGCGGCCTCAGCCGAGCGCGACGCGCTCGACGGGGACGTACCGCGCGCCCGCCGGCTCCAGGAACGACCGGTACAGCGTCACCGCGGCGCCGTCGAACGCCACCTGCGGCGTCGGGTCGAGCGCGCGATCGCGCGGGGCCGCGTCGGGGCGCAGCCGCGCCACGGTGACGTGGGGGCGGAAGCCGCGGTCCGCGGACCAGCCGACGGCGGCCCCGAGCGCGTCGGCGACCGCCTGCAGCGCTCGCAGGTCGCCGCGCTCGTCGTGCAGCTCGACGGCCAGCACCCGCGGCCGGCGCGGGGGGAGCCACAGCGGCGCGCCGAGCGCCAGGCCGAGCGCCCCGTGCGTCTCGGCCGCGCCGACGACGGCGCCGGCGATCGGGGCGACCTCGCCCGGGTCGCGCGGGCCGAGGAACGCGAGCGTCACGTGCAGGTGCTCGGGCGGGACGAGCCGCAGCCCCGGGACCGCGCGACGCTGCGCCCGGCCCCACGCCGCGAGGGCGCCCCGGACGTCGTCGGGCGGGTCGAGCGCGACGAACAGGCGGGGGCCGGACGGCCCCGGCGAGCGGCGGCGGCCGGGCATGCGGCGACGGTACCCGCGCGGCCGGTGCGCCTACCGCGCCGGGTCGACCGCCGGGCCGCGCCGGGCGGGTCGGCGGCGGCCGTCGACCGCAGGTCGCGGCCGGCGGCCGCGAGCGGCGGGGCGGGCGGTCAGGCCGGGTCGGCGGCCACGGTGGGCTTGTAGCCCGGCCCGAAGCACGCGAAGGGGACCGAGCCCGTCCGCGTCGCCTGGCAGCGGAAGCGCGTGCCGGCCTGACGGATCGTGCGGACGCCGCGGGGCGTCGACTTCGGGCTCACGACGCGGAAGTACTTGCGGTACAGGCTGCGCGAGGAGGAGCAGCGGAACGAGCCGGCCGTGACGAGCACGTGGACGCGCACGCCGCGGGCGGTGATCGTGCCGCAGTCCTTCGTGGCGGCCGCGGCGGGAGCGGCGCCGACGAGCGGGACGGCCGCGAGGGCCGCGGTCGTCAGGGCGCCGGCGAGGAGGGAACGGGAGACCATGACGCGGACCGTACCCCCGGCCGCTCGGGTCGTCATGCGCCGGATGACGGTGATCGATCAGCCGCGCAGGCGGTCGCCGAGGAAGGCGACCGTCCGCGCCCACGCGTCCTGTGCCGACGCCGCGTGGTAGCTGGCGCGGGCGTCGCAGTGGAAGCCGTGCCCGGCCTCGGGGTAGCGCACGACCTCGGTGGCGACCTCGGCGCGGGCGGCGGCCTGGCGCAGGTCCTCGACCTGCTCGACGGGGATCCCCGTGTCCTCGTCGCCGAAGAAGCCCAGCCACGGCGTCTTCAGCTCGGGGGCGAGCTCGCGCAGCGGCGGCTCGCCGAAGCGGCCCTCGGCGATCCCGCCGCCGTAGAACGTCACGGACGCCCCCAGCGCGTAGCGGGCGCCCGCGATCAGCGACACCGTGCCGCCCATGCAGAAGCCGACGGTCGCGATGTCGTGGTCCTTGAAGCGCACGCGCCGCAGGTGCTCGAGCGTCTCCTCCAGGTCCTCCTCGAGGCCTCGGTTCGTCAGCGCCTCCATGTGCGGCCGGGCGGCCGCGAAGTCGTCGTACCCCAGGCGCGGGGCGCCGGTGCGGTGGAAGAGCGCCGGCGCGACCGCCAGGAAGCCCTCGGCGGCGAAGCGCCGGCAGACGTCCTCGACGTGGTCGTTGACGCCGAACGCCTCCTGCAGGACGACGACGGCGCCGCGCGGCGTGTCGTCGGGACGCGCCTCGTACAGGGCCATCGGGCCGTCCGTCGTGGGCAGCTCGACGGTGCGCGTCTCGGCGATCTCGGTCATCGGCTAGGCGAGGAAGGCGCCGCCGCGGACCATCTCCATCCGCGTGACGAGGCGGGCGGCGTCGTCGGCGGTGTCCGGCAGGTGCGCGTCGAGCAGCGCGTTGACGAGCGTCGAGCGACGGACGGCCGCGACCTTGCCGGTGGCGCCGGCGACGACCGCGTCGAGCTCGGCGCGGAGCGGCTCGGGCAGGCGGGCGTTGCGCTCCTGCCAGGGCCGCTCGAGCGTCTCGAGCTGGCGCCGGCGGTAGCCGCCGATCGCCTTCGCGGCGGCCTGTCCGTCGGCGGGCAGGTGGAAGTGCAGGACCGCCGTGACGATCGCGGCGAACGTCACCCGCGGGCCCGTGCGCGCGACGAGGTCGTCCGCGCGGTCCGACAGGCCCTGGTCGAGGATGAGCGCCGTCTGCTTCGGGCGGCCGAGCAGGCGCTCGGGCGCGAGGGTCTCGGGCGCCAGGTCGGCGGCCCACGCGGGCAGGTCGTCGGTGTCGACGGGCGACGGGGCGGCGACGGCCTCCGGGGCCGCGGGCTCCTCCGTCGCCTCGGCGGCCTCGGCGGCCTCGGCGGCCTCGGCGGCGGGCGCCTCTGCCGTGTCCGGCGCCACGACGGCGTCGCCGGTGCGCGCCGCGGTGGCGGACGTCTCGGCGGCAGCGGGCGCCGACGGGGCGGCGGGCGCGTCGGCCGGAGCGGCCTCGGCGGTGCGATCGGCGTCGACCCCGGGCGCGGCGGCCTTCGGCGCGGGGGCCTCGGGCGCGACCGCCTTCGGCGCCGCGGCCGGCGTCGGCGCGACGGCCGCGGCCGGGCGCGCGGGCTCGGGCACGGCCTGCAGGCGGGCGGCGCGCGGGGCGGCGTCCTCGGCGGGTGCGACGTCCGCGGGGGCGTCGACGCGGACGGTCGTCAGGTCCAGCGGGCTGCGGAGGCCGCTGGGGGACAGCTTCAGGCGCGCCATCACGCCACCTCCACCATGGTCTTGTCGGTCGTCTTGCGGGGGCGCGCGTCCGTCGCCTCGATCTCGGCGGCGAGCTCGCGGAACGCCTGGGCGGCGCGGCCGTCGGGCTTGCGCAGCACGAGGGGGATGCCCTCGGTCGTCGCGTCGTGGAAGCTCGAGCGCATCGGGATCTGCGCCTGCAGCAGCGGGGCGTCCAGCTCGGGCAGCGCCTCGTCGAGCGTCTGGAACGTGTTGCGGCGCGGATCGACGTTGTTGCGCAGCAGCCCGAGCGTGCGGACGTCGACGCGGCGCCGACGGAGCGTGTCGAGCGTCGAGAGCAGCGTCGCCGCGCCCTTGTACGCGTTGCGGTCGATCATCGACACGGGGACGAGGACCTCGTCCGCGGCGACGAACGCGTTGACCGTCAGCAGGCCCAGGTTGGGCGGGCAGTCCAGGACGAGGTAGTCGTACCGGGGCAGGATCTCGGTCAGCGCCTCCGCCAGGAACTCCTCGCGGCGCACCTGCGAGACGAGCGTCAGCTCGACGTCGGCCATGCGGCTGTCTCCGGCGAGCAGGTCGACGCCGGGCGCGGCGTCGGTCAGCAGCGCGTCGTCGGCCTCGGACTCGCCGAGGAAGACGTCGGCCAGCGTGTGCGGTGCGTCCTCGGGGGCGTAGCCGAGCATCGCCGTCGTGTCGAACTGCGGGTCGACGTCGACGACGAGGACCCGGCGGCCGGCCTGGCCCAGCGCGACGGCGAGGTTGACGGTCACGGTGCTCTTGCCGGCGCCGCCCTTCTGGTTGGCGACGGCGATCACGCGGGTCATCGGTGCGTCCTCATGGTCGTGCGGTGGTGCGGCGGGGTGGGGGACGGACCGGTCGATCCGTCCCGCGCTCGCCTGGGTGTTCGCCCTCGCGCGCGGGTCTCCTTCCCGCGGATCGCGCGATGTCGCGGCCGGTGCTCCGGCCGGCGGCGCGGCCGCCAGCCCGGCCGCCCGACCGGGCGCCCCGCCACCCGGCGGCCCGGACCCCCGTCCGCGCCGACGTCCGGGCGCCCGGCCCCGCACCCGGCCCCGCGGCCGGCCGGGCGGGAGACCCGCCGCGGGCTCGGCCGGCGGCGCGGGCGGTCGAGCGTGCGGCCGCGCCGCCGCGGGGTCGGACCCGCGACCGGGGGGCCGTGCGTCCTCGCCCCCGGGCGATCACCCTCGCCTGCGGCGCACCGTGCCGCCCCGGGCTCGGTCCCGCGGTCCGTCGTGCGCGGCACCGGCCGGCCGCTCGCGCACGGCCCCGGTCCGCCGGTCCCCCGGGGGAGCGGCCGACCGCCCGACCGGTCGACCCCGGCCGCCGCCGGGCCGTCGCCCCGCCGGACGACCGACCGGCCCCGCGAGCCGTCGGCGGGGCGGCCACCCGCCCGACGGGCCGACCGGTTCGTCGGGCGCGCGGTCTCCCCGTCGATCGCACCGTCGTCGACGCGCCCGTGCGCCCGCCGCCGCGCCCGGGCCTCCGGCGGCCCGGACGGTCCCGCGGGCGGGCGCGCGGCCGGGGGCGCGCGCGGTCGACCCGCGGACCCGTCGGCGCCGCCGCCGTCGACCCGGCGTCGCGGCCGGCGGCGCCCCCGGCGGGGCGGCCGGTCCCGCGGCCGGTGCCGCGCGCGGCGGCGCGGCGGCGCGACCGGACCCGCGCGCGACGGGGCGACCGGACCCGCCCGCGGACGCGCGGTGGGGCGACCGGCCCCGCCCGCGCGCGGCCGACCAGCGGCGCGCGCGGTCCCCCGGCCGCGCCGGCACCTCCGCGCCCGCCGGAGCGGGCACCGACGCCCCCGCCGCCCCTCGCGGGGGAACGGGCACCAACGCGGCCGGACGCCCGCCCGCGCGACCCCGCGAGGAGCCGTGCGAGCACGGGGCCGCACGCGACGCCGCGCCCGGGCGCGGGCGGCGGTGCGGTCGCGGGCGCCCCCGCCGGCCCCCGCGGGCACCCGGCCTGTGGCCCTCGCACCCACGCGGCCGCGGCACCTCGCGCGGCCCCCGCCGCCGATCCTCGCCGGCTGCAGGTCGTGCAGGTTCAGCCGCGTCCCGTGGGTGCGCCGGCGCCCGGCCGGGGCGCGCCCACCCCCAGATCGGGGGCCCGTGCCGACCACGAGCGGCGGCCGGACCGGCTGTCCCGACGCGCCCGCGCGCGCCGAGGGCGGACGGTTCGGACGGCGCACGGTGCGACGGTTCGGCGGCGTCTCGCTTCGCCGCACGTCGGGGGCGGCACGCCGCGGCCGGACCGCGGGGGCCTCGGCGACCGCCCTGCCCGTCTCCGGGGCCGCCCGACGGCGCCATCGCGCCGTGGGCCGGGACGCCGTCGGGGCGTCGCCCCGCGACGGCGGTTCCGTCCGGCGCGTGGGGGAGGGTGCTCCCCGACGCCCCGCGGCCGGCGCCCCGTGACCGTCCGCGCGGCCCCCGGGCGGCGGTCACGCGCCGCCGACGGCGCCCCGCGCCGGCGCGCCCCCGCCCGACGCACCCGCGGGCGGACCAGGGCCGCGTCCCGACGCGGGGCACGGGCCGACTGGCCGCGCGGCCAGGGGACAGAATCCGGGCCAGCGTCCCCGCCCGCGCCCGCGCGTCCTCGGACCGCGTGCCGCGACGGCATAACGCGTGCTCCCTGAAGATCACGTCCACGGCGAGGTCGTCGTCTTACGGTGAGTTCTGGAAACCCGCCGGGGGCTGCGGACGCGCCGTCGGCCCCACGGGGCCGACGTGGTCTGGAGGCTCGCCCGTGGCGCCCCCGGAGCCGGGGGCCGGGCGATAGGCGCCTGCCCGGACGCGCACGACCCGCCGCCCCGCCACCGCGGCCCGGCCCCGGGGCAGGGGCTCGCGCCCCGGGCCGGCGCGCGGGCCCCGAGCGGGACCCGATGTGTCCGTACGGGTCGGTCCCCCGTCGTCCCGCGCGGCCCAGGCGCGCCACCCCGACGCCGGCCCGGCCGTCCACGCGTCGAGCGGCCCCGGCGCCGGCCCACGGCACCGCGCCGTCAGGGGCTGGGGGGTCGGCCGGCGGCGTCTCACTTCTCCACGACGCGGCCGCAGCGTCCCGCCCCGGCGTCCCCGAGGTCCGGGCGGGCGACGGCTGGCGCCCGCAGGCGCCGGACCCTCCGGCGACGGGCGAGAGGCCCGCGTGTCGTCACCGAGGTCCTCCGCGCGCACCGGCCCGCACGGCCCCGCCCGCCCGGCGCCCCGCCCGCCTTCCGGCTCGCGCCGCGTCGCGCGGCGTGCGGCCAAGAATGAGAAGTAGCACCTCTCACTCGCGGAACGTAGTACCGTCGACGTCCATGAGCCCGCTGCCCCTCGACGGCGTCCGCGTCCTCGACCTCTCCCGTCTGCTGCCCGGTCCGTTCGCCAGCCTCGTGCTCGCCGACCTGGGCGCCGACGTGGTCAAGGTCGAGGACACCGGCCCGGGCGACTACGTGCGGATGACGCCGCCGTACGTCGAGGGCGTGGAGGACTCCGCCAAGTCGGCGCCGTTCCTGGCGCTCAACCGCAACAAGCGGTCGGTGCGGCTGGACCTGAAGCAGGACGCGGGGCGCGAGGCGTTCCTGGCGCTCGCCGACACCGCGGACGTCGTGCTCGAGTCCTTCCGCCCCGGGGTCCTCGACCGCCTGGGCGTCGGCTTCGAGGCGCTGCGGGCGCGCAACCCGCGGATCGTCGTCTGCGCCATCACCGGGTTCGGGCAGACCGGGCCGCTGAAGGACCGCCCGGGCCACGACCTGAACTACCTGGGGCTGAACGGCGTGCTGGCGCTCAACGGCGTGCGCGGCGGCGAGCCCGTCAACGGCGGCGTGCAGGTCGCCGACCTGGGCGGCGGCGCGCTCATGGCCGTCGCCGGCATCCTGGCCGCGCTGCGCCACGCCGAGCGCACGGGCGAGGGGCAGCACGTCGACGTCTCCATGACGGACGGCGCGCTCGCCCTCACCGCGATGGACGCCGCCATGGCCCTGCAGGGCGGCGCCCCGCGGCGCGGCGAGACCATCCTCACCGGCGCGCACCTCTGCTACCGGCCCTACGCGTGCGCGGACGGGTACATCACGATCGGGGCGCTCGAGCCGAAGTTCTGGCACGCGTTCTGCACGGGCGTCGGCCGCGAGGACCTGATCCCGCACCAGTTCGACCCGCCCGGATCGGACGCCCACGCCGAGGTCGTCGCGATCGCCGCCGCGCGCACCCGCGCCGAGTGGGCGGCGTTCGGCGCCGAGCGCGACGCGTGCGTGGAGCCGGTGTGGGAGCTGGACGAGGCGCTGGAGTCCGAGCTCGTCCGCGAGCGCGAGATGGTCGTGGAGCTGCGACAGCCCGGCGCGGCTGCGCCCGTCCGGACGCTCGGCGTGCCGGTCAAGCTCTCCGCCACGCCGGGCGACCCGCACCGTCGCCCGGCGCCGTCCCTCGGCGAGCACACGGACGAGCTGCTGCGCGAGGCGGGGCTGGACGACGCCCGCATCGCCGCGCTGCGCGCGGCCGGCGCGATCGCGGGGGTCCCCGCGTGAGCGCCGCCGCCGACGTCTCGGGCCTGCTGAAGATGGGCGACCTGGCCGAGCGCGCCGAGGTCAGCCCCGCGACCGTCAAGCACTACCTGCGCGAGGGGCTGCTCGAGGGCGCCCCCGGGGCGGGCGAGGTCGTCCGCACGTCGCGCAACATGGCCTGGTACCCGCCGGCCTTCGTCGAGCGGATCCGCCTGATCAAGCGGCTGCAGGAGGAGCGCTTCATGCCCCTGCGCGCGATCCGCGAGCTGCTCGAGGAGCAGGGGGAGGAGCGCGCCCGCGACCTCGTCGACCGCCGCGACGCCATCATCGACCAAGCGCTCTCACGCACCGAGCAGGCCGCGGCCACCGATCGGGCCGACCTCGTCGCCCGGACCGGGGTGCCCGAGGACGCGCTCGACAAGTTCGCCGAGCTGCGCGTGATCGGCGACGGCGCCGGCGGCTACGACCCGGACGAGGTCCGCATCGTCGAGGCGTTCATGGCCTTCCGGCGCACCGGCTTCGGCGAGGAGCTGGGCTTCACCGTCTACGATGCGCTCCGCTACGTCGAGGCCCTCGAGCCGCTCGTGCGCGAGGAGGCCGGCACCTTCCTGCACCGCATGGTCGACCGGGACGTCCCGCCGGACCGGGCGGTCGAGCTGATGCTCGGGGCCGCGGAGCCGCTGCGGCAGCTCGTCGGCGCCGTCCACGGGCACGTCCTGCGCCGCGAGCTGGCCCGCACCCGCCGCGGGGCCGGCGGGCGCTGACCCCGGCCCGGGCGGCCCCGGGGTTTGCGACGCCCGGGCGGTGGTCGCTACGATCCCGATTGACTCGTCAGTCAATCCCGATGACCCCCTTGCGCACCGCCGTCGTCCAGCTCCGCAGCACCCCCGACGTCGCCGCCAACCAGGCGACGGCGGACCGGCTCGTCCGCGAGGCCGCGGCCGCGGGCGCGCGCGTGGTGCTGCTGCCCGAGAAGTGGTCGGTGCTGGGGACGTTCGACGACCTGGAGGCCGGCGCCCAGCCGCTCGACGGGCCGGCCGCCACCTGGGCACGAGAGACGGCGCGCGAGCTCGGCATCGACCTGCTCGCGGGCTCGATCCTCGTCCGGCGCGCCGACGGCCTGCTGCAGAACACCGCGCTGCACGCGTCCCCGGACGGCACGCTCGGCACCTACGGCAAGCTCCACCTGTTCGACGCCGACGTCGCCGGCGTCCGCTACCGCGAGTCCGACCGCGAGATCGCGGGCGACGGCGTGGTCTCCACCGTCCTGGCCGACCCCGACGCCACCCGCGTGGGGCTGAGCGTCTGCTACGACGTGCGCTTCCCCGAGCTGTACCGCGCGCTCGCCGCGGAGGGCGCACGGATCCTGGCCGTCCCGGCCGCCTTCACCGAGCGCACGACGCAGGCCCACTGGGAGATCCTGCTGCGCGCCCGCGCGATCGAGAACGGTGCGTTCGTCCTGGCCGCCAACCAGCACGGCGAGCACACGCCCGGCGTGCGCTCCGGCGGGAAGTCGATGATCGTGGACCCCTGGGGGACGATCCTGGCGCAGGCGCCCGACGTCGACGAGGCCGTCGTGCTCGCCGACCTGGATCTGTCCCGCACGGACGCGGTGCGCGAGGGCCTGCCGGTCCTGCGCCAGCGCCGCGCGGACGTGGCCGCGACGCTCGCCGCCCTGCCCGCCGGCGACCTGGCCGAGGGCTGGCGCACCGACTCGCCCGAGTCGGCCGCCGCGCGCGGAGGGGCCGCCTGATGGCGTCCCGCACCACCGCCGCGAGCGCGGAGAAGCGCCGCGCGATCCTCGACGCCGCGGTCCGCGTGTTCGCCGAGCGCGGCTTCAACCACTGCCGCGTCTCCGACATCGCCGACGAGGCGGGGGTGGCGTACGGCCTCGTCTACCACTACTTCAAGAGCAAGGACGGGATCCTCGACGAGGTCTTCCTCGAGCGCTGGGACCTGATGCTCGAGGTCATCCAGGCCGCGCACGACGACGCGGAGCTGACGGCGCGGGAGAAGCTGGCGAAGGTCGCGACGTTCATCGTCGAGAGCTACGGCAAGCAGCCCGACGTCATGCAGGTCGTGATCGTCGAGGTCACCCGCCAGGCCAACACGTTCGGCCGCCGCCACTGGGGCCGGATCCAGGAGGCGCACGCGGGGATCGCCAAGATCGTCGAGAGCGCCCAGGCCCGCGGCGAGCTGCGGCCCGACATCCCGCCGTCCTTCGCCGGCTTCGTGTTCTACGGGGCCATCGAGCAGATCCTCACGGCGTGGATCTTCGACCTCATGCCCTCGGGCCCCGACCAGCGCCGCGAGGCGGTCAGCACCCTGGTCGAGACGATCTGCGGCGGCCTCGATCCCCGGTAGGAACGGGGATCGGACGCATGGTCGACCGGCCCCGCGGGTAGGATCGAACGCAATGGACAACGAGCTCGTCAAGCGCCTGGCCTGGTCCGGCCTGGTCGCAGGATTGGGCGTCGTCAGCAGCCTGCTCGCACAACGAGCGGCCGCGCTGATCTGGCGTCGCGTCTTCGGAGAGGAGCCCCCCGAGTGAGCGATGATCGACCCGTCGGGGGCGCGGACGACGCGCCCCCGACGAAGGAGTTCGGGGCCGTGAGCCCGACGGACGCCGTCACCCCGCAGACCGACCCGGGCCCGGTCCCGGCGGACGCCACCACGCCCGCGCCCGGCACGGCGCAGCCCTCGGCCGCGCCGATCCGCGACGCTGACGTCGACGAGTCGCCGACCGGCGGCCCGACCGCCGCGCGCCCCAACCCGACCGGGGCCGCCGCGCCGCCGGCCGACGGGCCCGCGCCCGACTGGAAGACCCCGCCCGCCGCGGGGCTGCCGCCGAAGTGGCAGTCCGCCGAGGGCGCCGACGACGCGTCGGTCCCCTCCTCCTCGTCCACCCTGGCCGACAAGGTCGCCGAGCTGTTCCCCGAGGACCAGCCCGAGCGCATCGTCGCCGCCGCCCTCGTGGGCGGCGTCCTGGCCGCGATCCTCCTCCGGACCCTTGCCCGCCGCTGACGACCGGCGCCGGGAGGCGTCCATCGCCGGGGTCGTCGAGCACCTCGCCTCGGTCACGGAGCGGACGCAGCACATCGTCCGCGACGAGATCGAGCTCGCGAAGGCCGAGGTCGCCCAGAAGGCCAAGAGCCTCGGCAAGGGCGCCGCGGTCGGCGCCGCCGCGGGCGTGTTCGTCGCGCTCGGCGGCATCTTCTTCCTGCAGGCGCTCGCCTGGTTCTTCTGGTGGGTCCTCGGCTCGCCGGGCAACCAGATGTTCTGGGGCTTCCTGATCGTCGCCGTCCTGCTCTTCGTCCTGGCGGGCGTGGGCGCGATGATCGCCCTGAAGGCCGTCAAGCGCGGCGCGCCCCCGACCCCGGACATGGCGATCGAGGAGGCCAAGCGCATCCGCGAGAGCGTCCAGACCGCCGGCAAGTCGCAGCCCGGCCTGGGCGCCGGCGAGTCCGTCGGCGCCACCGGCCCCGACCGCACGCTCGGGTCCTTCGACGACAGGAGCAGCCGATGAGCACGCGTCAGCGCACGCCGGAGGAGATCCGCGCGTCCCTCGAGGAGCACCGCCGCGAGCTGTCGCGGTCGATCGAGGGGCTGCGCGCCGAGGTCACCGAGCTGTCGGACTGGCGGTCGCAGCTGCAGCGCAACGTGAAGCCGGCGGCGATCGCCGCCGGGGTGGCGGGCTTCGTGCTCGCCGGCGGCATCGGCGGGCTCACGGGCCTGCTGAGCCGCGGCAGCCGCGCCTGAGCGCCGGCCCCGCCCGCACCGCCCGACGGCCCGCCACCCGGCGGGCCGTCGCCGCGTCGGCCTACGCCTCCTGGCGCAGCAGCTCGGGGCGGATGCCGCCCACGCCCAGCAGGCCCGGGCCGACGTGGGCCCCGATGACGGGGCCGATCTCCGAGACGAACAGCGGCGGGGTGCCGATGATCTCCTCGGCCGCGGCGGCCAGCCGCTGCGCCTCGTCCGGGGCCTGGATGTGCTGCACCACCCAGGCCGTCGAGCCGTCGGCCCGCAGCTGCTCGGCGACCTTCAGCATCCGCTCGAACGCGCGGCGCGACGTGCGCACGCGCTCGATCGGCGTGATCTCGCCGTCGAGCGTCAGGATCGGCTTGATCTTCAGCGCGCCGCCGACGAAGGCCTGCGCCGCGCCGATGCGCCCCCCGCGCCGCAGGTACTCGAGCGTGTCGACCGCGAAGACGAACTTGCGCAGCATGGAGTCGATGGTCTCCTGCGCGCGGGCGCGGACCGCGTCGACGTCACCGCCGCCCGCCGCGCACGCCGCGGCGGTCAGCACCGGCAGGGCGAGCGCGCCGCAGGCCAGGCGCGAGTCGACCACCTCGATGCGCCGCCCCGCGGCCGCGGCGGTCGCCATGCCGGCCGCCTGCCGCGCGGTCTCGACGGTGCCGGAGATGCCGCCGGCCAGGTGGAGCGAGACGACGTCGTACCCGGCCTCGAGCAGCGGCTCGTACACGGCCAGGAAGTCGCCCGGCGAGGGCTGCGATGTCGACGGCAGGTCGCGCTGCTCGCGCAGGCCCGCGTAGAACGCGTCCAGGTCGGCGATGTCGAGCTCGCGCTCGGCGTCGTCGCCCCGGGTGACGTAGAGCGACACCTCGGACACCGCGCGCTCGCTGACGAGCTCGCGGGGCATGTAGTGCGTGGAATCCGTGACGACCGCGACCGGCATGGCCGTCCACCCTATAGCCCGGCCCGGGCCCGCCCCCGGCGGCTCAGCGCGTGGCGAGCAGCAGCCCGAGGAGCACGCGCTCGCCGCCGTCGGACTGCCGGCGGAACGCGGGGGACAGGCCGACGCTGAGGACGTGCCCGGCCCCGGCGGCCTCGTCGACGACGAGCGGCCGGCCCGCCAGGCCGTCGGCCGCGGCGACCGGACCGGACGGCGCCAGGCGCGCGCCGGCCGCGGCGCGCAGCGGCACGGCCGCCCCGGCGGGCGCGGTCAGCCGCGGCTCGCCGGCGACGACGACGGAGACGTCGCCGGCCAGCGCGGCGCCGACCGGGTCGTCGCCCGCGCGCGCCACGATCGAGACGCCCTGCGAGGACGGCGGGTCCACCGTCTCCACCCGCGTGATCCCGGCCTCGCGCGCCGTCGCGATCCCCTCCGTCCCGAGCGCCAGCACCGTCCCGCCGCGACGCGCGAAGGCCGCTACGGCGGCGGCCGCGCGCGGCGTCAGCACCCCGCCGGGGACGTCGCCCGGCCCGAGCAGCAGGTGCGTGGTGCCGGTCGGCACGCCGTCCTCGAGCGTCGCCGGGGCCAGCTCGTACGTCACGACGCCCGCGGCGCGCAGCGCGCCCGTGACCCAGCCGGCGGGGCGGTCGCGGACCGGCAGCCGCGCCGGCGTGCCCGTCATCGCCGGCGTGGGGTCGGGCAGCAGCGCGACCCGCGGCGTGGGCACCGCCCGCGCGCCGTCCCCGGGCGCGCCGCCCGCGGGGCGCAGCGCGACGCCCGCGTGCGCCGCCTGGCGCGCGCCGGCCGGATCCACCGTCGCCCGCAGCGTGCCGCCCGGCGTGCGCGCCACCGGCAGGCCGGCCGCAAGTAGGCCCAACGCCAGGCGATCCGCCGCGGCGCTGTCGCCCGCGAAGGCCACGGTGCGCCCGGCGCCGACCGCCACCGGCCGCCGGGCGCCCTCCGTGGTCAGCCGGCCCGCGGGCACCCGCCGCAGCAGGACGTCGGCGCGCAGGCCGGCCAGCCGCGGCATCGACCACGTGTCGGCGTCGCCCGCGGCCGCCCCGGCCTCGTCGGCGTCGCGGCCCAGCAGGGCGCCCGCCCAGCGGCCGAGCGGCTGGTCGGCGGGCACGACGAGCGTCCCGGCGGGCAGGACGGCGGCGTGCGGGCCCGCCGGGCCGAGCGGGTCGATCCGCACGCGCGTCGCCGCGCGCAGGGACCGCACCCGCACCCCGTCGGCCCGCAGCCGCGCGGCGAGCGTCCACGCGTCGGCGGCGTGCGCGTCGGTGCGCAGCGTCCAGCCGTAGGCCCGACCGCCGGCCGCGTCCCGGCCGGCGCGTCCGGCGGCCACGGCGTCCGCGAAGCCCCGCGCCCACGCCCGGACGACGGTGGTGCGGTGGTCCGCGACGGCCGCGAGCGTCGCCCGCAGCGCGGTCGCGTGGCGGCGCGTCTTCTCCGCCAGCGGCAGGTCGGACCCCTGCTCGTACGTCATCCCGCCCGCGCCGAAGAGCAGGCTCGTGGCCGAGTCCGCGTAGCCGGGGTAGAGCAGGTCGTAGCCGGCGTGGTGCGTCGTGCGGACGCCCCGCGCGAGCAGCGCCCGGTCGACGGCGCGGCGGACGAGGCCGTCGGCGATCCCGCGCGCCGCCCGCGGCAGGCCGGCGACGACCGGGCGGGCGTACGGCGGGGCGAAGTAGCCCGTCCCCGTCTGCTCGTGCGCGTCGACCGCCACGGTCGGCGGCAGGCGACGGAGCACGGCCAGGCGCGCCCGGGTCTCGGGCTGGCTCGCCGCGAACCAGTCCCGGTTCAGGTCGACGTCGGCGGCGTTCGTGCGGGTGCGGCGGGCGCGGCCGTCGGGGTTCTGGTCGGGGACGACGACCGTGGTGGTGCCGTGCAGGATCCGACGGGTGCCGCAGTCCTCGCCGCTCGAGAGCCGCGAGAGCAGCGCGAGCGCCGCGGTCGTCCCCGAGGGCTCGTTCGCGTGGACGCCCGCGCCGATCCAGACCAGGGCGGGGCGCCGCGCCACCCGGGCGACGGCGCGCGGGCCGGTCGCGCCGGCGCGGACGGCCCGCGCCGCCGCCGAGGCGGCCCGTACCGCCGTCGGGGTGAGCGCCCGCGGGTCGCCGACGAGCGCCCAGCGCAGCGGCCGGCCCTCGGGCGTGCGGCCGGCGACGGCGGTCGTGATCCGCGGCGAGGCCCGGTCGAGCGCCAGCAGCAGCCGGTCGGCCTCGGCGGGGGAGAGGGGGGCGTCCGTCAGGCCGCGCCCGATCACGGACGCGGCCGACGGGGCCGGGCGGGCGCCCGGCACGACCGGGCAGGCCGGGGCGGCGGCGCTGGCTGGGGCCGCGGCGACGCCGGCGAGCACCAGGCCCGCCAGCGCGCACGCCGATGCCCGTCGCCGGGGCGCCTGGCCCACCGCGGGCCGCTCAGCCCAGGCGGTTCTCGGGCTGCAGCAGCCCGTCCTGCGGCGCGGCGGGGGTGCCGGCGTCCTCCTGCGCGTCGGCCGGGGCGGCCGCGGCGGCGCCCTCCGCGCCGACCAGGCCCTGCAGCTCGCCGCTCTCGTACATCTCCATCACGATGTCGCAGCCGCCCACGAGCTCGCCGCGGACGAAGAGCTGCGGGATCGTCGGCCACTGCGACAGCGCCGACAGCTCCTGGCGGATGCGCGGGTCGGGCAGGATGTCGACGCTCGCGAACGGCACGTCGAGCGCCTGCATCACGCCGACCGTGCGGGCGGAGAAGCCGCACGCCGGCTGCTGCGGCGTGCCCTTCATGAAGAGGATGATCTCGTTGTCCTTGATGGCGTCGCTGATCGCGTCGCGGAGCTCGTTGTCGCTCATGCTGGAGTCCTTCAGGACGGGGTCTTGGTCGTCAGGGCCAGGGCGTGGATCGACCCGCCCAGCTCGCCCGCGAAGACGTCCATCACCATGCGGTGCTGGGCGACGCGGGTCTTGCCCGCGAACGCGGGTGAGGTGACGACGGCCTGGAAGTGCACGCCGTCGGCGCCCTCCACCTGCGCGGAGGCTTCGGGGATCGCGCCCTCGATGCGCTGCTTGATCTCGTCGGCGGTCGGCATCACTCCAAGAGTAGAGGGTCGGCGAGCCCGCCCGGCAGGCCTTCCGGGCCGGGGGCCGGGGTCGCTACACTCGGTGAAGTAATGGACCGCGTGGGACACCCCACCGTCTCGGAGGCACCATGATCACCATCACGGACAAGGGCGCGGAGAAGGTCCGCGAGTTCCTCGAGAGCAACCCGCAGGAGGGCGAGGCCGGGCTGCGCGTCGGCGTGCGCGGCGGCGGCTGCTCCGGCTTCCAGTACGTCCTCGCGTTCGACGAGAAGCGCGACGGCGACATGACCTTCAACTCGCACGGGATCACGGTGCTCTGCGACCGCCAGTCGTTCCCGTACGTCACGGGCTCGACGATCGACTACCTCGACGCCATGACCGGCGCCGGCTTCAAGGTCGAGAACCCCAACGTCACCGCCGCCTGCGGCTGCGGCTCCTCGTTCCGCGTGGCGGACGAGGAAGAGGTCTCCGCCGTCTGATCCCGACGGACGCGCCGCCCCGCCCGGGGGCGCGCGCGTCCACGGTGCTCCGCCCGGTGCGTGCCGCGCCCGCTCGACGCGCCGCGGCGCTCCTCGCCGCCGCCGTCCTGCTGCTCGGCGCCGGCGTCCTGCTCGGCCGCCTGACCGCCGGCGGCGACGATGCCGCCCCCGCGGCCCCGCGGGCGACCGCGCCCGCCGCCGTGCGCCCGCCCGAGCTGGCCGTCGGCCTGGTGACGGGCGACGCCGGCGTGCTCGCCCCGCCGGGCCAGCCGGTCGCGGGCTTCGCGCGCGCCCAGGCGCTGACCGACCGCATCGCCCCGGAGTACGTCCGCGTCGACGTGCGCTGGGACCTGCTGCAGCCGCAGGAGGGCGCGCCGCTCGACCCCGACCGCCCGGTCGGGGCCGGCTGCGGCCGCGACGGTGCCGCGCCCTGCGCGGGCGACGAGACGCTCACCCGCACGCTGGCGGCGCTGAAGGCCGCGCAGGCGGCCCACCCCGGGCGCTACCGCCCCGTCCTGACCTTCTGGGGCATGCCCGCGTGGGCCGGGAAGCCCGCCGACGCCGGCTGCGAGGCGGCCCGGGCCCGCGAGGGCGCCCGGCCGCTGCGCCCCGGCGGCGAGCCGGCCTACCGCGCCGCCGTCGCCGCGGTGTGGCGGGCCGTGCGGGGCGCCGGGCTGGACGGCGCCGACTGGTCGCCCTGGAACGAGCCGAACGCCCCGTACTTCGTCGCGCCGCAGCGGCAGGCGTGCCGGGGTGACGCCGCGCCGACGTCCCCGGCCGTCTACGCCCGGATGGCCCGGGCGATGGACGCCGAGCTGGACCGCCTGCGCGCGGCCGTCCCCGCGGGCGGCCCGGGGCGCGGCGACCGCCTCGTCCTGGGCGAGCTGGCGGCATGGCCCGATCCCACGCCGAAGGCGGTGCCCGCCGACGAGTTCCTCCGCGCGCTGCCGGACGACGTGCTCTGCCGCGCCGACGTGATCGGCCTGCACGGCTACCTCGAGGCCCGGCCGCCCGCGGGCCGCGGCGAGCCGGTCGCCGGCGCGCTCGCCGAGCTGGACCGCCGCCCGTGCCTCGACGGCCACCCGGCGTGGGTCACCGAGACGGGCGTCGGCGCGCCGCACGCGGGGGCGACCCGCGACGTGCGTCCCGCGACGCTCGCGGCCGAGTGCCGCCTGCTGCACCGCCAGCTCGAGCGCTGGTACCGTGACCCGCGGGTCACCGCCGCGTTCCAGTACTCCGTGCGCGAGGACCCCAGCTTCCCGACCGGCCTGACGGACGAGGCGATGACCCGGACGTACCCCGTCGCCGCCGCGTGGGCGGCCTGGGGCGGGGACCGCGCGCCGACGGCCGCGCCGCCCGCGCTGCCCGGCGCCTGCGCCAGCACCGCCGCGGCGGCGCGCGCGGACGAGGACGCGCCGCCCGGCTGACCCCGTACGCACGCGGCGGCGGTGGCGCGTCGCCGCTCGACCGGCCCGGACGCACGGAGCGCCGGCGTACCCGACGCCGCCCGCCGGGGTAGTCTGCGGGTGATGCGCGTTGCGCTGGTCTCCCCGTACTCGTGGACCTATCCCGGGGGCGTGGCCCGGCACATCGAGGCGTTGGCGCGGGAGCTGCGCGAGCAGGGGCACGAGGCCCGGGTGCTCGCGCCCTTCGACCCGCCGGACCGTCTCGCCAGCCGGATGCACCGCGGTGCACCACCCCAGGATCGGATCGCCCCCGAGTGGCTCGTGCCGCTCGGTCGCACCGTGGGCATCCCCGCCAACGGCGGCGTGTCGAACCTGGCGATGAGCCCCTCGGCGGTCGCGCGCCTGCGCCGCGAGCTCGACACGGGCGGCTACGACGTCATCCACCTGCACGAGCCGCACGCGCCGCTCCTCGGCTGGGACGCCCTGCTGTCCTGCGACGCGGCCCCGCTCGTCGGCACCTTCCACTGCTACTCCGCCAACCAGGTCACGAACGGCCTGGGCGTCGCGTTCGGCGCCCGACGCCGGCTCAACCGCCTGACGGAGCGGATCGCGGTCTCCGACGCCGCGGCGTGGACGGGCAAGCGCTTCTACGGCGGCCGCTACCGGGTCATCCCCAACGGCGTCGACGTGCCCGCGATCATCCCCGCGCGCGGCCCCGACCGCCCCGCGGGCGAGATGCGGATCGGCTTCGTCGGCCAGGCCGTCGAGCGCAAGGGCCTGCCGATCCTGCTGCGCGCCTTCGACGCGCTGCGCGAGCAGCTGCCCGTCGAGCTCGTCGTCATGGGGCCCGAGGAGGAGGAGGTCCGTCGCGTCGCCCTCGACGAGCGGCTGCGCGGCGTGCGCGTCCTCGGCCGCGTCGACGACGAGACGAAGCACCGCGAGCTGGCGGCGTGCGACGTGCTCTGCGCCCCGTCGCTGGGCGGCGAGAGCTTCGGCATGGTGCTGACGGAGGCCTTCGCGCAGGGCGTGCCCGTCGTCGCCTCCGACATCGTCGGCTACCGCGACGTGGTCACCGCCGGGCGCGACGGCGTCCTGGTCCCGCCGGGCGACGCGCTCGCGCTCGCCCACGCGCTGCGCGACCTGGCGCTGCGCCCCGCGCGCCGCCGCACGATGAGCGAGGCCGCGGCCCGCTCGGCGTCCCGCTACGCCTGGCCGCGCGTGGCCCAGCGGATCGTCGGCGTGTACGAGGACGCCCTGAAGGCGCCGCAGCCCGCCACGGCCTCCGAGCGCTTCCTGACCAAGCACGGCCTGCGCCCCGCGGACGGCCTGCCGCGCGCGCCCGCCCAGCGGCTGCCGCGCCCCGACGCGCCGACCGCCCCGCCGTCGCAGGAGGAGCGGACGCGCGCCCGCCGCAAGCTCGCCCGCCGGGTGGGCGTGGGGGCCGCCGCGGCGGTCACGGTCGGCGCGGGCGCGATGGCGCTGCAGCGCATCGGCCTGGACTCGATCGCCCACAGCCTGCTGCAGTCCTCGCCGCTGTGGGTGGCGCTGGCCCTGGCCGTCATGGCGACGTCGATGGGCTTCCGCGCGATCTCGTGGCACGCGATCCTGCGCGCGGCGATCCCGGGCGCGGCGATGACGCGCATGGAGACGTTCCGGGCGACGGCGATCGGCGTGATGATGTCCGCGACGCTGCCCGCCCGCCTGGGCGAGCCCTCACGTGCGCTGATCATGGCCCGGCGCATCGGCAGACCGCGGGAGCGGCTGCCGGTGGTGCTCGGCACGCTCGTCTCGCAGACGCTCATCAACGTCTTCGCGCTGATCCTGCTGGGCACGGTGATGATCAGCTCGATCAAGCTCTTCCGCGGGCACGACGGCGCGCTCGTCACGCTCGCCATCGCCCCGGCGGTGCTGCTGCTCGTGCTGCTCTTCGGCCCCGTGCTGCTGCGGGTCAAGTGGGGCGACGGACGCGGGCGGCTGCACCGCCTGCAGGCGCGCGTCCGCGGCTGGGCGCAGGCGCTGCGCGGCGGCCTGCGCGTGTTCCGCAGCCCCCGGCTGGGGTCGGTCGCGGTCGGGTCGCAGCTCGTGGCCTGGGTGCTGCAGGCGGTGTCGTGCTGGCTGCTGCTGCGGGCGTTCGGCATCGACGAGGGCATCGGCGCCGCTGCGGCCGTGCTCTTCGCGGTCAACGTCACCGCGGTCCTGCCGCTCACCCCGTCGAACCTCGGCGTCTTCCAGGCTGCGTGCGTCACCGTGCTGGGCGCCGGCTACGGCGTGAGCTACGCCGACGCGCTCGGCTACGGCATCGTCCTGCAGGCCGTCGAGGTCGCGACGGCGCTCGCCCTCGGCATGCCGGCGATGCTCGGCGAGGGCGTCACGTGGCGCGACGTGAAGACGCGCGCGCTGCACGCGACGCCGGTCGACCTGCCGCCGCTGCCCAAGGGCGCGACGGTCGGGGTCGAGGCCGAGTCCTAGGGGTCTGGGGGCTGCCCGGGGCCGGACGGCGGCCGCGGGCGGCGTACGCCCCGTCGGGCCCCCGGACGGGTGCCCCCCGACCGGCCGGACCGCTCCGACCGGACGGCGCGGAACGCCCGTTCCTGTTCTACGCTCGGAGGCGATGAACGAGCGTGCACCCTCGACCGCCGTCCCCGCCGAGGCGCGGCCGGTGGAGCTGGCGGACGGCACCGTCCGCACGGTGTTCGAGCGCGGCGAGGGCCGACCGCTGCTGCTGGTTCAGGGCATGAGCGGGACGCACGCCCACTGGGGCCGCGCCTTCGTCGACGGGCTCGTCGAGGCGGGGCGCCACGTCGTCTCCGTCAACCACGTCGGCGTCGCCGGGTCCAGTCGCTGCGGCGGCCGGCAGTTCACCACCGGCGACCTGGCCGAGGCACAGGCCGCGGCGCTCGACGCCCTCGGGATCGACGAGCCGGTCGACGTCTTCGGCATCTCGATGGGCGGGATGACGGCGCAGGAGCTGGCGCTCCGGCATCCCGCGCGCGTGCGGACGCTCGTCCTGGGCTGCACGAGCCCCGGCGGCCCCGGCGCGCTGCACATGGCCCAGACCGACATGCAGGCGCTCGTCGAGACGCTCTCCAGCGGCGACGCCGCCCGCGCGCTGCGGGCATCGTGGGAGCTCAACGTCTCCGCGGCGTTCGCCGCCGAGCACGAGGACGCGTACGAGGAGTTCGTCGCGGCGTCGAAGGCGGGGCGGATCTCGCTCCGGACGCTGTCCGAGCAGGTCCACGCCATCCACGCGCACGACGCCCACGACCGCCTGGCGCGCATCGCCGTACCGACGACCGTCGCGCACGGCACCGAGGACCGGATGCTGCCGTACCCGAACGGGCGGGCGATCGCGGCCGCGATCCCCGGCGCGACGCTCGAGACCTTCGACGGCGCGGGCCACCTGTTCCACTGGGAGGACCCGGAGCGCGCGGTGCGCGTCGCCCGGGAGACCTCCGCGCGGGCGGACTGACCCCCGCCTGCCGTCAGCCGCGCGCGAGCGCCGCGGCGGCCTCGACCTGCTCGTCCGTGGGGCGCTGTCCGGTGTAGAGGACGAACTGCTCGACCGCCTGCAGCGTGGCGACCTCGGTGCCCAGGATCGTCCGCACGCCGGCCTCGCGGGCGCGCAGCACGAACGGGGTCTCGGCCGGCTGGTGGACGACGTCGAAGACCGTGCTCGCGGCGTCGATCGCCGCGGCGGGGAAGGGCAGGGCGTCGGCCTCGGGGCCGCCGCGCATGCCGATCGGCGTCGCGTTGATGAGCGTGGCGGGGCGGTCGTCGCCGAGTTCGGCCGCCCACGCGTAGCCGGTCTCGTCGGCCAGGGCGCGGCCGACCGCCTCGTTGCGGGCGACGATCGTGCCCGCGGCGTACCCGCCGTCGCGCAGCGCGTGGGCGACGGCCTTCGCCATCCCGCCGCTGCCGCGCAGGGCGAAGGGCGCGTCGGTCGGCACGCCGTGCTGCTCGAGCAGCGTCGCGACCGCGATGTAGTCCGTGTTGTAGGCGGTCAGCCGGCCGTCGTCGTTGACGATCGTGTTGACCGACGCGATCCCCGCCGCGGACGGGTGCACCTCGTCGACGAGCGGGATGCTGTCCTCCTTGAACGGCATCGAGACCGCGCAGCCGCGGATCCCGAGCGCCCGCACCCCGCCGATCGCGGCGCTCAGGTCGGTCGTGGTGAAGGCCTTGTAGAGGTAGTCGAGCCCCAGCGCGTCGTACAGCGCGTTGTGGAAGCGCGTGCCGAAGTTGCCGGGCCTGCCGGCGAGCGACATGCAGAGCGTCGTGTCCTTGGAGAGCGGCGGCCGCATGGTCCGCAGCCTACGGCGCGTCGGGGCCCGGGAGCGCCGCGGACGGCGTCCCTCGGCGCACCGGGAGACCGGCGGTCGCGCCGCGGTGGGGCGCCGCCCACCGGACGCCGCATCGTTCCGACATTGCCGGTGTTCTTCGCTGCGACGCGCCGTACGTGGCGGCGCGCGGTTCCCCGAAGGAGTCCCATGTCCCGTCCCCGTCCCCGCCGCGCGGCCGCCGTGTCCGCCGCGGCCCTCGCCGGCGCCGCGCTGCTGCCCGCCGCCGCCTCCGCGGCCGGCCCCGTCGTGCCGCTCGACGCGTCCAGGCTGCTCGGCGTCGTGCCCGCGCAGGGCGCCCACCCGGCGCTCGTCGTCGGCCGCACCGCCGACACCGCCCTGCACGGCGTGCGCGTCGGCGCTGACGCGGCCACCGTCCCGCCGGCCGCGTTCACCATCCCGCCCTTGGGCGAGGCGGCGAGCGACGCGGACGGCCCCGGCTACGGTGCCGCCCTGCCGGTCCGCGTCGGCGACCGGCTCGTCGCGTTCGGCACGCGCGGCGACGCGGAGGACGGCACGCTGCAGCCGGTCTGGCGCACGGCCGACGGCGACGGCGGGGGCGCGTCGGGGCTGACGCGGGCCCGGGGCGTGCGCGGCTACGCGGTGGAGTCGGCGGTCGGCGGCCGTCGCGACGCGCTCGTCGTGCTCCACCGGGTGCGGCGCGGAGGGATCCGGGCCGAGATCGCCGTCGCCCGCTGGACGCCGAAGGGCGGCCTGGGCCGGGTCCGGCGCGTCTCCCCGGCCACGGGCGAGGCGTACGGGAGCAGCGCGAGCAGCGTCGCGGGGGAGGGGCCGGTGCCGATCGTCCGCGCGCGGGACGGCCGGGCGCTCGTCGCCTACGCCCACGCCGGGCAGCGCGGCACGGGGTCGCGCGACACGCTGCGGACGCGCGCGATCGGTCGCACCGGCGCGCCCGGGCGGGGGACGGCCACGGACGCGGGGCTGTTC
Source organism: Patulibacter sp. SYSU D01012 (assembly GCF_017916475.1). GTDB lineage: Bacteria > Actinomycetota > Thermoleophilia > Solirubrobacterales > Solirubrobacteraceae > Patulibacter. The sequence continues at coordinate 1,336,217 of NZ_JAFMTB010000001.1, forward strand.
GGCGTGTGGGACATCGCCCTCGACGCGCGCCCGGACGGGCGCGTGCTCGTGGCGTGGACCCAGCAGACCGTCAGCGAGGGGAGCCTGTCGGGCGACGCCGTCCGGGCGCGGTTCGGGCGGGTCTCGGGCCGGATGGACGCCGCCCGCCGGGTCGACCGGCTCCCGGCCGGCGCGTCGAACGGCCGCACCGGCCTGCTCGTCCGCCACGCCGGCTCGCGGTGGGCGGTGGCGTGGTCGCAGCTCGCCGACTCGCGCGTGCGCGTGAGCACCGGCCCGACCGGCCGGCTGGGCGCTCCGCAGACGGCGATCGCGGCGCTGCCCGGCGCCGAGGCGGCGGCCGGCGGGCTCGGCGGCCTCTTCCTCGACGCGGCCGGCACGCCGACGGTCCTGGGCGTCGCGTCCGCCCGGACGCCGGCGCCGTTCGTCCCGTGGCGCGCCGGCGCGGCGACCACGCCGTCGGCGGGCCCCGGGGCGCTGTCGCCGGACGCGTGGGTGGCGAGCATGCTGGCGTCCGACACGCCCGCCGGACCGGTCGTCGCCTGGGCCGCCGGCGGACGCGCCGCCGTCGCGGTGCGGCCGGACGGCGTCTGAGCCGGGCGGTCGCTCCGCCGCCGTCCGCGGCCTCGGCCGCGGGCGACGGACCGGGCCGGCGCGCCCCACGGGCCGGCACCGCCGCCCCTCCGGGCGTGCGCGGCGCCGCGCTAGCGTGGGCGGCATGAGCAGCGTGCGCACCGTCCTCGTCTCGGGCTCGACCGCCGGCATCGGCTTCGCGACCGCCGAGGCGTTCGCCCGGGACGGCGCTCGGGTGATCGTCAACGGCCGCGACGAGGAGCGCACGGCCGACGCCGCGGCGCGGATCCGCGAGGCGACGGGGCACGACGCGGTCGAGCCCGTCGCGGCCGATCTCGCGACGGCCGAGGGCGCCGCGGCGATGGTCGCCGCGGTGCCGCAGGTCGACGTCCTCGTCAACAACCTCGGCATCTTCGGCGCGCAGCCGGTCTTCGAGATCCCCGACGACGAGTGGCGCCGCTTCTTCGAGGTCAACGTCCTGTCCGGCGTGCGGCTCGCGCGGGCGTACGCGCCCGGCATGCGGGAGCGGGGCTGGGGGCGGATCGTCTTCGTCGCGAGCGAGTCCGCCGTGATGCCGCCGACCGAGATGGTCCACTACGGGATGACGAAGACGGCCCAGGTCGCCGTCTCCCGTGGGATGGCGCAGGAGCTGAAGGGCAGCGGCGTCACCGTCAACACGGTCATGCCCGGCTCCACCCTGACGCCCGGCGTGGAGGACTTCCTGCGCGAGCGCATCGGTGCCGACGTGCCGCTCGAGGAGGCGGAGCGCCGGTTCATGGCGGAGGAGCGCCCGACGTCGCTGCTCGGCCGGCTGATCCGGCCGCACGAGGTGGCGAGCATCGTGCGGTACGTCGCGTCCGACGAGGCGTCGGCGACCACGGGCGGCCTGCTGCGCGTCGACGGCGGGCTGGCGCCGTCGATCCTGCCCTGACCCGAGGCGCCACCGGTGGGCGCGCCACGACCGTGGGCGGGCACGGCGCGGACCGCCGTCAGGAACCCCGGAGGCGTCGTTGAGTCGGCCTTGAGGGACGCCGCCTAGCCTTCGTCCGGTCGAAGGGGAGTACCCCTCGGCGGACGCCGTCAATACGGGGACCCACGTCCCCCGGCGTCCGCACCCCCGGACGGGGGCGGGGAGACCTTCGCGAGCCGTATCCACGACCCGCGAAAGGCCCCATGCCCGTCCTCTCCACCGTCCTCGGCGACGCCGGCCCCTGGCTGGCGCTGATCGCCGCCCTCGTCGTCCTGCTGATCGTCGACCTGGCGCTCGTCCGCGGCCGCGGCGGCGAGATGTCCGTCCGCACCGCCGCGATCGCCAGCGCCGCCTGGGTCGGCGTCTCCCTCGCGTTCTTCCTCGTCCTGCTGCTGACGAGCGGCGGCGAGCAGGCCAACGCGTTCCTCGCCGGCTACCTCGTCGAGAAGTCGCTGTCGCTCGACAACGTCTTCGTCTTCCTGCTCGTCTTCTCGGCGTTCGCGCTGCCGGTCGCCGAGCGCCACCGCCTGCTGACGTACGGCATCGTCGGCGCGCTCGTGCTGCGCGGCGTCTTCATCGTCGCGGGCGCCGCCGTGCTCGACACGTTCGGCTGGGTGAGCTTCGTCTTCGCCGCCTTCCTCGTGTGGACGGGGTGGCGCATGTTCCGCCACCGCGACGACCACGACGGCGAGCAGAAGATGGTCGACGGCCTGCGCGCCCGCCTGCCGCTGAGCGAGAAGCCCGCCGGCCGCCGGCTGGTGGTGCGCGAGGACGGACGCACGCTGCTGACGGTCGCCGGCGCCGCCCTCGTCGCCATCGCGCTCGTCGACGTCGTCTTCGCCGTCGACTCCGTGCCGGCGATCCTGGCGATCACGGACGACACGTTCGTCGTCTTCGCCGCCAACGCGTTCGCGCTGCTCGGCCTGCGGCCGCTGTTCTTCCTCGTCGCCGACCTCGTCGAGCGGCTGCGCTACCTGAAGACGGCGCTCGCGGCCCTGCTGGTCTTCATCGGCCTGAAGATGTTCGCCGGCGAGCTGTTCGGCAAGATCGGCCCGGAGTACAGCCTGCCCGCCATCGCCCTGATCCTCGGCACGGGCGTCGTCACGTCGCTGCTGGCGGACCGCCGCGACCGGCGCCGCGCCGCCGCGGCGGGGGAGACCGCGCCGTCGCCGGCGCGCCGGGCCGTGGCCGCGGGCGACGAGGGCTGACGCCCGGCGCCGCGCGAGCGAGGGGGGGCCGACGGACGCACCCCGCCGCGGGACGAGTGAGGGCCCCGACGGGCGGGCCCCGGCGGCCGACGCTCGCTCGTCGCCGTCCCACGCCCGCGGGCCTGGCCGCGTGGCCGGCCCGCCCCTACGGCCGGGTGACCCGTCCCCGAACGACCGAGGCCGGCCCCACGGGGCCGGCCTCGGCGTGCTGCAGGCCGTGGCGCGGCGGCTCAGCCGGCCGGCGCGGCGTCCGGCGTGGGGACGTCGCCCGCGGCGGGCGCGCCGTCGTCCTGGACGCCTTCCGTCTGCTCGTCGACCTCGGCCTCGACGAAGGACGCCTCCACGCGGGTGGGGTCGCGCTCCGTGTCCTTGATGACGTCGTCCGGGGTGCCGTTCTCCATGAAGCGGCCGTTGCGCATGCCGTAGTAGACGGCCTGCGGGTGGTGGACGATCATCGCCAGCGTCGACTGCTCCGGGGTGGGGGAGTAGCCGTCGGTCAGGTCCATCCCGATCTGGGAGATGTCGAGGAGCGACTTGACCTTCTCGTGCTCGGACTGGTCCGGGATCGCCGGGTAGCCCCAGGACAGGCGGCGGCCCTGCGTGGCGGGGATGCCGAACCAGCCGCGCACCTTCCAGTGCAGCCACTCGGACAGGCCCTCGGCGGTCTGCACGCCCAGGCCGTGGACGAACAGCTGCTCGGCGTACTCGCCGTCCTTCTCGAGCTGCGCCATGAGCTCGGTGACCTCGTCGCCGACGGTCAGCGCCTGCACGGCGACGACGTCGAGCTGCTCCGGCGGCGCGACCGTGCCGTCCGCCTGCTTGACGCCGGGGCGGAAGAAGTCGGCCGTGCACATGCGCGCGCCCTTCTGCTGGCGCGGCGACACGAAGCGCTCGATCTCGGTCGTGCGGTCCTCGGGGTCCAGGACGACGATGTCGTTGCCGTCGGCGTAGCAGGGGAAGAAGCCGATGAGCGCCCGCGGGTGCAGGTACGTCTGCTCGCGCCACATGCGCTCGAGGCGGTGGCGGAAGCCCTCCTCGGCGTCCGGGTCGGTCGGGTCGCCCTCGATGAGCTTCTTCCACGCCTCGCCCTTGATGCCGCGCCCGCCCCAGTGGAGCTTGAAGAGGACGTGCGTGTCGAGGTGGTGGTACAGCTCGTCCATGTCGACGGGCACCTCGCGCACGCCCCAAAAGGGCGGCTCGGGGACCGGCGCGTCCGTGCGGACGGGGGAGCGGACCGACGTGTCGTCGAGCGGCGGCAGGTCCTCCTCCTCCTTCGCGGCGTTGCGCAGCTTGATCGCGCCCGCCTTGATCTCGTCGAGCATCTGGGCGTGCTCGCCCTGGTCGACCATGCGGTCCATGACGCCCAGGCCCTCGAAGGCGTCCTTGCAGTAGAAGACGCCGCCCTCGTAGACCTCGTCGTCGTCCAGGCCGTTCGGGTGCAGCGCGCGGTAGGAGAAGTTGCGGTTGATCGCCGCGCCGCCGACGAGGACGGGGAACTTCAGGCCCTCGCGGTGCAGCTCCTGGACCGCCAGCGGCATCTGCTTCGACGTCGAGACGAGGAGGGCCGACAGGCCGATGGCCGTGGCGTCGTGCTCCTTGGCCGCGTCGATGATCGTGCCGACGGGGACCTGCTTGCCGAGGTCGACCACCGTGTAGCCGTTGTTCGTCAGGATCGTGTTGACGAGCGACTTGCCGATGTCGTGCACGTCGCCGAAGACGGTCGCCAGGACGACGGTGCCCTTCGTGTAGTCCGCGGTGCGCTCGAGGTAGTTCTCGAGCTGCGCGACGGCCTTCTTCATGACCTCGGCGGACTGCAGGACGAAGGGGAGGATGAGCTCGCCGGCGCCGAACTTGTCGCCGACCTCCTTCATCGCCGGCAGCAGCACCTCGTTGAGCACCGGCACCGCGCCGAGCTTCTCGACCGCGCGGTCGATGTCGGCCTCGACGCCGTCCTTCTTGCGCTTGAGGATGCGGAAGTGCAGCGCCTCCTCGGGCTCCATCTCGGCCGTCGGGTCCGCGGCGGGGCCCTCGTCGGCCTCGGGGCCCTTGCTCTCGAAGTGGTTGATGAACTTCTCGAGCGCGTCCTCGGAGCGGTTCCAGACCAGGTTCTCGGCCAGCTCGCGCTCGACCGGGTCGATCTCGCCCATCGGGATGATGTGCGCCGGGTTGACCATCGCCAGGTCCAGGCCCGCCTCGACCGCGTGGAAGAGGAAGACCGAGTTCAGGACCGAGCGGGCCGCCAGGCCGACGCCGAACGAGACGTTGGAGACGCCGAGCGACGTCTTCACGCCCGGGATGCGGTCCTTGATCTGGCGGATCGCCTCGATCGTCTGGATCGCGGAGTCGCGCCACTCCTCGTCGCCCGTCGTGAGCGTGAAGGTCAGCAGGTCGAAGATCAGCGCCTCGCGCTCGAGCCCGTGCTCGTCGCAGGCGACCTGCGTGATGCGCTCGGCGATCTCGAGCTTGCGCTCCGTCGTCTTGCCCATCCCGACCTCGTCGATGGTCAGGGCGATGACCGCGGCGCCGTGCTGCAGCGCCAGCGGGACGACCTGGTCCATCTTGTCGCGGCCGGCCTCGAGGTTGACCGAGTTGACGATCGCGCGGCCCGGGATCTGCTCCAGCGCGACCTTGATGACGTCGGGCTCGGTCGAGTCGATCTGGATCGGCGCGGGCTGCGTCAGCGAGATCTTCTTGACGACCTGCCGCATCTGCTCGGCCTCGTCCTGCCGCTCCGTCAGCGCGACGCAGACGTCCAGGACGTGGGCGCCGCCCTCGACCTGGCCCTCGGCGATCGTGACGAGCGCGTCGTAGTCGTCGGCGAGCAGCAGCTCCTTCGCCTTGCGCGAGCCCTGCGAGTTGACGCGCTCGCCGACGATCGTCGGGCGCGGCTCCTGCACCAGGTCGGCGGCGCCGATCATCGACGAGACCTGGATCCGGCGCTCACGCGTCGTGCCCACGGCGTGGGCCGTGGCGCCGGCGGGCTTCTTCGCCACGCGCTCGGCGATCGCGGAGATGTGCTCCGGGGTCGTGCCGCAGCAGCCGCCGACGACGGCGACGCCGTACTGGTCGACGAACTCGCCCAGCGCGTCCGCGAGCGGCTGCGGCTTCTCGGGGAACACCGTCTCGCCGTTGACGCCCTGCTGGGGGATGCCGGCGTTCGGGATGCAGTGGACCGGGACGGACGCGTTCTCGCCGAGGTAGCGGATCGCGTCGCGCATGTCCTCGGGGCCCGTGGAGCAGTTCAGGCCGATGACGTCGACCTTCAGCGCCTCGAGCGTCGTGACGACGGACGCGACGTCGGTGCCCAGGAGCATCTTGCCGCCGTTGGGCAGCAGCGAGACGGAGATCTGCAGCGGGACCTTGCGGCCCGTGGCCTTGAACGCCTCGCGGGCGCCGAAGATCGCGGCCTTGACCTCGAGGATGTCCTGCGCGGTCTCGATGATGAGCAGGTCGGAGCCGCCCTCGATCAGGCCGCGCGCCTGCTCCTCGAAGACCGTGACCAGGTCGGGGAAGAGGATGTTGCCCAGCGTCGGGTCGTCGGACGAGGGCAGGAAGCCCGTCGGGCCGATCGAGCCGGCGACGAAGCGGTGGTTGCCCGCGGCCTTGCGCGCGATCTCGGCGGCGCGCCGGTTGATCTCGAGCGTGTGGTCCGCCAGGCCCCACTCCTCGAGCTTGAGCCGCGACGCCTGGAAGGAGTCGGTCTCCAGCACCATCGCGCCCGCGTCGAGCATCGTGGTGTGGAGCTCCTCGATGACGTCCGGGCGGTTGAGGACCAGGACCTCGTGGGCGCGCCCGGGCAGCTGGTAGTCCTTCTCGAGCGAGAGGTTCTTGTCCTCGAGCAGGGCGCCCATCGACCCGTCGAAGACGACGACGTGGTCGCGGACGGCTGCCAGGTAATCGCGCTCGGCCATGCACGAAGCGTACCAACGCCGACCCCAACCTTGCCACAGCTGTGTCAAGGTTGGGGTCGGCGACGGCCGGCCCGGCCCTACGGCAGGTCGCCGGCGACGAGGGTCGCCGGTCGCTCGCCGCGCGCGAACGCGGCGAGGGCCTCCGCCGCCACCCGCCACTGGCGGTCCTCGGCTCCCGTCGTGTCGCCCCCGACGTGGGGGGTCACCAGCAGGCCGGGCGCGTCCCACAGCGGGTGGCCGGCCGGCAGCGGCTCGGGGTCGGTGACGTCGAGCGCGGCGCGCAGCCGGCCCGCGCGCAGCTCGGCGAGCAGCGCGTCCGTGTCGACGAGCGGCCCGCGCCCGGCGTTGACGACGATCGCGCCGTCGCGCAGGCGGGCCAGGAACGCCGCGTCGATCACGCCGCGGGTCGCGTCGTTGAGGGGCAGCACGCAGACGACGGCGTCCTGCGCGGGCAGCAGCGCGTCGACGTCGGCGAGGGCGACGACGCCGTCGCGGGCCGTGCGCCCCACGAGCGTCGTCCGCGCCCCGAACGGCGCGAGCATCGCGGCGGCGTGACGCGCCAGGTCCCCGGCCCCGAGGAGCAGGACGCGGGCGCCGGCGAGCGACGCCGTGACCGTCGGGGCCCACGCGCCGCGGGCCTGCGCTGCGCCGAACCGCGGCAGCTCCCGCACGTGGGCCAGCAGCAGCGCGACGGCCAGCTCCGCCGTCGCGCGGCCGTGCGCGCCGCGCACGTTGCTGATCGCCACGCCGTCCGGCACCCGGCCCTCCCAGGCGTCGAACCCGGCGCTCAGCGTCTGCACCAGGCGCAGGCGCGGCAGCCGGCCGAGCAGCTCGAGCGTCGCGGGGACGTCCGACCCGTCGACGACGACCGCCTCCGCGTCGCGGCCCGCCGCGGGCGGCACGGGGTCGGCGGGGTCGTACGGCACCGCCCGCACGCCCGGCACGGCGGCCAGCCGCCCCGGGCCGTCGCCGCGGGGGACGAGGACGAGCAGCGGACCGGACGGGGACGCGGACGACATGCCCCACACGCTAGGGGCCCGCGCGTGCGAGCCTGTCCCGGTGCCCCCGTCCCCGACGCTCTGGACCATCGGCTACGAGCGACTGCTGCCAGACGAGCTGGCCGCGACGCTCGTCGACGCCGGCGTGGGGCGCCTGATCGACGTGCGCTTCCGCCCGCAGTCGCGGCGGGCCGGGATGTCGAAGACGAAGCTCGGCCTGCTGCTCGGCGAGCACCGCATCGCCTACGAGCACCGCCGCGCGCTCGGCACGCCGCCCGACATCCGCATCGACTACCGCCAGGGCCGCATCGCCGCGGGCCACGAGCGCTTCGAGCAGCACGTGGAGGAGGAGCACCACGACGCCCTCGACGCGCTCGCCGCCGAGCTGGCGGACCCGGCGACGCCGCCCACCGCCCTCATGTGCCTGGAGCACGACGCCGCGGTCTGCCACCGCAGCGTCCTGGCCGCGCACCTGGCGGACCGGGTGCCGGGACTGCGCGTCGTCGACCTCTAGCGCGCCGCCGCGACGACGCGCGCCGGCGGGGCGGCGGTCCGGCGGGCCGGTCCGAGCCACCGGACGAGCGCGCGGGCCACCGCCGCGTCGTCCGCCCGGGCGCCCGCCGCGGCCCAGGCGACGTAGCCGTCCGGACGCACGAGCACCAGGGCCGGCCCGACGCCGCGCAGCGCGGCGCGCCCGGTCGCGCGCGTCAGGCGCGAGGACCAGGGGCGGAGGACGTCGGCCCGCGCCGCGGCGGGGGCCCCCGTCCAGTCCACGAGCAGCGGCCGTCCGCGGCGCAGCAGGCCCGCGATCGTCGCGGGACCGTCCGGCCCGTCGACCGCGGCGTCCGGCAGGAAGCCGCCGACGGCCGCGTGGTCGTCGGCCCGCCGGACCGCGCGCACGGCCTGGCCGCTCACGAGCGTCCCGAGCTCGCGCTGCACGTCGCCCAGTCGCAGCATGGCCGCGAGCCCGTCGCGGAGCGGACCCGCCGCGTCCGCCGGGTCCATGAGCGATCGCTGCGCGCGCGTCAGGTCGATGACGGCGCGGGCGGCGGCGCGCCGCTCGGCGTCGAAGTCCGCCAGCAGGGCGCTCGGCTCGGCGCCGCCGTGCAGGACCGCCGCCAGGCGCCAGCCGAGCGCGAGGGCGTCCTGCAGGCCCAGGTTCAGCCCCTGCCCGCCGACGGGGAAGTGCACGTGCGCGGCGTCGCCGGCCAGCACGACCGGTCCGGCCGCCAGGCGATCGGCCAGCCGGGAGAAGTCGGAGAAGCGGCCGGCGAACGCCAAACCGTCGAGCGGCACGTCGTGGCCGGCGATGCGGGCGGCGGTGGCCCGCAGCTCGTCCAGGCCGAGCGGCGCCCGGCGACGCGGATCGGGGCCGTCGAACTCGAACGTGATCAGCCGGTTGCGCCCGTGCGCTCGCGGGCTGTTGACGGTCCATCCGCGCGGCGTGCGGTGCCACCCGGCGGGCAGCGCGCCGGCCGGCACCCGGACCAGGCCCAGCAGCGCGCGGACCGTCGCGGGCCACGTGCGGCCGCCGATGCCGGCGGCGTCGCGGACGACGCTGCGCGCGCCGTCGCACCCCGCCAGCCACCGTGCGTCGACGGTCACGGGGCCGGCCGGCCCGTCCACCGCCAGCCGCGCGCCGGGCGCCCCGCCGTCGGCGCGGAGGTCGATCGCGCGGACGGCGTGCCCCCGCAGCACGCGCGCGCCGTGCTCGCGGGCCGCCGCCTCGAAGCGGCGCTCGAGCGCGGCCTGCGGCACGTTCAGGATCGGCGGTCCCTCGACGGCCGGGGCCGCGACGTCGAGCGTCCACTGCCCGGCGAAGTGGAACGGCGCCCGGGCGACCGTCCCCGCGGGCGGTGCCGCCGGGCCGGCGGCGCCGAGCCAGCCCCGCCGGCGCAGCCCTTGCAGCGTCCGCGCGTGCAGGGTGCCGGCGCGCGGCTCGTCGCGCGTGGCCGCGTGGCGCTCGAGCACCAGCACGTCGACCCCGCGCACGGCCAGCTCGGCCGCCAGCAGCATCCCGACGGGCCCGCCGCCGACGATCGCGACGTCCGTGCGGAGGGTCCGCGGGGCGCTCACGCCGCCTCGCAGGCGCCGTCGGGCACGCCGGCGGCCTCGGCCGCCGGCGCCGGGCGGCGCACGAGCCACCAGATCACGAGCGCGAGGACCAGCCCGATGCCGGTCAGCACCCAGAGGACCTCGTGGAAGGCGGTGTCGTAGCCCGCGGCGAGCGTGCCCGCCAGCTCCTCGCGCAGGGCCGGGGGCGCCAGGCGGGCGGGCGCGGCGGCGTCGCCGGACGCGACCGTCTCCACGAGGCCGTCGGCGCGAGCGCCCGCGATCCCGAAGCGCCCCAGGTCGTCGTCGAGCGCGCCGCGCAGGAACGTCGCCAGCAGCGCGCCGTAGACCGCGACCGCGACGGCCTCGCCGCCCAGCCGCAGGGTGTTGAGCAGCCCGGCGGCCATCCCCGCCTTCTCGGGCGCCACCCGCTCGAGCGCCTGCCCGTCGACGAGCCCCGCGCCCAGGCCCATCCCGGCGCCGACGAGCAGCATCGGGACCACGACGACCCCCAGGGGCACGTCCGGCCCGATCACGGTGAGCGACGCGGTGCCGGCCACGAGCGCGACCAGGCTGGCGAGGATGACCGCGTCCGGCGACGCGCCGCGGCCCACGAGCCGGCCGGCCAGGACGGGGCAGACCAGGACCGGGACGGTCAGCAGAAGCATCGTCAGGCCGGCGGCCCCGCTCGACGCGCCGCGCGCGGCGGTCAGGTAGCTCGGCAGGAACGTCAGGAGGGTGACGAAGCCGACGGCGCCGGCCACCGGCACCAGGCACAGCCCGAGCAGGCGCCGGTCGCGCAGCAGGTCGAGCTCGAGCATCGGGTGCGCGCGGCGCCGCTCGAGGGCCACGAAGACGGCCAGGACGACGGCGGCGAGCGCCGTCAGCAGCAGCACGCCGGGGCTCGTCCAGCCCCACTGCGACGCCTGCGCGATCGCCATGGTGAGCGCGAGCAGCGCGACCACGAACGCGGCGGTGCCGGGCACGTCGATCGTGGCGCCGGCCCGCGCGCCGCCGCGGTCGGCCGGGACGAGCGGCACGGCCAGCAGGACCACGCCGAGGGCGAGGGCGTGGAGGGCGAAGATGGCCGGCCAGCCCGGGCCGTCGACGAGCAGGCCCGACGCGGTCGGCCCGACGCCCAGGCCCAGCCCGGCCACGGTGCCGAACAGCGCGAACGCCCGCACCCGCTCGGGCCCGGAGAACAGCGACGCCAGGATCGCGCTGCCGCAGGAGAAGATCGCCGCGGCGCCGATCCCGGCCAGCGCGCGGGCGACGTCGAGCAGCAGGACCTCCCGGGCGAGGGCGCTCAGCACGGACGCGCCGGCGTAGATCGCCGCGCCGGCCGCGAACGCCCGCCGGCGCCCCACGACGTCGGCCGCCGCGCCCCACGCCAGGGTGAAGGCCGCGAACGTCACGTTGAACGCGTTGACGACCCACTGCAGCGCGGCCACGTCGGCGCCGGTGTCCGCGCCGATCCGCGGCAGCGCGACCGCGGTGCCCGAGATCGACATGGGCACGACGAGGACGGCGAGCAGGATCGCGCCGAGCACGAGGCGTCGGGCGCGGGCGGCGGCGGGGTCGGGAGGGAGGGAGAGGGCGTCGGGCACGGTGGGGCTCCGGGGGACGGGGTGGACGACGCGCCAAGGGGTATCCCGGCCGCCGGGTCGCCGCAACGGGCCGCGGCGGCCGGGCGGCGGGCGCGGGGCGGCCGCGACGCCCGTGGGGGACGGGGGATCGGGCCGCCGAGCGGGGCGGCGTGCGACTTCCTTCCGGCGGTCGTGCCGAAAGCGGATGGTCGGCGCCGGACCCCGCCGCTTTCATCCGCCGCGACCCCACCCCACAGGAGTCCGCCATGACGACCTCGCTGGTCCCACCCCCGTCCCCGCGCGCCGCCCTGCGGTTCGACACCACCGTCGAGCGCGCCCTCGTCCACCGCGCCGCCGTCTGCGAGGTCTTCCTCACCGACGCGGCCGAGCTCGCGCCCCGGCGCTACCTGACCGCGGCGCAGCTGCCCCGCGTCCACAGCCTCTACAGCGACGGCCTGCTGACCCCGGCCCGCTACGACCCGCTGCTGCTGCTCGAGGTCTGCCGCCAGACGACGATCCTCGTCGCGCACCGCTTCCTCGGCGTCGCGCCCCGCGACAAGTTCGTCTTCGGCACGGGCGACTTCCGCGTGCTCGACCCCGAGGCGCTGCTCGTCGGGCCGGATCCCGGGCACGCGGTCGTCGAGGCCACCGTCGTCGACGAGCACCTGCGCCGCGGCGAGCGAGACGGGGTGACGTACGAGCTCGTCCTGTCGGTCGACGGGCGCCCCGCGTTCGCGCTCGAGATGGCGATCCGCTGGATGCCGCCGGCGGCCTGGGACGCCCTGCGCGCCCGCGGCCGCGCCGCGCTGCGGCTGGGGCCGGACCACGCCCCGGACCCGACGCGGCCCGTCCACCCGAACGAGGTCGGCCGGACGCTGCCGGGCAACGTCGTGCTCGCCGAGAGCCGGCCGTCCCCGGACGGCCTGCACGCCCGCGTCATCGTCGACCGCGCGCACCCGGCGCTCTTCGACCACGAGCTCGACCACATCCCCGGGATGCTGCTCTTCGAGGCGGTGCGCCAGGCGGCGGTCGTCGCGGCGCACGAGCACCTGGGGCTGTCCCCGTCCCGCCTGGCGCTGTCCCGCGCCCGCGTGACGTTCACCCGCTTCGGCGAGTTCGAGCTGCCGACGGCGCTGCACGTGCGGCCGCCGGCGCTGCGCGACGGCCCCGCGGGGCCCGTGGCCGCCACGAGCCTGGAGGTGACGCAGGACGGCGTGCCGATCGCCACCGCCGACGTCGAGCTCGCCACGGCGTGCCGGCTCGGCGGCGCCCCGGACGGCGCGCCCGTCCAGGCCGACGGGGGGCTGGCCCGATGAGCGCCCCGGCCCCCGCCGCCCCGGGCGTGCGGATGCTCTGGTTCGACTTCGGCGGCGTCCTCTCGCCGCCGCTCGCCGAGCTGTTCGCGAGCTACGAGCGCAAGACCGGGATCGACCGGGAGACGCTGTGGGCGGGCATGACCGCCGCGGCCGAGCCGTTCGGGCTGCCGGTGCTGGCGCCGATCGAGCTGGGCCTCGTCACCGAGCCGGAGTGGGGGCGGGCGATCGCCGGCGCCATCCGGCGGGCGCGCCCGGACCTGGACCTGTCCCGCGCCGACCTCGAGCGGTTCGGGGCGCAGTGGTTCGCCGGCGAGCGGGCCACCGCCCCCGTGCGGGACCTGCTCCTGCGCGCGCGGGCGCACGGGTTCCGGGTCGGGGTCCTGACGAACAACGTCACGGAGTGGGATCCGCACTGGCGCGCGGTCGCCGACGTCGACGACGTCGTCGAGGCGGTGATCGACTCGAGCCGCGTCGGCGTGCGCAAGCCCGATCCCGAGATCTTCGCGCTCGCCGCCGAGCACGCCGGCCTGCCGCCCCAGGCCAACCTGCTCGTCGACGACCTGGCCGAGAACGTCGCGGCCGCCCGGGCGTCCGGGTGGCACGCCGTGCGCCACGAGGACCCGGCGGCGACGGCCCGCGAGCTCGAGCGGCTCGTGGGGCTGCCGACGCGCGCGCCGGCCGGCACGGGGGCGGCGCGATGAGCACCACCGCCTCCGCGCCCGTCGCCATCGCGTCGATCCCGCACCTGGACACCCCGCCCGTCTACCGCGACCTCGGCCTGCGCGACGGGCGGCCGACGATCGCGCTGCCGAGCGGCCACGAGGCCGTGCACCTGACGCGGTTCGCCGACGTCCACGCCGTCCTGGGCGACAGCACCTTCTCGCGCAGCGTCTGCAACGTCGATGACGGCCCGAGCTTCCTGCCCACCGTCACGCCGAAGGAGTTCCTGCTCAACATCGACGCGCCGGACCACGCGCGGATGCGGCGGGTGGTCACGCGCGACTTCAGCGCGAAGGGCGTCTCGCGGATCGCGCCGCTGATCGAGGCGACGGTGGAGGAGCGGATCGACGCGCTCGTCGCCGGCGACGGCCCGCCCGACCTGTTCGCCACGGTCCTCGACGAGATCCCGGCGCGGATCAACTGCGCGGTGCTGGGGATCCCGCTCGAGGATCGCGCGTTCTTCCGGCCGCTGACGCGCGAGGTGCAGATCGCGTCCGCGGAGGACGTGCCGCTGCTGCTGGACCGCTTCTACGCGGTGTACGACTACATGGCCGACCTGGTGGCGGGCCGGCGGCCGCACACGCCGGACGGGCTCATCGGCCGGTTCAAGGCCGATCGCGAGCGCAGCGACCCGCCGCTCTCGGACGCCGAGCTGGTCGGCATCCTGCTCGCCGTCCTCATGGGCGGGGACCAGAACGTCCTTACGGTGCTGACGAAGGCGGTCTACGCCGTGCTGGCGGCGCCCAGCCTGTACGCCCGGATCGTCGACGACCCCGACGTCGTGCCCGGGCTGGTCGAGGAGCTGACGCGGGTGCTGCCGCTCGGGACGACGTCCGCGTTCCCGCGCGTCGCCACCCGGGACGTGCCGCTGTCGTTCGGCACCGTGCCGACGGGGGCCGTCGTCTACGCGGACGCGTTCGCGGCCAACCGCGACCCCGACGTGTTCGCCGGCCCGCTCGTCATCGACCCCGACCGGCCGCCGAAGCGCCACCTGCAGTTCGGCTACGGCATGCACCACTGCATGGGCGCCGCGTACGCCCGGCGCGAGATCACCACCACCCTCACCGCGCTCGCCCGCCGGCTGCCGGGGCTGCGCCTGGACGCCGATCCCGCCGGCCTGCGCTGGGACCACGGCACCGTCCTGCGCCGTCCCGCGGAGCTGCCGGTCGCCTGGTGACCGCGGCCCGCACGCCGGCCGAAACGATCCCTTCCGGCCGGCGTGCGGGGATGCGATGGAGACCGCCGACCGCCGTTGCGACGCTCCGCCCACGATGCTCCGTCCAGCCCGCCGCACCGCCGTCCTCGTCCCGCTCGCGCTCGCCAGCAGCGCGGTCCTCGCCGCCTGCGGCGGGAGCGGCGGCGGGACCACCACCGCCCTCGACCCGTCCGACGACGCGCTCTTCCCGAAGGCGCTGCCGGTCGCCACCGCCGACGTCCCCGCGCTGCACTGGGCGGTCCAGGCGGAGCCCGGCACCCTCGACCCGGTCCTCTCGAGCGACTCGGCGTTGACGCAGACCGTCACGAACGTCCTCGAGACGCTCGTGCGCGCCGCGCCGAACGGCCGGATCGAGCCCGCGCTCGCCGAGCGCGTCGACACGCCCGATCCCCGCACCCGCGTCTTCACGCTGCGCCGCGGCGTCCGCTTCCACGACGGCGACGCCTTCGGGCCGGAGGACGTCGTCGCCAGCCTGCGCCGGGCGGCGGACGGCGACGCCGGGTCGATCTGGTCCAGCGCCTTCCGCAGCGTCCGCAGCGTCCGCGCCACGGGCCCGCACCAGGTGACGGTGCGCCTGGCGCGGCCCGACGTCCTCTTCGACGGCTACCTCGCCACGACCGCGGGCGCCATCGAGAGCGCGAGCTTCCTGCGGAAGGCCGGGCGCGACTACGGCTCGCCGTCGGTCGGGATCGACGGCACCGGGCCGTACCGCTTCGCCGCGTGGCGCCAGGGCCAGGCGATCGAGCTGGAGCGCGCTCCCGGCTACTGGGACGCCCGGCTGCGACCGCGGGCCGCCCGCGTGCGGGTCGACTTCCTGCCCGACGCCAGCGCGCGGATCAACGCCCTGCGCTCCGGCGCCGTCGACGGGTCGTTCGAGATCGACGGCTCGGCGTACCGCACCCTGACGCGCTCGACCGCCGGCCGGCTCGTGCTGCACCCCGGCGTCAACGCGTACCAGCTCGTGCCGCTGAACGACCGCAGCGCCCTGCGCGACCCGCGGGTCCGGCGCGCGCTCTCGCTCGCTCTCGACCGCCCGGGCCTGAACACGGCCGCGTGGGGCGGCGTGGGCACCGTCGGCCGCGGCCAGGCGGCGCTCGGCCTGTGGCAGGCGCTCGTGCCGGACGGCAAGGCGCGCTGGGCGCAGGCCCCGCCGCTGGACCACGACGTCGCGCAGGCCAAGCGGCTCGTGCAGGCGGCCGGCGCGACGGGCAAGCGGATCGTCCTGACCTACCACACGACGTTCCAGCTGTTCCCCACGGTGGCGACCGCGGTGCAGGCGGCGGGCAAGGAGATCGGCCTGGACGTCGCCCTGCGCCCGCAGCCGTTCGCGAAGGCCGTGGCGATCTGGTTCAACCCGAAGGCGCGCGAGGGCTACGACCTGGGCATCTGGCCGCAGGTGCAGCAGACGAGCGACCCGACGGAGGAGTTCACCGGCCTGACGTCGGGCGCCTCGCAGAACGTCGGCGGCTGGAAGGACGCCGCGTACGACCGCCTCGTCGCCCGGGCCCGCGAGACGGCAGATCCCGCCGCGCGCGCCGACCTGCTCGTCCGCGCGCAGTCCATCCTGTCGCGCGAGCTGCCGTGGATCCCGCTCGTCGAGCCGACGACCCGCGCGTTCCTGAAGGACGGCCTGACCGGCGTGCCGGTCACGCAGGCGCCCCGGTCGGGCTACCCGTGGGCGGCGCTCGTCGGCTCGGGGAAGGACGCCCGGTGACGGCCGCCGGGCCCCGGCTGCTCGATCCGGCCCGCCTGCAGGCGCGGCTCGGCCAGCCCGGCACCGTCGTGCTCGAGGTGGTCGCCGACGACGCGCCGCCGACGACCGGCATCCCGGGCGCGGCCCGCGCGGGCTGGCAGGCGCTGCTGTGGGACGAGCGGGCCCGCGCGCTCGCCGCGCCCGACGCCCTGGCCGACCGGCTGGCCGCGCTCGGCGCGGGCGGGGACGACGTGCTCGTCCTTGCCGGCGACCCGGTGCAGTTCGGCGCGTACGCGTTCTGGGCGCTCGCCCAGGCCGGGCACCCGCGGCTGCTGCTGCTCGACGGCGGGATCGAGGCCTGGCGCGCGGAGGGCCGCCCCCTCGCGCCGCCCGCGCACCCCCGCGCCGCGGACCGGCCCGTGACGCTGGAGCCGCGGGCGGGTGCCGCCGGAGCGGTCGCCGGTCGGGACGACGTCCGCACCCTGCTCGGCGACCCCGACGCGCTGCTGCTCGACGCCCGCTCGCCCGAGGAGTACCGCGGCGAGCGCGTGTCCCCGGCCGACTTCCCCGTCGACCACGGCGCCGTGCGCGCGGGCCGCATCCCCGGGGCGCGCCACCTGCCGCACCGGGCGCTGCTCGACGGCCGCGGGCGCTTCCTCCCCGCCGCGCGCCTGCGGACGGTCGCGGCGGACGCGGGGGCGACGGCCGCCGGCCCCGTCGTCGCCTACTGCCGCCTCGGGCACCGGGCGTCGCTCGCGTGGTTCGCCCTGCACGAGCTGCTCGGGATCCCGGACGTCCGGGTCTACGACGGCTCGTGGACCGAGTGGGGCAGCGTCGTCGGCGTCCCGATCGAGCGATGACCGGCCGCCGCCTGCTGGGCCGCCTCGCCGCGGGGCTGGCCACCGTCCTGGTCGCGTCCGTCGTCGTCTTCGCCGCGCTGAACGCGACGACCGGCGATCCGGTCCCGCTCTACGCCGCGAACGCGGACCTGACGCCGGCGGCGCAGGCCCGCCTGCGCGCCGAGCTCCACCTGGACGACCCGCTGCCGGTCCGCTACCTGGACTGGCTCGGGGGCCTGGCGCACGGCGATCTGGGGCGCTCCGTGCAGTTCCGGCAGGACGTCGGCGGGCTCGTCGCGGAGCGGCTGCCGACGACGCTGCTGCTCGTCGCGATGGCGGCGGTCCTGGCGGTGGGGCTCGGGGTCGGGCTGGGCCTGCTCGCCGGCCTGCGGCCCGGTCCGGTCGACCGGCTCGTCGTCGCGGCGTCGAGCGCGGCGGTCGCCGTCCCGACGTTCGTCGCCGCCACGGCGCTCGTGGCCGCCCTCGCGGTCGGCCTGGGCTGGTTCCCCGTCTTCGGCGACGGCGAGGGCCTGCCGGACCGCCTCTGGCACCTGGCCCTGCCGGCCTGCGCGTTGGCCCTGCACGTCGTCGGGATCGTCGCGCGCGTGTCGCGGGCCGCCGTCCGCCGGTCCGCCGCCGCCGAGCACGTGCGGATCGCCCGCTGGCGCGGCGTGCCCGAGCGCCGGGTCGTCCGCGACCACGTGCTGCGCGGCGCGCTCGGCGCCGTCGTGACCGTGAGCGGGGTCGAGGTCGCCGCCATGCTGGCCGGCACCGTCATCGTCGAGACGGCCTTCGGGCTGTCGGGCGTCGGCTCGCTGCTCGTGCAGGCCGTCGAGGCGAAGGACGCCCCGATCGTGCAGGCCGTCGTGCTCGTCGTCGTGACCGGGTTCGTGCTCGTCACCCTCGTCACCGACCTGCTGCAGGCGCGGCTGGATCCGCGGGCGTGGCGCGGGACGGGGGCGCGGGCGTGAGCGCGCCGGACGTCGTGCTGGCGGGCCCGGTCGGCCGGGCGGGGCCCGCGCGGCCCGGCCCGGCGGCGGTGGCGGCGACGGCGGTGCTGCTCGTCGCCGTGCTCGGCGCGCTGCTGGGCCCGCTGCTGGCGCCGCACGACCCCAACGCCGTCGACCTGGGAGCGAGCCTGGCGGGCCCGAGCGGCACCCATCCGCTCGGCGCCGACCAGCAGGGGCGGGACGTCCTGTCGCGGCTGCTGCACGGCGCGCGCTCCAGCCTGCTGGCGCCGCTCGTCATCGTCGCCGTCTCGACCGCGCTGGGCACGGCGGTCGGCCTGCTGGCGGGGTGGCGGCGCGGGCTCGTGGACGCCGCGCTGTCCCGCGCGCTCGAGGTGGCCCTGGCGTTCCCCGGCGTGCTGCTCGCCCTCGTCGTCGTCGCGCGCACGGGGCCGGGAGCCGTCGGGCCGGTCGTCGCGATCGCGCTGTGGCTGACCCCGTACGTCGCCCGCCAGGTGCGCACGGCGACGATCGAGGAGGTCGCCCGGCCGTACGTCGACGCCTACCGCACCACGGGCTGGGGGCCCCTGGCGATCGCGCTGCGCGGCGTGCTCCCGAACGTCGCCGGCCTGCTGCTCGCCCGCGCCGCGGTGAACGCCGGGATCGCGCTCGTCGCCCTCGCGAGCCTGTCGTACCTGGGCCTGGGCGTGCAGCCGCCCGACGCGGACTGGGGCGCGATGATCCACGAGGGGCTCGACGCGCTGCAGGCGGGCGACGCCTGGCCGGCGCTCGTGCCCGCCGCCGCCCTGGTCGCCGTCGTCCTGGCGGTCAACGTCCTCGGGGACGCCCTGGCCGCGCGCGTCGGACGGGAGGAGGACTGATGGCGCCGCTGCTCGAGATCGAGGGGCTGACGCTCCTGCCGCCCGGACGGCACGCCCGCCCGGTCGTCGACGACGCGTCGCTGCGGGTGGAGGAGGGCGAGACGGTCGGCCTCGTCGGCGAGTCCGGTGCCGGCAAGTCGCTGCTGCTGCGGACGGTGCTCGGCGTCGTGCCCGCCGGCTGGCGGGCCGTCGGCGCCGTGCGCGTGGACGGCCGGGACGTCCTGACGCTCGACCGGGCGGCGCTCGCCCGGCACCGTCGCGAGCGGGTGGCGCTCGTGCCGCAGGATCCCCGCGCCGCGATCGATCCGCTCGCCACGGTCGGCGGGTTCCTGACCGAGGTGGCGCGGACCACCGGCACCGACCGCGACGGCGCCCGGGCGCGGGCCGCCGCGCTGCTGGACGAGGTCGGGCTGCCCGACCCGGAGGGCAGCCTGGGCCGGCGTCCGCACGCGTTCTCGGGCGGGATGCTCCAGCGGGTCGTGCTCGCCGCCGCGCTCCTCGGCGACCCGCGGCTGCTCCTGGCGGACGAGCCCACGACGGCGCTCGACGTCACCACCCAGGCCGAGGTGCTGCGCACGCTGGAGCAGGTGCGGGTGCGGCGGGGCCTGGGAACGGTGCTCGTCACGCACGACCTCGACCTGGCCGCCGCCACCTGCGACCGCCTCGTCGTCCTGCGGGCCGGCCGGGTGGTCGAGGCCGGGCCGGCGCGGCGCGTGTTCGCCGCGCCGCAGGCCGCCTACACGCGCGAGCTGGTGGCCGCGACGCCCCGCGTGACCGACCCCGTGCCGGACGCGCCGCCGACGGGGGAGGGGGCCGGGACGGTCCTGCGGGTGCGGGGCCTGCGGCGCCGCTTCGGGGCCCGGGCCGCGCTCGACGGCGTCGACCTGGACCTGCGCGCCGGCCACACGCTCGCGGTCGTGGGCGAGTCCGGCTCCGGCAAGTCGACGCTGGCCCGCATCGTGGTCGGCCTGGAGCGGGCGGACGGCGGCGTCGTGACCCTCGCGGGCGTGGACTCGGCGGCGCGCGGCCGCGCGGCGCGCCGCGCGCGCGCCGCCGCGGTGCAGACCGTCTTCCAGGACCCCCTGCTGTCGTTCGACCCGCGCGTGCGCGCGGGGGAGGCCGTCGCCCGCGCCCTGCCGCCCGGCGGCCCCGGCGGCCGCGCCGCCCGGGCGCGGCGGGCCGACGCGCTGCTGGAGCGGGTGGGGCTGGATCCGGCGCTGGGCCGGCGCCTGCCGCGCGAGCTGTCGGGCGGCCAGCGGCAGCGCGTGGCCATCGCCCGGGCGCTCGCGCCCGAGCCACGGCTGCTCGTCCTCGACGAGCCCACGTCCGCGCTCGACGTGCGCGTGCAGGCGCGGGTCCTCGAGCTGCTGGCGCGGCTGCGCGCCGACCTGGGGGTCGCGGTGCTGCTCATCAGCCACGACCTGGCGGTGGTGCGCCGCGTGGCCAACGACGTCGCCGTCGTCCGCGGCGGGAGGATCGTCGAGGCGGCACCGACCGCGGAGCTCTTCGCGCGGCCGCGCCACCCCTACACCCGGCGGCTGCTCGACGCGGTGCCGCGCCCGGCGGCCGCGGTGACGTCCCCGGTCTGAGGACCGGGCACGCCGCCGGCCGCGCCCGGCCGCGCCGCGCGGGCGCCGCGCCGCGCGGGCGCCGCGCCGCGCGGGCGCCGCGTCAGGCGGCCACGGCGGCGACCGGCGCCACGGCCGCGCCGACCCCCGGGGCCGCCGCGACGACGGCGCGCTCGTCCGCGCCTCCGGCGGCCGGCACGGGCGGGCGGTCCGCGGCGTAGCGGTCCGCGGCGGCGTGCAGGGCCGCGCGCACGCGGGTCCGCGCCGGCGTGGAGGGGGCCCGCACGTGGGTGACGCTGACGACCTGGATCGGCAGCGGCCGCGCGAAGGGGCGCCGCACGACGTCGAAGCCGGGCGGCGGGTCCGCCACCGACAGGCGGGGCGCGATGCTGAGCGCCCGGCTGGCCGCGACGAGGCCCAGACCGACCTCGTTGTCGTCGGCGACGTAGCGGCGGTCGGGCGCGAAGCCCTCCCGGCGGCACGCGCGCAGGAACAGCGCGTCCATCGGGCACCCGGGCCGGTCGCCGAGGATCCAGGTCTCGTCGGCCAGCCGCTCGAGCGGGATCCGCTCCTCGCCGGCGAGCGGGTGGTCCGCGGGCAGGACGCAGACGACCTCGTCCTCGAGGAGGGGCCGCACGTCCAGGTCGGCGACGTCCAGCGGCAGCGCGGCGCGGTTGAGCACGGCGATGGACGCGCCGCCGCGGCGCACCAGGTCGGCGGCCGGCCCGGCGTCGCACACCTCGAAGGCGACGTCGACGTCGTCGCCGCCGCGCCGCAGCTCGCGCGCGGCCTGCGGGACGTACGTCAGGATCGCCCCGCGGAACGCCGCCACGCGGACCGTCTCCTCGACCGGGGCGGACAGGAGGGCCATCTCGGCCCGCGCGGCCTCGATCTGCTCGAGGATCCGCTCCGCGTGGGCCAGCAGCGCGACGCCGGCGTCCGTCAGCCGGGCCCCGCGCGGCGTGCGCTCCAGCAGCGCGCGACCGGCGTCGCGCTCGAGCAGGCTCAGGTGTCGCGAGACGGCCGGCGGCGTGTAGCCGAGGGCGTCCGCCGCCGCCGCGATGGTCCCGCGCCGGGCGACTTCGCGCAGGACGCGGAGGTGCAGAGGGTCCATGCGCGCAAATTACCAGATACCAGATCAGGATTACGCCAATGGCGTGCGTCGTACGCCCGGATCGCAGGCGATGGCCCTCCCAACGGCGGAGCCCCCGCGCACGCGGGGGCTCCGGGTCCTGCGGGGCGCGGCGCGGGGCCGCGTCCGGGCTACTTGATGAAGAGCATCTCCGAGTAGTGCGGCAGCGGCCACAGGTCGTCGGCGATGATCCGCTCGAGCCGGTCGGCGGTCTCGCGGACCGCGTCCATGGCCGGGATGACCTCGTCGCGCTGGAAGCGCACGTGCTCCATGTCGGAGAACTCGCCCGGCTTGCGGTTGAGCTCCTCGAGCTTGAGGACGCGCTCGTAGAACTCGTCGACCAGGCCCTTCGTCTCGGCGGCCTGGGCGTCCAGGCCCGTCTCCTGCAGCACCTTCAGCTGGCTGACGGCGGCGGGCAGGATCAGCGTGCGCGCGATGTGCGCGGCCGTCTCGGCCTCGATGTTCAGCTTCACGCCGTACTGCTCGAGGAGGACCTCGTAGCGCGCCTCGACCTCGCGCTCCGAGAGCACCTCGTACTTCTCGAACAGCGCGATCGACTTCGGCGTGACGATCTCGGGCAGGGCGTCCGGCGTGTTGCGCAGGTTCAGCAGGCCGCGCTCGGCCGCCTCGTCCGCCCACTCCTGGGAGTAGCCGTCGCCGCCGAAGACGACCCGCTTGTTGGCCTTGTACGTCTCGGACGTGACCTCGGTGACGCCCGCGGCGAGCTCCGTGCCGGCGTCGAGCTTCTTCTCGAGCTCGTCGGCGAGCGCGTCGATGGCCTCGGCGGCGATCGTGTTGAGCACCGTGTTCGTCAGGCCGAGCGACTGGCTCGAGCCGAGGGCGCGGAACTCGAACTTGTTGCCCGTGAACGCGAACGGCGAGGTGCGGTTGCGGTCGCCGGAGTGGCGCGGCAGCGGCGGCAGGACCGGGGTGCCCAGGCCGAGGAACGAGCCGGGGGCCGACGGATCGCCCTCGCCCGCCTCGATGGCGTCGAAGACGGCCTCGAGCTCGGAGCCCAGGAAGATCGACATGATCGCCGGCGGCGCCTCGTTGGCGCCCAGGCGGTGGTCCTGGCCGACGTTCGCGGCGGTGGCGCGCAGCAGGCCCTGGTGCTCGTTGACGGCCTTGATGACCGCGGAGCAGAAGAACAGGAAGACCAGGTTGGAGTGCGGCGTGTCGCCCGGGTCGAGCAGGTTGCCGCCCAGGTCGGTGCCCATGGACCAGTTGTTGTGCTTGCCCGAGCCGTTGACGCCGGCGAACGGCTTCTCGTGCAGCAGGCAGACCAGGCCGTACTTCGGAGCGGTCTGCTCGAGCACCTGCATCACGAGGTGCTGGTGGTCGGCGGCGACGTTCGACGTCTCGAACAGCGGCGCGAGCTCGTACTGGCCGGGCGCGACCTCGTTGTGCCGGGTCTTCACCGGCACGCCGAGACGCTGGAGCTGGCGCTCCGTGTCCATCATGTACGCGAGCACGCGCTCGGGGATCGCCCCGAAGTAGTGGTCGTCCAGCTCGTGGCCCTTCGGCGGCTGCGAGCCGAAGAGGGTGCGGCCCGTGATCTGCAGGTCGGGGCGCTCGTAGTAGTACTGCTCGTCGATCAGGAAGTACTCCTGCTCGGCGCCGATCGTCGTGAAGACGCGCTGCGGGTCCTCGTCGCCCAGCAGGCGCAGGGCGCGGATCGCGGAGCGCGAGAGCACGTCCATCGAGCGCAGCAGCGGGATCTTCGTGTCGAGCGCCTCGCCCGTCCACGACGTGAACGCCGTGGGGATGCACAGCAGCGCGCCGTTCGGGTTCTCGAGGATGAACGCCGGCGACGTCGGGTCCCAGGCGGTGTAGCCGCGGGCCTCGAACGTCGCGCGGATGCCGCCCGACGGGAACGAGGACGCGTCCGGCTCGCCCTGGATCAGCTCCTTGCCGGAGAACTCGGCGATGGCGCCGCCGTCGCCGGTGGGGCCGAAGAACGAGTCGTGCTTCTCGGCCGTGGAGCCGGTGAGCGGCTGGAACCAGTGCGTGTAGTGGCTGGCCCCCTTCTCCAGCGCCCAGTCGCGCATCGCCGAGGCGACGGCGTCCGCCAGGGTCACGTCCAGGGCCTCGCCGCGCTCGAGCGTGCGCTGCAGGCGCTTGTACACGTCCTTCGGCAGCCGCTGACGCTGCACCGCCGGGCTGAAGACGTCGACCCCGAAGACCTGGTTCTGCGGGCGGGTGAGGTCGTCGATGCCGAGTGCGACGTCGTCGGCGCTCCACCGGGCGGCGGAGACGTTCCTCTGGCGGGAATGGGTCATGGGGTGCGAGTGCTCCTCGGGATCGGTGACCGGCGCCCGCGCGGGAATCCCTCGACCGCGCAAGCTGACCAGCGGTGACACTAGGTCCCATTGGCCGCACCAGACCTTATCCCGATGTACAAGGGGGCGGTTCGGCCGCCCGCCACGGCGGATGGGGGGCGCCGATGTGGAGCATCTGCACATCCCCGGTTTCGCCATCGGTCCAGCGGCGGTGGGCCCCGGGGGCGGGACGCTTCAGGCCGTCCACCAAGGAGGAACACGGATGTCCTGGACCCTACGGAGGCACGCCGCGCCGGACGCGGCCGGTGCTCCCGCCCATTCAAGCGCCCCGGTGCGCACCGGCCCCCGGTGGTCGATGCCGTCGCGCAAGAAGCTCGGCATCGCCGCGGTGCTGTCGGTCATCTCGTCGTCGATCGCCGTGCCGGCGATGTCGCTCGCGATCTACGTCCCCGACGGCGGCTACAAGGGCAACACGGGCAACGAGCCCGGCCAGATCGGCGGCGACCTGCTGCGGATCGCCAACGAGCTCAACGCCGTCTGGCTCATCCTCGGCGCCTGCCTCGTCTTCTTCATGCAGGTCGGGTTCCTCGGCCTCGAGGTCGGCTTCTCGCGTGGCAAGAACGTCGGCGCCGGCATCGCGAAGATCTTCGTGAACATCGCCGTGGCCGCGATCGTCTGGTGGGCCATCGGCTACGCCGTCGCGTTCGGCGCCGACGGCACGAAGCTGATCGGCGGCGGGGGCGACGCCTTCTACAAGATGGCGTTCACCGACGGGGCCCCGACCGCCACGGGCGGCGCGGACGGCTTCGCGTTCTTCTTCTTCCAGTTCACGTTCGCGGCCGTCGCGCTGGCGATCGTCTGGGGCTCGACCCTCGAGCGGATCAAGTTCATCGCCTACCCGATCTTCGGCGTCGTCTTCATCGCCGTGATCTACCCGCTCGTCGCCCACGCGACGTGGTCGGGCATGGGCTTCTTCGGCGGCGACAACGGCATCACGATCGGCGACGCTGCGGGCGCCCTCGACTACGCCGGCTCCGGCGTCGTCCACCTGTGCGGCGCGACCGCCGCCCTGGCCGCCGCGATCGTCCTCGGGCCCCGCCTGGGCAAGTACGACAAGGACGGCAAGCCGCGCGCCATCCCGGGCCACTCCATGCCGATCTTCGGCATCGGCGTGATCGTCCTGTGGCTCGGCTGGTTCGGCTTCAATGGCGTCTCCTCGCTCAACACGGACTCGGGCTTCTTCGCCCACGTCATCGCCGTCACCAACCTGTCCGCCGCCTTCGGCGTCGCGGGCGCCGGCCTGGCGATGTGGTTCAAGACGAAGTCCTTCGACGTCGGCATGCTCGGCAACGGCGCCATCGCCGGCCTCGTCGCCATCACCGCCCCGGCGGGCTACGTCGAGATGTGGGCGGCGCCGATCATCGGCTTCGTCGGCGGCCTGATCGTCGTCTTCGGCGTCCTCTTCATCGACCGCATCGGCATCGATGACCCGGTCGGCGCCACCTCGGCCCACGGCCTGGCCGGCATCTGGGGCACGCTCTCCGTCGGCCTCTTCCTGTCGCCCGAGCTCGCGAAGTACAACGCGCTGGGCGGCAACCCGAACGGCGGCCTGTTCACCGGCGGCGGGATCGACCAGCTGCTCGTCCAGGCGGTCGTCGTGGTGATCACCTTCGTCTTCGTCTTCGCCGCGTCGTTCCTCGTCTTCTGGCTCATCAAGAAGACGATCGGGCTGCGCGTCAGCGAGGAGGAGGAGCGTGCCGGCCTCGACATCTCCGAGCACGGCATGTACGGCTACCCTGAGCAGTTCATCCCGGAGGCCGAGCTCGTGGGTGCCGCGAACGCCGCCACGCCGTCCATCGGGTTCACCACGCCGAGCAGTCCCAGCAAGGAGATCCCCGCATGAAGATGGTCGTCGCGTACGTCCGCCACGAGGCCTTCGAGCCCATCCGTGGTGAGCTCCTCGAGCTCGGCTTCCCGAGCCTGTCGGTGACCGAGGTCAAGGGCTCCGGGCGCCAGAAGGGCATCACGGAGAAGTACCGGGGCGCCGAGCTGACGAACTACCTGCGCCCGAAGCTCAAGATCGAGTGCGTCGTCGACGACGCGGACGTGCAGACGATCGTCGACTCGATCCTCAAGCACGCCCGCACGGGCGCGGTGGGCGACGGCAAGGTGTTCCTCGTGCCGGTCGACGAGTCGTACCGCATCCGCACGGGCGAGGCCGGCAGCGAGACGCTGCAGGCGCACTCGCCGGAGGACCTGCCCCCGCGCTGAGCGGCCGCCTCCTCCGCAGGACGTCCCCGGGCGTCGTCGGTCCTCGGACCGGCGGCGCCCGTCGTCGTTCCCGGGGCCCGGGCGAACGCGCGCGGCGGGGCGCGTCGCGTGCGGGGCGACCGGCGGTCGGCCCCGGGGCCGGGCCGCGGACGGCGCGGGCTCAGTCGCCGACGACGACGTCGAAGCGGCCCTTGGCGGGCCCGCCCGACGCGCGCACGGGCGCGTCGACGTCGAGGCCGCCGGCCACGCGCCAGCGCAGGCGGTGCTTTCCCGCGACGACCGGCGTCAGCTTCCAGCGGAAGACCTTCTGCTGGCCCGCCTCGAGCCGGCCGAGGGCCCAGGTGCCGACGTAGGCCGTCGTCCCGCCCTTCGGCGGCTCGTCCACGATCCAGAGCGGGCGTCGCGGGTCGGACACGCGCCCGGCCCCGTCGTCGTCGCTCGAGATGTCGCGCGTCAGGCCGTCCAGGACGACCGCGACGTTCGGCAGCGCGCGGCCGCGCTCCTCGTTCGTCACGCGGATCGTCAGCGTCTCCGTGCGCGCGAGCGACTGGCTGCGGTCGAACGAGGCGATCGCCGAGACCTGGAAGGGCCGGCCCTTCGACGCGTCGACGACCTTCGCCTCGCTGTCCCCGCCGCAGGCGGACAGGGCCAGGGCGCCGCCGGCCGCGAGGGCCGCGAGGCAGGCGCCCGTCAGGGGGCGCAGGGGAGAGGACGGCGTCATCGCGCGGGCAGGCTAACACAGCGTCCCGGCGCCGACCGCGAATCGGAGACGCGCCGTGCGGGACGACTGGACGGCGTACGCGTTCCCAACGAGAACCAAACCTACCGGTGGTCGCGAGGTGCCCGGACGCCGTAAGCCCAGTGTCCAAGCCGGATTCGTGTGGTCGGTGGCACACACGGGACTCTTCGCGTAGGCTTGCCCGGTCCTGCCGAGACCCCACCCGGCCGGCCTACCGACGCCCATGGTTCGCACCGTCTCCGATCGCATCTTCGACCCCGCCAAGGGGGCACTGGAGGAGGTCGGCGACATGATGATCCTCACGGGGAAGACGATCGTCTCCGCCGTCCGGCCCCCGTACTCCTACGGCGACGAGTTCGTCCACCAGTTCCTCTTCGCGCTCCGGCTCTGCTGGTTCCCGCTCCTGATCTCGACGGTCGCGATCTCGTTCGGCGCCCCGGGTCTGCAGGCGGCGAACTTCCTGGTGCTCTTCGGCGCGCTCGACCGCCTGGGCGGCTTCTTCGTCCTGGCGACGATCCGCGAGTTCGCGCCCACCGTCACCGCGATCGTGCTGGCCGGCGTGGCGGGCACCGCGATCACCGCCGACCTCGGCGCGCGCAAGATCCGCGAGGAGCTCGACGCCCTGCAGGTGCTCGGCATCGATCCGGTCAAGAGCCTGGTGGTGCCGCGCTTCCTGGCCCTGATGATCGTCACGGGCCTCTTCGACATCTACGCGATCATCTTCGGCGTCTTCGGCGGCGTGCTGGCCACGCTCGTCAACGGCGCCCCGCTCGGGCCGTTCTGGGCGACGTTCTTCGCGAACGCCTCCACGACCGACCTGTGGGGGTCGTTCGTCAAGTGCACGCTGTTCGGCGCGATCATCGCCGTCGTCTGCTCGTACAAGGGGATGACCGCGAAGGGCGGCGCCGAGGGCGTCGGCAGAGCGGTGAACCAAGCGGTCGTCATCGCGTTCCTCGGCGTCTTCGCGTTCAACTACATCTTCACCCAGACGCTCCTGGCGACGAACCCCGAGATCCTGGTGATCAAGTGACCCACGCTCGCGTGCGCGTGAACCTCTCCCGGGGCGGGGGCGCCCGATGAGCGCCTGGCTCGACCAGCCGAAGGAGCTGCTCGCCGCGACCGGCGAGATGACGAAGTTCGGGGCGAAGGTCCTCGGGCAGGTCTACTCGCTCCGCGTCCTCAAGTTCCTCGGCGAGACCCTGCGCCAGGCCGGCGTCCTGATCACGAGCTCCGCGCTCGTCATCTGGGGCCTCGTCTTCGTCATCGGCCTGCAGTGCGGCATCGAGGGCGCGTACTTCACGCGGTCCGTCGGCTCGCCGGCGTACGCGGGCGTCTTCACCGCCTGGTGCGACCTGCGCGAGCTCGTGCCCGTCGTCTTCGGCTACATGATGGCCGCGAAGGTCGGCACCGGCATCGTCGCCGAGCTCGGATCGATGCGGATCTCGGAGGAGATCGACGCGCTCGAGGTCATGGGCTTCGACTCCGTGCTGTTCCTCTGCGCGACGCGCCTGCTGGCGTCCTGGCTCGTGCTGCCGTTCCTGTACGTCTCGGCGATCGGGGCCGGCTTCTTCGCCAGCTACCTCGCCGTCGTCGTGCAGGTCGGCGACGTGTCGTCGGGCGGCTACCAGCTCATCTTCTGGATGTTCCAGAACCCACCCGACCTGCTGTACAGCATGATCAAGGCCATGCTCATGGCCACGGCGATCGTGCTGGTGGGCTGCTACTACGGCTACAACGCCGGCGGCGGACCCGTCGGCGTCGGCACCGCGACGGCCAAGTCGATGGTCGTCAACCTCATGCTGGTGCACCTGATCGCCATGCTGCTGACGCAGGTGTTCTGGGGCGCCAATCCGCGAGCTCCGATCGGAGGCTAGGAAAGCCATGCCGGACTTCCGCAAGGACCAGGGCGACGGCCCGAACGGCGACGCGCCGCGCGAGCCGGTCGCCGACGACACCGGGCTGTTCGTCGACCCCCACGAGGGCGAGGCCCGCCCCGAGCACGTCGACGAGCAGGAGTGGGACGCGGGCAGCACGGGCGAGACCGAGCTGGACCTGCCCGACGACGAGGACCGCGTCCCCGTCGCCGCCGGCGGCCGCGGCGCCCGCGCCGACGAGCAGGAGGAGGGCGCGCCGGGCGGCGGCACGGTGCAGATCGTCCGCGAGCCGGCCGTCGACGATCCCGACGACGAGTACAAGTGGCACACCGGCGAGCGCCGCCCGACCGGCGCCCCGGACGCGGTCGAGTTCGTCGAGACCTACAAGGCGTTCGGCCGCAACCGCATCCTGCGCGGGCTCAACATGGGCCTGCCCGAGGGCATGATCTCGATGATCCTTGGGCCGTCCGGCACCGGCAAGTCGGTCTGCATCAAGCACATGGTCGGCCTGCTGTACCCGGACGACGGCGACGTCCTCGTGCACGGCGAGTCCGTCCCGTCGATGCCGCTGGACCAGCTGCTCGCGATGCGCCAGAAGTTCGGCGTCCTGTTCCAGGACGGCGCGCTCTTCGGCTCCATGAACATCTACGACAACGTCGCGTTCCCGCTGCGCCAGCACACCGACAAGTCCGAGGACGAGATCAAGGGCATCGTCGACCGGCGCATGGACGAGGTCGGCCTGGGCGACGCGTGGGACAAGTTCCCCAACGAGCTCTCGGGCGGCATGCGCAAGCGCGCCGGCTTCGCGCGCGCCCTCGTGCTGGACCCGTCGATCGTCCTCTTCGACGAGCCCGACTCCGGCCTGGACCCGGTCCGCACCGCCCTGCTCGGCGAGCTGATCAAGGACATCCACGCCGAGACCATGGAGCAGGCGCGGGAGAAGGACTGGCCGCACATGCCGGCCTTCACCCTGATCACGCACGACATCATGACCGCGCGCCGCGTCTCGCAGTACATCAACGTCGTCTGGCGCGGGCGCATCGTCGAGGCCGGTCCCGCCGAGGACCTCTTCAACTCGGAGAACCCGTTCGTGAACCAGTTCCTGGCGGGCGCCTCGCGCGGGCCGCTGGGCATGAACTGATCCCGGTGCCGGCCGCCGCCCGCAGCGCGCGGCCGGCCCTCGCCGGGGGCCGGGCGGAGCGGCGGCCGTGAGCCGCCTCGTCGACGCCTGCCTGCGGCGCCCGCGGCGCGTCCTGGCGGTCGCGGCGCTCGCCCTCGTCCTGGCCGTCGTCGGGCTGACGCAGCTCGGGACGACCGCCGCCGTGCGGACCGTCGTCGGCACCGGCTCGGACGCCGCCCGCGCCGACCGCGCGGCGGCGCGCGCGTTCGGTGACGAGGCGATCGTCGTGCTCGTGCGCGAGTCCGCGCGCGACCTCGTGCTCACGGACGACGTGACGCGCGTCGGCGCGCTCGAGGGCTGCCTGGGCGGCCGGGCGCCCCGGAGCGCGGGCACCCTGCCCGGGGGCGAGGACGGTCCCTGCGAGGCGCTGCGGGACCTGACGCCGGCGCAGGTCGTCTACGGCCCGGGAACGTTCGTCAACACGGGCGTCGGCGCGGTCAACGAGCAGGTGCAGGCGCTGGCGGGAGAGGCCGCGACGGCCGCCCAGACGGCGCAGGGGCGCGCCGAGGCGGCCGCGCGTCGGCGCGGCGCGTCGGCGGCCGAGGTCGCAGCCGCGGGGCGCCGCGCGGCGGAGCGCGCGTCGCGCCGGCTGCAGTCGCGGATCGCCGGCTACGCCCAGCTCGCGCGCGAGTTCGACATCAACCCGACCGGGGTCTCGGCCACCGACGCGCGCTTCGTCCAGCGACTGGTGTTCGGGGGGACCGGCACGACGCCCCGCGCCCAGTTCCGCGCGGTGCTGCCGACGCCGGACGCCGGCCTGATCGCCGTCCGGCTGCGCGCCGACCTGTCGGACGCCGACCGCCGCCGCGCCGTCGAGCTCGTGCAGCGCGCCGTCGCCCTGCCCGACTTCCGCCTGACCCACGGCGGCACCTACGTCGTCAGCGGCTCGCCGGTCCTCGTCGACGCGGTCGCCGGCGAGCTGGAGCGGGCGCTGCTCGCCCTGCTCGGCGTCGGCGTGCTCGTCATGGCGCTCGTCCTGGCGGCGACGTTCCCGGAGCGGCGGCGCCTCGGGCCGCTGCTGCTCGCGCTGGGCACGGTCGCCGTCGTCTTCGGCGGCATGGGGCTGCTCGGCCTGCCCGCCGACCTGGGGACGATCGCGACGCTCCCGGTCCTGCTGGGCCTGGCCGTCGACTACGGGGTGCAGCTGCACGCGCGCGTGGAGGAGTCCCGTCGCGCGGGGCTCGCCGGACGCGAGGCCGTGCGCGACGCCGTGGCCCGCGGCGGGCGCCCGATCGTGCTGGCCGCGGGCGCGACGCTCGTCGGCTTCGTCGCGCTGCTCGCGTCGCCCACGCCGCTCGTGCGCGGGTTCGCGCTCGTCCTCGGCGCCGGCGTGGCGCTCGCGGTCCTGGCCGCCTTCACCGTCGGGCTCGTGCTGCACGCCCGCCGCGCACCCCGGCCCGCCGCCGTGCCGGTGACGCCCGAGGCCGAGGCCGCGACGGGACCGCGGCGCGCCGACCCGGTGGCGCCCGCGGCGCTGCCCGCCGGAGGCCTGGGCACCGGGCCCGTGGTGCGCCGCCTGGTCGCGGGAGCGTACGGGCGGCCCCGCAGCGTGCTGGCCGTCGGCGTGGTGCTCGCCGTCGCGGGGATCGTGCTCGGCGCGCGCGAGCCCGTCGAGACGAGCATCGAGCGGCTGGTCCCGCGGGACCTGCCCGCGGTGCGCGACCTGGGCGCCGTCGAGCGCGAGAGCGGCCAGGCCGGCGAGCTGCAGGTGCTGCTGCGCGGCCGCGACCTGGCCCGGCCCGAGGTGCTGGCGTGGGCCGACGCGCTCCGCGCCCGCGTGCTGCGCGGCGCCGGCTACGACGCGGCGCGGGCGACCGGCTGCCGCGGCCGCGCCCGCCTGTGCCCGCTGAGCGTGCCCTTCTCCGCGCTGCTCGGGCAGGACCCGGCGAAACTGCGCGACGCCGCCGCGGTGCGCACGGCGCTCGCGGGGCTGCCGGAGTACTTCACCAGCGCGGCGATCACGGCCGACCGTCGGTCGATCCTGCTGAGCTTCGGCGTGCCCGTCGGGCCGCTCGACCGGCAGCGCGCGACGATCGACGCCGTCCGCCGCGCCGCCGCGGCCGGGCGTCCTGCGGGCGTCGACGCCACCGTGACGGGCCTGCCGACGCTGGCCGCCGACGCGAGCGCGTCGATCTCCTCGCCGGCCCGCCGCATCCTCACGCTGCTCGGCACGCTCGTCCTCGTCGCCGGGCTGCTGCTCGCCGCCACGCGATCCGCCCGCCGCGGCCTGCTCCCGGTGCTCCCCGTCGCCCTGGCGGCCGGCTGGTCGGGGCTGCTGACGTGGGCGCTCGGCCTGCCGCTCAACCCGCTCTCGGTCGTGCTCGGCACGCTCATCGTCGCGATCGGCACGGAGTTCGGCGTCCTGCTGCTCGAGCGCTACGGGCAGGAGCGCGCCGCCGGGCATCCCGACGCCGTCGCGCTCGCCCGCACCGCCGCGTCGACCGGGCGGGCCGTCGGGGCGTCGGCGGCCACGACGGTCGCCGGGTTCGGGGTCCTCGCCGTCTCCGACTTCCCGCTCCTGCGCCAGTTCGGCCTGATCACCGTGCTCGACCTGCTCGTGGCCGTCCTGGCCGTCGTCGTCGTGCTGCCGGCCGTCGCGGGGCTCGCGGCCGGGCGGCGCCGGGACGGCGGCACGGCGACGGTCGGGCCCGCGCCGGAGCGCCCGGCGCGCGAGGAGGTGCCGGCGTGAGCGACGAGCGTCGGCGGCCCGAGGACGATCCGTTCGCGTTCGCGCCGGACGCGCGCGACGCGGGGGAGGACCGCGGCCCGCGCGGGGACGCCGCCGGCGCCGAGCGCCGCGGCGAGCCGGGCGCCGCCGCGGCGCGGGACCGCGAGGACGGCGCCGCGGACGACCCTCCGCGCGGGGCGGACGGCGCCCGGGGCGGGTCGGCGACGGACGACCGGGGCGCCGCCGGCCCGGCGCCGCGGCCGCTGCCGGCCGACCCCGTCCGCGCCCAGGCCCGCGACGCGGCCCGGTCCGTGGGTGCCCGCTTCGTGGCGGTCGTCGGCGTGCTGCTCGTCGTCCTCGTCGGCGGCTCGCTCCTGCTGGGCCGCGGCGGCGGGGGCCCCGACGAGGTCCGCCCCGGGGAGCGCCTGCCGGTCTTCGCCGCGCCGCTCGCGACGGCCCCCAAGCTGCGCGACGACTTCGTCAACCTGGCGGAGCGGGCCGACCAGGGCGCGGCGGGCAGCCGGCCCGCGTGCTCGATCCGGCACCCGTCCGTCGTCACCTCGTGCGCGCTGCTGCGCCGCGGGCCGCTCGTCGTCGTCACGTACCGGCCCGTCGACGAGTGCCTGGACGTCGTCGACGCGGTCGACCGGCTCGTGGGCCGCACGCCCGGCCTGACCGGTCTGGCGGTCGCGACGGGCGACGACCACGACGGCGCCGCGGCCACCGCCCGCGCCCGCCGCTGGCGCCTGCGCACCGTCTACGACGTGGACGGCGCGCTGTCGTCGCGCCTGGGCGGGGCCGTCTGCCCCCTGACGCTCTTCGTGCGCGCGGACGGCACCGTCGACCGCCGCGTCTCCGGCCGACCCGACCCCGGCGAGCTGGCCCGCGACGCCGCCGCGCTGCTGGCCCGGGACGGCGCCCGCCCGTCCACGACCACCGCCGCGCCCGCCGCGGGCCGGTAGCCTCGCCGCCGTGCCGCAGCCCAAGCACAAGAAGCGCCGCTCGCGGAAGCGCCCCGGCGCGGGCGCCCGGCCGGCCGCGCCCCCGCCGGCGGCGGCGGGCGGTGCGGCCGCGCCGCCCGCCGCCCGTGGCGTGCCGTCGGTCAAGGCCCCGCGCGAGGAGGCCCCGAAGCCCCTCTGGCATCCGGTGCCGGTGACGGAGCTGCTCATCCTCGCCGGGCTGGTCCTGGCGGTCGTCGGGCTCGTCACCCGCAACGCGGCGCTGATCGGCGGCGGCCTGGTCCTCGTGATGGCCTCGTCGCTCGAGCTCGCCGCCCGCGAGCACGCCGCCGGATACCGCTCGCACAGCGCCCTGCTCGCCGGCGTCGCCGCGCTCGCGGTGGGCGCCGGCGGCGGCTTCGGGCTGGCCGGGCTGGGGGTCGACGTGCCGGTCTGGGCGGCGATCGCGGTGGCCGTCGTCGTCTTCGCCGGGGCCTTCGCCGTGCTGCGCCGCGCGTTCCGGCGCCGCAGCGGCGGGCTCTCGTTCCGCGTCTGAGCGGCCGCGTCAGTGCGGGTGGCGGACGGTGACGCCGCCGAGCAGCTCGACGAGCGCGTCGCGCTGGCGCAGCGTCAGGCTGCCGAGCGGCTTGGTCTCGGACACCGGGATCCGTCGGAGCAGGCGCAGTGCCCGCGACTCGCCCCAGCGGTGCTGCGCCATGAGCAGCTCGCCGACGGGCATCGATGCGGCCTCGGGCGGGCACTCCGCGACGACGTCCGCCGCGCGCCGCCGCCCGTCGCCGATCGCGCGGCGCAGCGCCGCGCGGGCGCTGCGGATCGCGTTCGCGTGGGCGAGGGCCGCCCGTCGCTGGTCCTCGCGCGCTGGGCGCGCCGTCGCCTGATCGATCTGCACTGCCTGGAACACGATCCGCGCGTCTCCCTCCGGGACGTCGTCCCGTTCGCCTGTGGACGTCGAGCACCGCGCCGGGCAGGCACCGGTCGGGGGCACGGTGGATCCGGCGCGAAGGCCGGTGGGGACCCGCCGACCGCTCGCCGTCGAACCTACGGCGGGTCGCCGCGACGGTCAACGCCGACGCGCCCCGATGGCCGCTCGTTGCGGGAAAAACGGCGTTCCCCGGGCCGCGGAGCCGCCGCGGGCGGACCGCGGCGTGGCGCGCCGGCGCTAGCGGTGCAGCTCGGGGCCGGGCAGCGCGCCGTGCTCGGCCTCGAACTCGCGCTTGACCCGGCCGAAGACGTCGATGGCCCGGTCGAGGACCTCGCGCGTGTGCGTGGCCATCACCGACGTGCGCAGCGCGGCGCCGGACGGCGGCACCGCGGGGTGCAGCGCGGTGTTGACGAAGACGCCGCCGTCGTACAGGGCGCGCCAGAGCAGCGCGGCCTTCCAGTCGTCGCCCACGGTGACCGAGACGATCGGCGTGACGACGTCGCCGCCGCCCGGCAGCGGCTGGGGCTGGACGACGGCGTAGCCGAGCGCCTCGAGCCCGTCCCGCAGGTAGCGCGCGTTGTCGAGCACCTGCGCCAGCAGCTGCGGGCCCTCGTCGGAGCGGACGATCCGCAGGGCCGCGAGCGCGGCACCGACGGCGGCGGGCACGGCCGACGCGGTGAAGAGGAAGGAGCGGGACGAGATCCGCAGGTACTCGATGACCTCGGACGAGCCGACGATGAAGCCGCCGCACGACGCGAGCGACTTCGAGAAGGTGCCCATCCGCAGGTCGACGCGGTCCTCGACGCCGAGCAGCTCGCTCGTCCCCGCGCCGCGCGCGCCCAGGACGCCCGCGCCGTGCGCCTCGTCGACCATCAGCCGCGCGCCGAAGCGCTCGCACAGCTCGGCGATGTCGACGAGCGGCGCGATGTCGCCCTCCATCGAGAACACGCCGTCGACGACGACGAGCACGCCGCCGCCGTCGCCCTGCGCGCGCTGCAGCTGCTTCTCGAGCTTGTCGAGCTTGTTGTGCCGGAACGGGCGCAGCTTCGCCTTGCTCAGCAGGCAGCCGTCGAGGATCGACGCGTGGTCGCCCGAGTCGGCGACGACCGTGTCGCCGGGGGCCAGGATCGTGCCGAGCGTCCCGACGTTCGCCTGGTGGCCCGTCGTGAAGACGAGGGCCTCCTCCGTGCCCATCCATTCGGCGATCTCGCGCTCGAGGTCCAGGTGCAGCGGCGTCGTGCCGTTCAGCAGGCGCGAGCCGGTCAGGCCGGAGCCGAAGTCGTCGATCGCGCGGTGGGCCGCCTCGAGCACGCGCGGGTCCGAGGTCAGGCCCAGGTAGTTGTTGGACCCGAGCTGGATCCGCTCGGCGCCCTCCATCGTCACGACGGGCAGCGCCGCGCTGTCCTGGACGTGGAAGTACGGCAGGAGGCCGCCCGCGCGGGCGGCGGCGAGCTGCTCGGCGCGCTCGTGGCCGCGGACCTTCGCGAAGACGTCGACGGGGGTGGCGGGGCTCGCGGACTCGGACATGACGGACCCTCCAGGGTACGGGCCGGACGGGCGGGACGTGCGCCGGCGGCGCCGTCCCGTGGTCGGGGCGGGGCGACGTGCGCCGCGCCGGCGGCGCGCGGGGGATCCGCGCACCCGTCCCGGTCCGGCCGCGGCCGGCGCTATCCTGCCCGGGTCATGACGCCGTCCCCCGACCCCGCGTCCGCCGCCGCCGACACCGACGACGTCGAGCTGCTCGACGGCGAGGTCGTCGCGCTGCCCGCCGAGGTGCCGGTCGTCGACGCCACGAGCGACGCGGTCATCGCCCCCGCCGGCCGGCCCGCCGCGCTCGTCGCCGCCCAGACGGCCGCCGTCGTCACCACGGGCTTCGTCGCGGGCGCCATCGCCACGGCCGTCGTCGGCCGCAAGGTCTCCGTGCGCCGCCGGCGCCGCCTGCCCGGGGTCGTCGGCTCGCGCCGCTTCCTCGTGGACGTGCACCTGCTGGGCGACTAGGGGGCCGATGGACGCCTCGCCGCTCGAGGTCCGCGCCGAGGTCGTCCCGCCCGGGCCCTTCCGCCTGCCGGGCGGATCGCCGGACGGGCTGCGCCGCCGGCGCGGGCAGGTGCTCTTCCGCTACCTGCGGGTCGACGGGCACGACCTGCTGCTACGGGCCGCCCAGCGCCGGGACGGCGCCGTCGTCCTGGGCTCCCGCACCGCGGTGGGGGAGCGCGGCGTCGCCGCGGCCCGCGCCGCGGCGGAGACGGGCCTGGCCCGCTGGCGCTTCGCCGTGGGCTGCGACGCCGACCTGCGCGCCTTCGTGCGCGCCCACGCGAAGGATCCGCTCATCGGCGCGTCCGTCCGCACCCGCCCGTGGCTCATGCCCGCCCGGCGCCCGAGCGTGTTCGAGGCGCTGCTCTGCGCCGTCGTCGAGCAGCTCATCGCGTACGAGGACGCCGTCACGATCCAGCGGCGGATCATCGTGCGCCACGGCGCGGTCCGCCGGCCCGAGCGGCCGACGCACCCGCTGCTGCGCGACGCGCCCGACGCGGCGGCGGTGGCCGGCACGCTCGTGCCCGCCCACCTCGAGGCCTGCGGGCTGGCGCCGAAGCGCGCCGCCGTCGTCCACCGGGCGGCGCGCGAGCTCGTTGCGGGGCGGA
Source organism: Patulibacter sp. SYSU D01012 (assembly GCF_017916475.1). Lineage (GTDB taxonomy): Bacteria > Actinomycetota > Thermoleophilia > Solirubrobacterales > Solirubrobacteraceae > Patulibacter. The sequence goes on from NZ_JAFMTB010000001.1 coordinate 1,373,358, forward strand.
TCGCCGAGGACGGCGACGGCGACCGCCTGCTGCTGCGCCTGGGCCGGCTGCCCGAGGTCGGCACGTGGACGCTGGCGCTTGTCGCCGCGCAGGCGCTCGGCCGCACCGACCGGCCGCCGTCGGGCGACCTGAACCTGCGCAAGGCGCTCGGGCGGATCCTCACCGGCGACCCGCAGGCCCGGGTGCCCGAGGCGGACGTCGACGCCTGGCTGGCGCGCTACGCCCCGTGGGGCGCGCTCGCGGCCGCGCACATCATGGCCACCCGGCCCGACGTGCTGCCCCGCGGGCGCGCCGGGACGGGCGTGCCCGTCCCGGCCTGAGCGGCTACTCGCCGCGGTAGCCGGGCAGCTGCTCGCTGGGGCGGCCGGCGTCGCCCGGCGTCTTGCGGCCCTCGCCGGCGCCCTCGCCCGGCAGGAAGTCCGTCGTCACGGTGGTGTCGAGCGGGATCTGCTTCTTCAGCAGGCCGTTCTCGAGCATCCACTGCGCGTAGTCGGCCCACTCGTCCGTCTGCAGCCAGCCCCACGGGCGGTCGGAGTCGGCGGGGAAGAACGCCTCGGCGGTCTTCTCGACGGCGGCGCGCTGCAGCTTCTCGTCGAGCCCCGGGTTGGCCCGCAGCAGCGCGTCGGCGCCGGCCTCGGGGTCCTTGCGCACGGCCTCGTAGCCCTGGCCGAGCGCGCGCACGAAGCGGCGGATCGCGGACTCCTTGCTCTTCAGCGTCGCGCCGCGCGCGACGAGGACGAGCTCGTCGTACTTCGGCACGCCGAGCTCGTTCACGGGCACGACCTTCGGGTCCTTGCGGCGCTGCTGCAGCTCGACGCCCTCGACGTTCCAGAAGCCGCCGAGGGTCGCGTCGACCCGGCCGGACAGGAGCGCGTTCTGCAGGTTGAACCCGACGTCGACCTGCTTGACGTCGCCGGGCTGCAGGCCGGCCTTCTTCACGATGGTCTGCAGGTACGCCGACTGGTAGGGGATGCCGGCCGTGCCGACGGTCTTGCCCTTCAGGTCGGCTGCCGTCGCGATCTTCGCCTTCGGCAGGCTGATGACCGACGTCAGCGGGCGCGTGACGATGCTGGCGATGGCCGTGACGTCCTGGCCCTCGGCGCGGGCCAGCAGGACCTCGGGCTCGTACGAGATGCCCAGGTCGACGCGGCCGGACGCCACGAGCTTGAGGACGTTCGCGGGGTCGTCCGGGGTGCGGACGTCGACCTGCAGGCCGGCCTTGGCGAAGTCGCCGGCGGCCTGCGCCTGGTAGATGCCGGCGTGGTCCGCGTTCGGCGTGTAGTCGAGCAGCAGCGAGAGCGCGGCGGCCGGGGGCTTCTCCGTGGCGGCCGTGCTCTCGCTCTTCTCGCCGCAGGCGGCGAGGCCGAGGGTGGCCGCGAGGGCGGCGAGCAGCAGCAGCGGGCGGCGTGCGGTCATGCGAGCCTCCGGCGCTCGTGCGGTGCGTCGTGTCGTTCCATGGTGCTCCCTCCGCCGGTATGAGCCGGATCAGGTCGTCGGGTCGGCGCGGTCCCAGCGCCCTCTCAGCCCCTGCCAGGACTCCCCGGATGGATGCGTCTGCGGGGCGGAGCCTAGCGGGTCGCCCGGTGCGGTCGTCGCGGCGCGGTCAGCGGGGCCGGCGGTCGCGGGGGCGCACGGCCCACGGCGCCAGGAGCCGCTGCGCCCCGGCGAGCAGCCCGGTCGTGACGACGGCGAAGACCGCCAGGATCGCGACGGCCGCGAACGCGCGGGCGGTGTTCAGCTGCGCCGTCTGGATCACGCCGCCCAGGCCGCCCTGCCCCTGCTCGTAGCCGGCGTACTCGGCGAAGATCGCGGCGATCCCGCCGATGGCGACGGACACCTTGGCGCCCGACAGCGCGGCCGGCAGGGCCGACGGCAGCTCGACCCAGCGCAGGCGCTGCCAGCGGCTGGCGCCCATCGTCCGCAGCAGCCGCGGCAGGTCGGGGTCGACGCGGTCGAGGGCGTCGAGGGTGGCGACGGTGACGGGGAAGAAGCAGATGATCGCGACGATCGCGAGCTTCGGCGCCAGCCCGAACCCGAGCCAGAAGACGAGGACGGGGGCGAGGACCGGCAGCGGGATGGCCTGCGTGCCGACGACGAGCGGCCCCATCGCGGCCCGGACGACGCGGGAGAGGTGCATGGCGAGCGCGAGGACCAGGCCGAGCGCCAGCGCGATCGCCAGGCCGAAGAGGATCTCCTGCGCCGTCCGTCCGAAGGCGTCCCACAGCAGCGCGCGGTCGTCGACGAGCGTGCGGGCCACCGTGGTCGGCGCGGGCAGCAGGATCTCGTCGACGCCGGCCAGGCGCACGTAGGCCTGCCAGCCGCCGAGCAGCAGCAGCGGGCCGACGACGCCGAGCGCGACGCGTGCGGCGAGCGGCAGCGGGCGGCGGTCGCCGGGGCGGCTGGCGGCCCTCACGCGCTGGCCTCCATCGCGGCGTGCAGGGCGTCGCGGACGGCGCGGCGGGCGGCGACGAGCTGCGGGTCGGTCGGGTCGGGGGCGCCGCCGGCGGGCCGCGGCACGGCGATCGTCGCCGCCACGCGTGCCGGGCGCGGTGTCAGGACCACGACGCGGTGGCCGAGCAGCACGGCCTGCTCGACGTCGTGGGTGACGAGCAGGACGGAGCGGCCGCCCTCGGCCAGCAGCTCGCCGAGCCACGCGCGCAGCTCCTCGCGGGTGATCGCGTCGAGGGCGCCGAACGGCTCGTCCAAGCAGAGCAGGTCGCGCTCGGTGGCGAGCGCGCGCAGGAAGGACACGCGCTGACGCATGCCGCCGGACAGCGCGTCCGGCCGGGCGCGCGCGAAGCCCTCCAGGCCCACGCGCCGCAGCAGCGCGTCGGCGCGCTCGCGGGCCGGGCGCCGCGCGACGCCGGCCAGGCGCAGCGGCAGCGCGACGTTGTCGCGGGCGTCGAGCCACGGCAGCAGCAGGTCGCGCTGCGGCATGAGCGCCGCGGGGTGGGCGTCCACCGTCCCGGCGTCCGGCGCCCGCAGGCCGCAGACGAGCTCGAGCAGCGTCGACTTGCCGGACCCGGAGGGCCCGACGAGGGCGACGACCTCGTCCGGCGCGATCTCCAGGTCGATCCCGGCGAGCACCTCCAGGTCGCCGCGTCGCAGGCGGACGTCGCGCGCGACGAGCGGGGCGGCGGGGGAGGCCGGGGCGGCGGGGGCGGACACCGACGGGGCAGGCTACCCGACGCGCCCGGCGGCTCAGGCGTCGCCCAGGCGCCGCTGCAGGAAGACGAGCTCGAGCCAGCGGCCGTGCTTCGTCGCGATCTCGGGCATCCGGCCGACCTGCGTGAACCCGAGCGCCTCGTGCAGCGCGATCGACGCGGCGTTGCTGCCGTCGACCCCGGCCACCATGACGTGCAGGCCCGCCGCGGTCGCCTCGTCGAGGAGCGCCTGCACCAGGCGGCGGCCCAGGCCCCGGCGGCGGTGCGAGCGGGCGACGTGGACGGAGTGCTCGACGCTCGTGCGGAAGCCCGGCCACGGACGGAACGGGCCGTACGTGGCGAAGCCGGCGACGACGTCGCCGTCGCGCGCCACGAGCACGGGCAGGCCGGCGGCCTGCTTCTCCCGCAGCCACGCCAGGCGGTCCTCGGCGGTCACGGCCGCCTCGGAGAACACCGCCGTCGTCGTGGCGATGACGTCGTTGTAGATCGCCGTGATCTGCGGCACGTCGGCGGGCGTCGCGGGGGCGATGGGAAGCGGGTCCGGCACCCCGGGAGTATCCCCCGCCGCGCGGCCGGCCGGGGTGCCGCGTCAGCGGCCGGGGCGGTGCGGGCGCGGCGGCTCGGGCGCCGGGCCCGACCCGGTCAGTGCGGCGACGAAGCCCTCGAGCTGGTCCGCCGTCCAGCACTCGTGGACCTCGCAGTGCCCGGCGTAGCGGCTGATGACGGAGTCGCCGTAGTCCCAGTAGAGAGCCGGCTCGGGGTTGAGCCAGAACGTGCGGCCCGCCCGCTCGGCGATCGCGGCGAACGCCGCCTCGGCGGGATCGCGGCCGTTCGTGCGCGCGTCGCCCAGGACGATGACCGTCGAGCGCGGGTGCAGGTCGTCCTCGGTCTGCTCGAGGAACTCGCGCCACACCCGGCCGTAGTCGGTGTAGCCCGTGACGTCGGCCACCCCGGCGTCGCGGCCGATGGCCTGCGAGACCTTCTCGAACTCGCGCTCGCGCTCGAACAGCTCCGTGACCTCGGAGATCCGCTCGACGAAGACGAACGAGCGCATCTTGCGGAACGCGTCGTGCAGCGCGTGCAGGACGGAGAGGAAGAAGAGGGACGCGCTCGTCACCGACGTCGAGACGTCGCACAGGACGAAGATCTCGGGGCGCCGGGGCCGCACGGCCCGCTCCTTGACGACGACGGGGACGCCGCCGGTCTGCAGCGACGCGCGCATCGTCGCGCGCAGGTCGACCTGCGTCCGCCGGCGGTGGCCGCGCAGCTCCTGGCCCTGGGTGTTCAGGCGCCGCTTGAGCTGCCGGACGACGCGGTGGATCTCGGCCAGGCTCTGCCCCGCGCTCGTCGGCAGGGCGCGGTCCAGCTGGTTCAGCGGCCGCGCCGGCGGCAGCTCGCCCAGCCGCTCGATCCGGCGGCGCTCCAGCTCGTGCCGCAGGTGCTGCTCGAACTCGCGGATGCCCTCCCGCGGCAGGCCCTCGCGGCGCGGGTCGTCCTCGGGCGCCTGCGGGTCGGGATCGGTCCGCAGCTCGAGGGCCCGGCGGATCCGCTGGACGTCGACGCCGACCACGCCGGTGTCCGTCACCGCGCCGCCGACGCTGCCGATCGCGAGCGCCGCCAGGTCGGCCATCCGCCCGGACGCGCCCTCGGCGATCGCCCGGGCGATCGCCTCGCGCACCGCGTCCAGGTCGAGCGGGTCGCCACCCTGCTGCTCCCCGGCCTCGTGCGCCTCGCCGTCGCCCTGTGCGTCCCCGGCGAGCTCGTCGGCGAGCTTCGCCGCCACCTCGCCGTCCGTGCTGCTGCGGCGCACGGCCTCGGCCTCGGCGGCGCGGAAGAAGAAGCGGTCGAAGACCAGGTCGAAGACGCGGCGGGCGTCGGGGGACTTCGCCAGCGTGGCGGCCAGGGTCTCGCGCACGTCCTCGCGGCGCGACCACGCGACGGCGTCGAGCGCCACCGTCGCGTCGAGCAGCTCGCTCGTGCCGACGGCGAGGCCCTCGCCGCGCAGCTCCTCGCAGAAGACGACGAGCTGCCCCGCGAACCCGCCGGGCACGCCGTCCGGCCGCGCGGCGGCGTGGATCGCCGCCTGGCGCAGCTGGCGCGGGCCGGGGCCGGTGGGGCCGTGCGGCGCGGCGGCCACGGTCGTCCCGCTCAGTCCCCGGAGCCGGCGCGCGCCGGCAGCCGCAGGCCGACGCGCTCGGCGACGAGGTCGAGGTCGGTGCGGTGCTTGACCAGCACCGAGAGCGTGTCGCGGAAGACCTCCTGGTCCAGGTCGTCCGCGCCGAGCAGCAGCAGCGCCCGCGCCCAGTCGATCGACTCCGCGATCGACGGCGGCTTCTTCAGGTCGAGCGCGCGGATCTCCGCGACGACCTCGACGAGCCGGCGCGCGATCGTGGCGGACAGGCCCGGGACCCGCTCGCGCACGATCTCGAGCTCGCGGTCCAGCTCGGGGTAGTCGAGCCACAGGTACAGGCAGCGGCGCTTGAGCGCCTCCGTCAGCTCGCGGGCGTTGTTCGACGTCAGCAGCACGACGGGCTGCGTGGTCGCCTCGACGCGGCCCAGCTCGGGGATCGTGATCTGGAAGTCGGAGAGCAGCTCGAGCAGCATCGCCTCGAACTCCTGGTCCGTCTTGTCGATCTCGTCGATCAGCAGGACGACCGGCTTCTCGCTCGCGATCGCGCGCAGCAGCGGCCGCTCGAGCAGGAACTCCTCGCCGAAGACGTCGTCCTGCACGGCGTCCCACCCCGCGGTGCCCTCGCCGGCGCTCTGCGCCTGGATGCGCAGCAGCTGCTTGCGGTAGTTCCACTCGTACAGCGCCTTCGCCTCGTCCAGGCCCTCGTAGCACTGCAGCCGCACGAGCTCGCGGTCCAGCAGCGTGGCGAGCGCCTTCGCCAGCTCGGTCTTGCCGACGCCGGCCGGGCCCTCGACGAGCACCGGCTTGCCGAGCTGTACGGCCAGGTGCGAGACGAGCGCGGTGCGCGAGCCGGGCAGGTAGCCGACCTGCCGGAGACCGGCGGCGAGCGCTTCGACGGAGGCGGGAGCGGACGACACGATCCCCCGATCATAGGTGCCGCCCGTCACGGTGCCGCCCGCCCGCGGCGCCCCCACCGTCCCGTCCGGCGGCGGCGCGTCCGTCGGCGGCCCGGGGGCGGACCGGGGCGGGGCGCGGTCCGGGCGCGGTCTATCCTGGCGCGGTGCTCCCCGCCGCGATCCGGCAGCGGCCGGGCCGGTGGTGGACGCTGCTCGCCGTCCTGCTGGCGGCCGCGTCGCTGCCCCTGGGCCACGCGCTCGCGTTCGACGCGTCGGCGTGGGTGACGTGGGGGCGCGAGCTCTGGACGCTGGACCTGGCGACGGGCGCGGGCCCGTCGTGGAAGCCGTTCCCGGTGCTCTTCACCGCGCCGTTCGCCGTGCTGGGCGACGGGGCCGGCGCGGCGTGGCTCGTCGTCGCGCGCGCCGGCGCGCTGCTCGCGGTCGTCGGCGCGGCCCGCCTGGCCGCCCGCGCGGCCGGGCCGTGGGCCGCCGTGGTGGCGGCCGGCGCGCTCGTCCTGTCCCCGTGGTGGCTGCTCAACGGCGCCCTCGGCAACGCCGACCCGGTGCTGGGCGCGCTCGTCGTGTGGGCGCTGCTGGCCCACGGCGACGGGCACGACGGCCGGGCCTTCGCCCTGGCCGCCGCGGGCGCGTTGATCCGGCCCGAGGCGTGGCCCTTCGTGGCCCTCTTCGCCCTGTGGCTCGTGCGGCGCGGCGCGCTGCCGTGGCGGACGGTCCTGCTGACGGGGGCCGGCGTGCTGGCGCTGTGGGTCGTCCCCGACCTGCTCTCGTCCGGGCTGCGGTCCACCCGCGGGGCGACCGGGCCGGCGAGCGCCGGCTCCGCCGCGTTGACGGACGTGCCGTTCCTGACCGTCCTCGAGGACCTGGGCCGCCAGGGGCCGTGGCTGGCGCTGGCGGCGGCCGTCGCCGGCGCGGCCGTCGCGGCGCGGCGGCGCGCGGGCGTCGACCCGCGACCGTGGCTGGCGATCGTCGTGGCGTACGTCCTGCTCGTCGCCGTGATGGCGCAGATCGGCTTCGCCGGCAATCCGCGCTACCTCGTGCCGGCGCTCGTCCTCCTCTCCGCGGCGGCCGGCACGGTCGTCGCCCTCGCCGGCCCGGCGGCGCGGGGTGCGGGCGGTGCGGCGGTCGCGGCCGTCGTCGTGGCCGGGCTGCTGGTCACCGGCGTCCCGGACCTGCGGGACCAGGCCGAGGCGCTGCGCGAGCGCGCCGCGGTGCGCCGCTCGCTCTTCGCGGCGGTGGACGCCGCGGGTGGCGCGGCCGCGGCGACCGCGCGCGGGCCGGTCCGCGCCGCGGATCCCGGGCTGCGCGCGCTCGTGGCCGAGGCACTGCGCGAGTCCGTGCCCGCGGCGACCGCGCGGCCGCGGTCCGGAGACGCCGTCGCCCGCCGCGCCCCGGACGGCGCCTGGACGCTGCGCTAGGCCGCGCACGCCGTCCGCGGGTGTGGGAAGCTGGCCGCGTGCCGCTCGCCGCCATCCCCGCGTCGACCGTCGTGCTGCTCATGGGCGTCGCCGTGGTGCTCGCCGTGCTCGGCCACCTCAGCCGCATCCGCGGTCTGCTCGCTACCGGCCTGCTGCTGCTGTTCCTCGCGACCGTCGGGATGCTCGCCGGCGGCTACGGCGCGTGGCGGGACAGCCCCGCCCCGGCGCCGGACCCGCTGCGCGGCGACGACCGGCAGCTGCCGCCGAACGAGACGGTGGGCGAGGCGAAGCAGAACCGCGAGATCGAGCGCCGCCACAACGGCGACTGATCGCGCCGGCCGGGCGCGGTCAGCGGCGCCAGCGCGGGCGCCGGCGCTCGTCGCGGCGCTCCGGGTGGACCCGCGTCTCGTCCGTGCCCGGGGCGTGCTCGGGCGGCGGGCTCGTCGCGGCGCCGTCCCGGGGCACCGCGCGGGTCGGGGCGTCCTCGGCGGCCGCCGCGCGGGTCGGCGCCTCGTCGTCCGGCAGGGCCCGCGTCGGGGCCTCGTCGGCGCGGCGGGGACGCGTCGGAGCGTCCTGCCCCGAGACGGCCCCGTCCCCGCCGCGCGTCCCGGGCGCCCCGTCGGCCGCCAGGCTCGCGGCCGCGCCGCCGAGCTCGACCCGCGGGGCGGGGCCGCGCGGCGTCGGGGGGCGGGTCGCCGCGGCGTCGTCCGCCTCGGCGCCCAGGCCGGCGTCGCGCAGCAGCTCGGCCGCGTCGTCGCGGCCGACGTGCCGGGTGTCGTCCGCGTGGCCGGCCGGCCGGCGGGCGGGACGCGGCCGGCCGGCCGGCGTCCCGGGCGCCTCGCGCGGGCGGCCGTCGGCGGCGCGGGGCGCGCGGTCGTCGGGGCGACGGCGCGGCGCGTCGACGACGTCGCGCGGGTCGACGACGGGGCGCTCGGCCTCGGCGGCCGCCCGGTCCTCGCGGGCCCGCGCGGCGCGCTCGGCGGCGGCCCGACGCTGGTCCAGCCCGGTCGCCAGCAGCAGCCCGGCGGCCGCCAGGCTGGCGAAGATCCCCCAGGACAGGCCCACGAGCGTGGTGCTCGTCGCGGACTCCGTCCCGTCGGGCCGGTCGAACAGCCGGTAGACGATGAGCGCGCCGATCCACGCGCCGCCGGCGGTGACGAGCGTCCCGTCGGCGAACGGCAGCGAGAACCGGCGCTCCGTCGCCCGCGCCCAGGTCAGGACGAGCACCGCGACCGCGACGAGCAGCACGGCGGCCTCGACGAACGAGAACGCCGCGAAGCCGGACAGGCTCTCCTCGGAGACCTGCGGCGGCCGGCCGGCGAAGACGACCTTCGTGGCGTACCACGGGGTCAGGAGCGAGGCGAAGAGGACGAGCGCCGCGGCGGCGGTGCGCTGCTGCGCGGCGGACAGGCCCTGCCAGGCGTGCAGCGGGGAGGGGCGGGGGGTCGAGCGGGTCACGGTCAGCCGATCGGGATGTCCTCGACGCGGGGGCCGGCGCCCGCGGGGGGTCGCGCGTCGCGGCCGTCCTCGAGCCCCAGGCGCTCCACCCACCAGTCGATGATCGCGCGGGCGAGCAGCAGCAGCTGGCGCACCAGGTCGGTCACGTGGCTCTGCAGCTCGGCGGGGACGAGGTCGCGGAGCGCGCGCAGGAGCGCCGCGAGGGCGTGCACCTCGTCCGCGCGCTCCTGGCGGTCCTGCGGGGTGGCCCAGCCGTTCGGCGGCACCCGGCCGGCCTCGTCGTCGGCGCGCGCCGCCGCGGCCTGCTCGTGCAGGCGCTCGGCGGCCTCCTGCGTCGCCGCGATGCGGGCGCGCAGGTCGTCGAGCGGGTCGTCGGGCGTGGGGGTCTCCGGCATCGTCAGTCCGCGGGCTCCGGGGCGCGCAGGGTCACCTCGAGGTGCCCGTCGCGGAGCGCGGCTCCCGCAGGACGATAGTGCGCGACCGGCGCGGGCATCAGCACGGTCCGGCGGTGGCCGCCGGCCTCCACGACCAGCTCGTCGCCCACGCGGCGCAGCGCGACGTCCTCGCGCCGGACGAGCGGCACCGCGATCCGCAGGCGCACCTCGTCGCCGTCCACGGTCAGCTCGCGCCCGGGGCCCTCGTGCAGCCGTGCGGCGGGATCGACGCCGGTCCACAGCGCGGCGCCCAGCCGGTCGAGCGCGACCGCGCCGACGACCTCCTCGTCCAGATACGGCGCCCGCAGGACCGGCACGGGGGCGAACGCCGCGTCGATCTCGGCGAGCGCCGTCGCCTGCCGGTCCCGCCACGCGGCGAAGTACGCGCCGACGTCGTCCGGGAACAGCCGGTTGACGACGACGGCGTCCGTGGGGATGCCGTGCAGGCCCAGGGCCGTGGCGGTCCGCCGGGTCTCGTCGACGACGACGCGCTCCGCGGTCGTGACGAGCCGGAAGGTCAGGCCCGCGTCGTCGACGAGCGCCTCGCGCAGGCGCAGGAGGGAGCGCATCGCGCGGGTGACGTCGGCGAGCGCGTCGCGGTCGGGCAGCCCGACGCCGAGCAGCGCGCGGGCGATCGGCGCGGCCGTGCCCAGCAGGTCGTCCTGGCGGGGCGCCACGCGGCGCAGCCACCAGCCGGCGACCTCGGGGAAGGCGACGAGCCGCAGCGTCTCGGCGGTCGGCGCGCAGTCGACGACCACCACGTCGTGCTCGCCGGCCTCGCGCGCGGCGACGACGCGGAGCAGGCTCAGCAGCTCCTCCAGGCCGGGCGGGACGGCCAGCTCCTCGGCCGAGACCCGGTCGACGCCGCGGGCGAGCAGGCCGCGGGCGGCCCACGCGCGGACGGCGCCCCAGTGGCGGGTCAGCTCGGCGCGGGCGTCGACCTGCAGCGCGTCCAGGCGGTCGGCCACCGGGGTCGGCGTCGCGCCGACCCGGGTGCCGAGGACGTCGCCCAGGCTGTGCGCGGCGTCCGTGGAGAGGACCAGGGTGCGCAGGCCCGCCGCGGCGGTGCGGCGGGCGGTGGCGGCGGCGACGGAGGTCTTGCCGACGCCGCCCTTGCCCGTGTAGAGGACGGTCCGCGCGGTCATGCGCGGCGAGTGTACGGGCCCTCGCGGCCGGGCCCGCCGGCCCGGCCGCTGGCCCGCTACGGCTGGCTGACCGCCGGGGCGTCCAGGCCGACGGCCGCCGGGGCGGGCACCGCGGCGCGGCTCCGCGCCCGGGACGCGGCGGGGCCGGACGGGGTGGCGCGCAGGTCCTGCGCGAACCGCTCGCCCAGGGCGCAGTACAGGTCGGGCGGGGCGGGCGGCAGGCCGCCGGCGACGGGCTGCCCGGCCGCGAACAGCGCGGCGTCCGCCTGGAGCGTGCGGCACATCCCGCGCAGCAGGTCGCGCGAGAGCGTGTGGTAGCTCGGCGTCTCCGGCTTGCCGCCCAGGCTGTACCGCGCCCAGGTGCCCAGGTCGTACTGCGGCAGCTCGGCGCGCAGCTGGCGCTCGGCGCGCACGTACGTCGACGCCACCTTCGGGTCGCCGGTCGTCGCCGCGACCTCGTGCAGACCCGAGACGGCCTGGGTGAAGGCGTTCATCACCCGCATCGTCGTGAACGTGTAGAGCAGCAGGTGGTCGCCGACGTCGCCCTTCAGCAGCGCGCCGTTCGGCTGCTTGTGCCGCAGCAGCTCGACCGCCTTCAGCGCCGTCTGCGCGTACTTCGTGTCGCCCAGCCGCGTCGACGCGCGCACGAGCGACTGCATGCCCGTCACCTGCGCCATGCCCGAGCCCCACGGCGGCGCGCCGCCGCCGAAGTCGAACAGGTACTGCCAGGCGGGGCCGCCGGCGCGGGTCGACGCCAGGCGCAGCGCCTCGTCCTCGATCGCCCGCAGCTGCTCGAGCTTCGCCGGCGTCTGCGTGGTGGCGAGCGCGTTGGCGGTGCCGAACGTGGCGAGCCACTGGATCTGCAGGCCCTCGCCGGGGTAGTACTGCCAGGTCAGCGGGCTGCCGGGCACGGCGGGGCGGGCGCCGGCGGCGGGGGCGGCGCGCGCGGTCCACCAGTCGCGGTTGACCTGCAGCGTCAGGAAGACGCTCGGCGCCAGCGAGGCGCTGAGCTTGCGCCGTCCGGCGATCTCGTCCGTGTTGCGGACGACGCCCTGCAGCTCGGTCCGGGCCGTGCCCTTCGGCAGCCTGGCGGCCTTCGCCTTCGCGTCGCGGTAGAGCGCCCGCCAGGTGCGCAGGTCCGCCGCGCTGATGTCCCGAGCCGAGCGGAGCTTCCGCAGCTCCCCCTCCACCGTGTACTTCGGGGCCTTCTTCTTCGTCTTCTTCTTCGTGCTCGTCTTCGTGGCCGTCGTCGCGGCCGACGCCACCCCGGGGGCGAACGGTCCTCCGGCGTGGGGCGGCCCGGCGGCGCCCGGCCCGGCGGCCACCGCGAACGTCGCGGCGAGCGTCAGGGGCAGGAGCGCCGCCGCGCGACGGCGGGCGGCGGGTGCGGGGGAGGACACCCGACCGATGGTAGGGTCGACCCTCGCGTCGACGCGCAGGTTTCCGTGCGCGTCCGCTCCTGGAGGGGAGAGCCCATGAACGCAGCACCGTCCGTCCGCCCGTCGGGCCGTCCGCGCCCCCGTCGCCGTCGGGCCTCCGGCCCGTCGCCGCGCGTCCTGCTCGGCGTCCTCGTCGCGCTGCTCGTGGTCGTGGCCGTGGTGGTGCTCGCCTGCGGCGGCAAGGAGTCCGCGGCCGACACGGTCTCCCGCGCGTTCGGCAAGGGCGAGAGCATCCGCTCCGCCGACGTCGACGTGCGCATCGGGCTGACCGGCAGCGCGGCGGCCGGCGGCCAGCCGCTCGACGTCGCGATCACCGGCCCCTACGAGACGGGCGACAAGGGCCGCACCAGCTTCGATCTGGACGTCGCCCTGAGCGGCGCCGGCACCGCGGGCGGCGAGCCCGCCCTCGGCCTGCTCGCCGCGGGCGGCAAGACGTACGTCAAGCTCGGCGGGCAACCGTTCCAGGTCGACGCGAAGGTCGTCGACGAGCTCAAGACGGACGACGCGAAGCAGCAGGGCAAGGGGCTGTCCTTCTCGTCGCTGGGCATCGACCCCCGGTCGTGGCTGAAGGACCCGAAGACGGTCGGCGACGAGGAGCTCAAGGGCGAGGACGTCACGCACGTCCGCGCCGGCGTGGACACCGCGCGCCTGGCCGGCGACCTGCAGAAGCTGCTGGGCCGCGCCGAGAAGGCCGCGGACGCGAAGCAGACCGCGCAGGCCGCCGCGACGGTGAAGAAGCTCCAGGGCGAGATCCGCTCGGCGTCCATCGACGTGTGGGCGGCGGACGGGCAGGGCGCGCTGCGGCGGATGAAGGTCGACATGACCCTGAAGAGCGGGAAGATCTCCTTCGACTTCGGCCTGTCGAAGATCAACGAGCCGGTCCGCATCGCGGCGCCGAAGGACGCGCTGCCGCTCGACCAGCTGCTGTCCGCGCTCGGCCAGGGCTCCTCGGGCGCGAGCGGGTCGTCGTCCTCGTCGTCGGGCCAGAGCGCGTCGGGCCAGTCCTCGTCGTCGGGCTCGTCCTCGTCGTCCTCCGGCGCCAGCGCGTACGACCGCTGCCTGGAGCAGGCCGGCCAGGACATCACGAAGCTCCAGGCCTGCGCGAAGCTCGCGCCCTAGGCCCGCCCCCCGCCGCTGCGCCGCGCGCGCGGCGGCGCCGTCCGGCAGACTGCGCCTGTGGACACGGTCATCACCGTGGTGCTCTTCGTGGTCGTCGGCTTCTCCGGCCTGATCGCGGTCGCCACCCTCTTCATGAGCGGCTCGGCGCACGACAGCATCGGCCGCGGCGGCATGGCGCCCCCGCCGAAGCCGGGCGCCGAGACGGCGGCGATGCGCGACGACGAGGTGCAGCAGATGCTCGCCGCCCGCAGCCGTCGCCGCGCGGCCCGCGGCGAGGACGGCGACGCGCTCGACGACGAGCTGGCGGCGCTGCTCGGGCGCGGCGGCGGGGGCGACCTGCCCGACGACGTCGTCGCCGAGGCGCGCAGCGTCATCGAGGCCCGTGTGCGCCGGCGCCGCCGCCGGGGCGAGCCGGAGGGCGACCCCGAGGCCGAGCTCGCGGCGCTGCTCGACGAGCTGCGGCCCCGCTAGCCCGCGGCCAGGCGCAGCACGGCGTCCAGCCCGTGCGCGGCGCCGGGTGGCGACATCGGCAGCAGCAGCGTGCGCATGCCGAGCGCAACGCCGCCGTTGTCGGCCGTCGCGTTGTCGCCGACGAACAAGCACTCCTCGGGGGCCGCGCCGACGGCCGCGGCGGCGGCAGCGAACAGCCGGGGGTCGGGCTTCGCCGCGCCGACCTCGAGGGACGACGTCCACGCGTCCACCGCGTCGAGCAGCCCCAGGCCCGCGGCGACGGGGCGCAGCTCGAAGCCGACGTTCGTCGCGACGCCGATCGCGACGCCCCGCTCGCGCAGGCCGGCGAGCACGGGCGCCGCGTCGGGGTACGCGACCCAGCCGTCCGCCTCCAGCACCCGGTCGTACAGCCGGCGGGCCAGCGCCGGCGCGACGACCGTCGCGAGCAGGCCTTCGTACGCCCGCCGGTGGGTGGCGGCGTCCGTGTCGCGGCGCGCGTAGTCGTCGGCGATCGTCTCGGGGATCGACGCCGGGTAGGGGCCGCCGGGGACGGCGCCCGCGGCGTCGAGCGCCGCGGCCACCCGCGCGATCTCCGCGTCCGGCCACGCGGGCTCGAGGGCCCGCAGCCAGGCGGCGGGAGCCGCGGGGACGGCGAGCGTGCCCGCGAAGTCGAAGAGGACGGCGCGGATGGGCGGCACGGGCGCATCATCGCGGCCGCAGGCGCGTGCGGCGTACTCGCGGGCGGGTAGGCTCGCGCCATGCGTCCGTCCCGCCCTGCCCCGTCCCGGACCGCGGCGCTCGTGGCCGCGGGAGCCGCGCTGCTCGTCGCGGCCGCCGGCGGGGGCGCCGCGCCCGCGCGCGCCGCGTCGATCACCACGACGGCGGACGTCGCCGCCCGCCTGGCGCCGGGCCCGGCGCCCACGGCGCGGCGGCCCCGCGCCGTCACCCTGGACGTGTCCCTGGCGTGGGGATGGGACGCCGACGTCGGGGTGCCGCGGCAGACCCTGCAGCGCCTCGTCATGCGCTTCCCGCGCGGGTCGCTCTACCGGGGCGGCGACCGGCCCTCCTGCTCGGCGGACCGGATCCGGCGGGCCGGGATCGCGGCGTGCCCGAAGGCCGCGATCGTCGGCCGGGGCCGGGTCCGCGCCGACGCCGACACCGTCCCGACGACGGCGCGGATCACGGTGGTCAACGGCGGCGGCACGCGCGTGCTCTTCTTCACCGAGATGGAGAACCCGGCGATCGTCCAGGTGCCCGTCGAGGGGCGCGTGCGCCGGACCTCGGGGCGGTGGGCGTACGAGCTGATGGTCGACATCCCGGGCGAGCTGCAGGTCGTGGGCGGCATCCCCATCTTCGTGCGCGACCTGCGGGTGACGGCGGGGCGCGGCGACTGGCTGGCCGTCTCGCGCCCGCCGACGGCGATCGGCGTCACGACGGTCCTCGGTCCGCCGCGCGGCTGACGGTCGTCCGTCCCCGCGCCCCGCACCGGCATCGCCTGCGATCCTTCGGGCGTGGCTGGGGACGGACCCACGAGGGCGCGGCGCGACCAGGCCCGCCGTGCCGCGCGCGAGGCCGCGCGCGAGGCCGTCCCCGACGCGCCGTCCGCGCCGCGCGGCGGCCGGCCGGGCGGCCCCGGCGACCCGCTGTCGGCGGCGCTGCGCCGCGCCGGCCTGGTGCGGCTGCTCGTCCTCGGCCTGCTCGACGGCGACGAGCCCGCGTACGGCAACCGCCTGATCGAGCGGATCCGCGAGCTCTCCGGCGGCCTCGTCACGGTCAACCCCAACACGATGTACCCGCTGCTGCGGACCCTCGAGGAGGAGGGGCTGGCCCAGGGCGAGTGGGAGCACCCCGTCCGCCGCTCCCGCCGCTTCTACCGCCTGACGCCCGCCGGGGCCCGGGCGCGCGAGGCGCTGCGCGGCGAGGTGCTGCCCGCCCTCGACGAGGTCGCGGAGGCCGTCGACCGGCTGCGCGCGGAGCTCGCCCCCGCCGCGCCGGACGGTCCCGGTCGATCAGCCAGTCAACCGTCCCGATAGGCTCCGCGACAGCCCGGCCGGCTGCCCCGCGCACGCCGCCGTGCGACCCCCTCGCATCCGATCTCCAGGAGCAGCAGAGCCGCCATGTCGTTCATCTTCAAGGCCGCCGTCGTCGGCGCCGGGACCATGGGCGGGCAGATCGCGCAGACGATCGCCGCCGCCGGCCTCGACGTCGTCCTCAAGGACGTCAAGCAGGAGCTCGTCGACCACGGGATCGCCGAGGCGCGGAAGGTCACCGAGCGCCAGGTCGGCAAGCTCGTGAAGAAGGGCAAGCTGGACGAGGCCCAGGCCGCCGCGCAGGTCGACGAGATCGTCGGCCGCATCCACGGCACCCTCAGCTACGACGGCTTCGGCGACGTCGACTTCGTCATCGAGGCCGTCCCCGAGAAGCTCGAGATCAAGCAGGCGGTCTTCGCCGAGCTCGACGCCGTCACCCCGGGCCACGCGATCCTCGCGTCGAACACCTCGGGCCTGATGATCTCGGACATCGCCGCCGCGACCGTCCGCCCGGACAAGGTCATCGGCTGCCACTACTTCTTCCCCGCGGCCGTCATGCCGCTGCTCGAGATCGTCGAGGGCGAGCTCACCTCCCCCGACACGGTGCAGACGGCCTACGCCTTCGCGCAGCTGACGAAGAAGCAGCCGATCGTCGTCGCGGAGTGCCCGGGCTTCGTCGTCAACCGCATCCTGGCGGCCGGGATCTCCGAGATCTTCCGCGCCCAGGAGGAGGGCGGCCTGTCGATCCAGAAGATCGACGACGGCCTGAAGGGCAAGACCCTGCCGATGGGCCCGTTCACGCTGATGAACTCCCTGGGCCTGGACCCCTCGCAGCACCTGCAGGCGCAGATGGTCGAGGAGTACGACGGCGGCGACACCTCGCCGGCGGCCCGCTTCTACGCGCACCGCCGCCAGGGCGAGCTCGTCGCGCAGGGCGACCTGGGCCTGAAGACCGGCGAGGGCTTCTACAAGGCCGACGGGTCCCCGAACGTCGAGGGCGACGCCGACCCGGACGTCGACGCGATCGCCAACCTGGCCCACCTGGCGCAGGTGCGCGAGGCCGCGCTGCTGATCGAGGAGGGCGTCTGCGGCCACCGCGACGTCGACCTGGGCATGGCCGCCGGCACCGGTCTGGATCCGCGCCGCGGCATCCTGCCCCCGCTGGTGAAGGCCGACGTCGACGGCCTCGACACGATCCTCGAGCGCTTCGAGGCCGCGGCCGAGGAGCACGGCGAGCGGTTCGAGGCGCCGGTGCTGCTGCGCCGGCTGGTCGCGCAGGGCCGTCTGGGCGCGAAGAGCGGCCAGGGCTTCTACACGTACCCGCAGTACGACGACGAGCAGCCGGCGGAGAAGGTCAAGCTCGAGACGCGCGGCGACGCCGTCATCGCGTGGCTCGACAACCCGCCGATGAACTCGATCTCGCCCCAGGTCGTCGCCGACCTGAAGACGGTCTGGCAGCACCTCGAGGCGAAGGGCGCCCGCGCCGTCGTCTTCGCGTCCGCCTCGCCGATGTCCGCCGTCTTCTCGGCCGGCGCCGACATCAAGGCGTTCACGACGATGGACGCGTCGGGCGGCAAGGGCCTCATGGACGACGCGCACGCCGTGTTCCGCGAGTTCGGCCGCTCGAGCATCGTGACGATCGCCGCGGTGAACTCGATCGCGTTCGGCGGCGGCTCCGAGCTGGCCCTGGCGACCGACATCCGCATCGCCGCGCGCTCCGCCGTCTTCGGCCAGCCCGAGGTCAAGCTCGGCCTGATCCCGGGCTTCGGCGGCACGCAGCGCCTGCGGCGCCTCGTCGGCGACGCGAAGGCCCTCGAGCTCAACCTCGTCGGCGATCCGATCCTGGCGGACGAGGCCTACGCGCACGGGCTCGTCAACGCGGTCGTGGACGACCACGAGCTGATCGACGTCGCCCTGAACTGGGCGCGCCGGCTCGCCGGCCAGGCCCCGCTCGCCGTCGGCAAGATCAAGCAGGTCAGCACGGTCGCCGACCTGGACGAGGGCATCGAGGCCGAGAAGGACGGCTTCGCCGAGATCTTCGGCTCCGAGGACGCCAAGGAGGGCATCTCGGCCTTCCTCGGCAAGCGCGACGCCCGCTGGCAGGGCAAGTAGCCTCTGGTCCGTCCCGTCCGGCGCCGACGCCGGACGGGACGGAGCTCCATGACCGACGCCGCCACCGACCCCGCCGCCCTCGACCGCCTCGCCGCCCTCGTGCGCGACGCGGGCTCGGTCGTCGCGCTGACGGGGGCCGGCATCTCGGTGCCCTCGGGCATCCCCGACTTCCGCACCCCCGGCACGGGGCTGTGGGCGAACGTGGACCCGATGGAGGTCGCGCACGTCGACGTCTGGCGCCGCGACCCGCAGCGCTTCTGGGCCTTCTACGGCGACCGCTTCGCGCGCTACGGCGGCCTGGCGCCCAACCGCGCGCACGACGCGCTGGTCGAGCTGGGGGCCCGCGGGCACCTCGACGTGGTGCTCACCCAGAACATCGACGGCCTGCACCAGCGGGCCGGCTTCCCCGACGTCGTCGAGCTGCACGGCAGCATCGCGGGGGCGCACTGCCCCGCGTGCGGCGAGCGCACGCCGCTCGGCCGGGTGCTGCGGCTGATCGAGGAGGCCACGGACGGCGTGCCGCGCTGCCCCGCGTGCGGGGGCGTGCTGAAGCCGGACGTCGTCCTCTTCGGCGACCTGCTGCCCGAGGCGGCGATCCGCCGCGCCGAGGAGCTGGCGCGCGGCGCCGACCTGCTGCTCTGCATCGGCAGCTCGCTCGAGGTCTGGCCCGTGTCCGACCTGCCGGCCACGACGTTGCGGCGCGGCGGGCAGCTCGCCGTGGTGACGATCGGGGACACCCCGTACGACGACGCGGCGGCCGTGCGGCTGCGCGGCGACGTGGTGGACGAGCTCGAGGGCCTGGTCGCGGCCCTCAACCGCCTCGGCGACTGACGGGACGCGAGCCGTGCGGGCCGCGGCGGGGCCGGGCGCCCGGCCCTAGCGCGGGGCGTCCCGCCGCGGCGGCAGCGCCGCCCGCTCCCCGACGCGCCGCCCGCCGGCCCGGCGGCCCAGCGCCACGAAGAGCGTGCCCAACACGACCCGCACGTCCTCGAGCTGCGCGTCGTCGAGGCCGCCCCGCACCGCCGCGGCCGCGGCGGCCGCGACCGCGGGGCGGGCGTCCCGCAGGGCGTCGAGGGCCTCGTCCAGGTGCGGGGCGTCGCGCCACGGCTCCAGCTCGGCGATCGCGGCCTCGAGCGCCATCCGCAGGCCGAGCGCCGCCTCGCGCGTGCGGCCGTCGGCCAGGTCGCGGCGGGCGGCGAGCGCCAGCACCTCGCCGGCGAGCGCCGCGTCGCGCCCGCTGAGCAGGTCGGCGAGCCGCTCGTCGGCCTCGATGCCGCGACCGCTGCGGCGGACGCGCTCGGGGGCCTGGGCGGGCACCTCGACCGGGCGCGCGGCAGTCCAGCGGCCGTAGGCGCCCTCCTCGCCGGTGCCGTAGGCGAGGGTCGCCCGGACGAGGTCCCGGCCGCGCAGCGGCCGCGGGTCGGGCTCGGCGGCGGCGACGCGGTGCAGGTGCAGCAGCCGCCGCAGCGTGGCGAGCGCGGCGTGCAGCTCGTCGGCGCCGTTCGCCGCGGCCAGCCAGCGGTCCGGGTCGTCGGCGTCGAGCGGATCGGCGTCGACGACGGTCAGGCGCGCGACCGGGACCAGCCCGTCGTCGTCGCCGGGACGGCTGCGGCGCCCGAAGCGCCGCCGCGGCCGCTCCGTCGTCTCGACGACGACGACGGCCTCGGGCCGGTTGGCGTGGCCGCGGACGGTCCAGCGGCCCTCGCGCAGGTCGACCTCGCCGGCGACCTCGACCTGGACGATCCGGAAGAGCGGGCCGGGCGGCAGCGCGCCGGGACGGGCGGCCACCGCGTCAGTCGCCCGTGCGGGCCCGGTCCTGCGCCTTCGGCGTGCGGACGGCGTACTTCGACGGCGTCTCCAGGACGGTGGGGTTGTCGATGTCGCCGATCCGGTCGATCAGCTTAATCCACTGCCCCGGCTTGAGGATCTGGGCGACCTGCTCGCCGAGCTCGGCGTCGCCGCGCACCGAGGGACGGAAGCCGACGTGGATGTGGTCCGCGTGGTCCGGCAGGTACATCGTGTTGTCGGCGCCCGCGAAGGTCATCAGCGAGATGATCTGGTGCGGCTTCATCGTGCCCTGCAGGCCGAGCAGCAGGCGGATCGTCTGCTCGGTGATGGAGCCCGGGCCCTGCGTCTCCTTCGTGATCGTGATGCCGTTCACGGAGGAGATGTCGACGGCGTTGCCGGAGTCGTGCTCGGAGACGTTGCCCGCGCTCGTGATGGCGCCGGGGCGCCGCAGCGACGAGACGCCGATCCGCAGCCCGTTGGCCGTCAGGTACTCCAGGGTGGCGAGCACGCGCCGGTCGACGGCGCCGGCGCGGATCTGCTGCCGGCCGGCCGCGTAGACGTCCAGGTTGGGGTCGGCGAGGACCCGCGCCTGCAGCTGCGCCTTGCTCATGAGCAGGATCTGGCCGGCCGACGCGCCCTCGCCGGCGCGGAACAGCGGCGTGGTGTCCTTCGCGCGCAGCACCGCGGTCGTCTCGAGCAGCTTCCAGCCGTCGAGGATCGGCTTGGGGTCGACGCGCGGCGAGCCCTTGCCCGCCGGGCGGATCTCGAAGCGCACGTGCGGCTTCGCGTCGCTGTCGCCCGAGGGCCGGCCGATGCGGCCGAGGACGGTGCCGGCCATGACCCGCGAGCCCTTGCGCAGCGTCTCCAGGCGCACGTCGGCGGCGGTCAGGCCGCCCGGGATCGTGGCGAGGTAGCTCGAGTACGAGCCGTGGTCCTCCGGCTCCGCCGCGGGCTGCTCGTCGCCGTCCTGCAGCCGCACGTTCGGGCGCAGGGGGTTGGCGTACACGCGGCCCTCCGCGGCGGCGTCGCCGCTGTCCGTCGCGACGGGGCCCTGGCGGGGGGCCTGCGCGTCCGGGGTCGGGGCCCGCTTCGCCGTCGCGTCGGGCGCGCCGCCGCTGCGCGGCTGCTCGCCGGCCGTGGCGGCCGCCGTGGGGGCGGGGTCCTTCGCGTCGCCCTCGTCCTCGGCGCTCGCCGCGCCGGCGGCGTCCTCGTCCTTGGCGACGGGGTGCAGACGGGCCAGCCGGCCGAGTCCGGCGTACGTGTAGGTGTTGCCGTAGACGTCGCGCAGGCGGACGTAGCGGCCGAGCGCCGCGTTCTCGCCGAGCCCGACGACCGTGCCGTCCTGGACGGCGACGGCGGGGGATCCGGCGGGCGCCTCGACGTCGATCTCGCGGCGGTCGGCGGACTCGACCGCCTTCGCGGCGTTGCGACCCGTCGCGGTCGTCGTGCGGGCCTTGCGGTTGGTGTCGTCGCCGGCGTAGGAGGCCTCGTCCGAGGCCACCGGGAACAGGCCCTGCGTCAGCCCGGTGAGGCTGCCGACGAGGTCCTCGGGCAGCCCGCTCACCACGCGGGCGCGCATCAGGACGGAGTCGACGTACCAGTCCGCGTGGTTGTAGGCGAAGATCGCGCGGCGGATGTCGTCCTGCGCGCCGGCGGCCTTCAGGTACCGCGCGGCGGCGAAGATCGCGTCGACGGGGTTGTACGGGTCGGCCTTGCCGTCGCCGTTCGCGTCGACCCCGTACTGCTTCCACGTCGCGGGCATGAACTGCATCCAGCCGAGCGCGCCGGCGGACGAGACGTTCAGGTTGCGCCCATAGTCCGTCTCGATCTCGTTGATCGCGGCGAGGATCTCCCAGCGCACGCCGTACTGGATGCCCGCGGCCTGGTAGATCGGCAGCAGGAACGGCGGGATGCGGAACTTGTCGATGAAGTAGTTGGGCACGCCGACGGGGGCGGCGGCCAGCGGGTCCGCCGGCGTCGTGCCGGCGTCCGGCGCGGTCTCGGTGGTCGCGGTCCCCTGCGGGGTGGCCGGGGTCGCCTGCTCCGTCGCGGTCCGCGTGACCTTGCGTCCGTCCGTGCGGTCGCGTCGCGCCTTCCGCTCCGCGGCGGCCTCCCGCTTCTTCCGTGCGGCCTCGGCCTTCTTGCGCTTCGCGGCCTTGTCGGCCTTCGCGTCGTCCTCGTCCTCGTCGCCGGCGGACGGCGTCGGAGCGGTCGAGGTGGTCGTCCCCGCCGGCGGGGCGGCGGGCGTCGCGCCCGGCGTGGTGGCGGGCGGTGCGGGCGCGGCAGGCGCGGCGTCGGTGGTGGTCGGCGTCGCCGGGGCGGCGTCCGTCGTCGCGGCGGGGGCCGAGGCCTCGCGCACGCGGATGACCGTGCCGCCCAGGTCCGGCAGCGGGATCTGGTCGAGGGGCGTGTTGACGGGGACGTCGACGGTGATCTGCAGGACGCGCCCGCCGGCGAGGGTGACCTCGAGCGTCCGCGCCTGGGCGCCCGCCTGGACGGTCGCGCCGAAGCCGGCGGCCATCGCGCCCGCGGCGGACAGTCCGACGAGCAGCTTCCGTGTCGACAGCGTCATAGGTCTCCGTGGTCTCCTCGTGGGTACACGGCGCACGGCCATGTCCCAGCCCCGGGCCGCACCCTACCACGGGTATCGGCCGCTCCGGGCCGGTTCTGAACCCGTGCACGACGCCTGTCGGGCATGGGCTAGGGTGCGCCCACGCGGCCCCGCCCGGGCCCGCGAGCACCGACGCCGGAGGCAGCCCGCATGACCGACGACCCGTCCACCCCGTCGAAGGACCTTCGCGATCGCGTGCGCGGCGCGAGCGAGGACACGATCGGCAAGCTCGCGCAGGAGCTGCTGAGCAACCCGCTCGTCACGGGCGCGGTCCAGCGCGCGATGGACGTCCGCGAGCGGGCCACCCAGGCGCAGGAGGCGACGTTCGGCGCGCTCAACCTGCCGACGGCCGCCGACGTGGAGCGGCTGACGCGGCGCGTCCGCAACGTCGCCCAGCGGCTCGAGTCGATCGAGGACGCGGTGGACCGGCTCGACGAGCGGCTCTCCTCGCTGGCCTCGGGCGGCGACGACCGGGCCCACGCGGAGATCGTGCGTCGGCTCGAGGAGATCCAGGCGGCCGTCGGCGAGCTCAAGGACGGCGCGGGCACGAAGACGGGCGACTAGCCGAGCGCGGTCGCCGCGAGCGCGCCGACCGCCCGCCACCACGCGGCGCGCTCCTCGTCCGCCTCGGCGGCGGGCGGGAACGCGAGCACCGCCGCGGCCGGCACGCCCAGGCGGGCCGCCGCGGCCAGGAAGGGCGCGGTGCTGCGGTCGACGGCGACGGCGTCCGTCGCCCCGGCAGGCTCCGGGCCGCCGTCCTGGGGGAGCAGATCCACGCTCACCACGGCCACCTCGGCGGCGCCGGCCTCGCGCGCCCGCGCGTGGAGGAGCGGATCGGGGCGCAGCGGGCCGCCGGCGGCGCCGAGCGCGTGCGTGGTGCCGTCCGCCCCGTGCGCGGCCGCGACGGCGCGCAGGCTCCCCGCCGGCGCCCGCTCCGGGTCCAGGGCCGCGGCGGACCCGGCGCGGACCGCGCGCCGCACGCCGGCGTCGTGCAGCTCGCGCAGCACCGCGGCCACGCTCGGGCCGCCCGTGCCGGTGGACTGGACGGTCAGGGGCGCCCCGTCGGCGGCGGCGCCGGTGTAGCCCCACAGCCCGCGGGCGTGGTTGACCATGAGCGGCTTCTCGAGCAGCGTCCGGGCGAGCTCGAGGGCGCGTCCGGCGTCGCCGACGAGGATCGCGCGCTCGGCGACGGGGTTGACGAGCCGCAGGACGGACGGCAGACGCGCGGAGCTGGTCACGGGGACGGCCGAGGATAGACTGACGCCCGTGGAGCCGGACGCCGACACCCCGCGACCCGACGAGGCGCGCTCGCGCCGCTCCGACCGGGTGGACGCGGTGCGTCGTGCGGTCGATCAGGCCCTGTCCGCGACCGCCGGCGCGCCCGCGACGACCCGCGCGCGGGCGCAGGACCTGGCCGAGGAGCTCGGCGCCGTCGTCGGGCGCGTCCGCAGCGCGCTCGAGGAGCTCGGGCAGGCCGGGTCGAGCCAGGCCGGCGCCCTGGCCGAGGAGGTGGGGCAGGCGGTCGGCCGGCTCGGGCGCTCGCTCGACGACGTCCGCCCGGCCGGCACGGAGGAGCTGCGCCGGCTGCGCGGGCGGGTGGACGAGCTCGAGGCCCGGATCGCCCGCCTCGAGGCGGCGGCGGGCGGTGCCGCCCCCGGCGCCGACGACCGCGCCTGACGCGACCTTGACGGCCCGGCGGCCGAGGCGTATGAATGGGCGTACACCAACTCCCGGCCGGTACGTGGACGTGACGTCCGCGAGGCGCGGTTCGCCCGGCGAACGTGCGTCGACGGCCGACGGTGCGGGACGCGTTGCCCGCGGGCGGCGGGGTCCACACGGATCCCGCCGCCGGACAACGCGTCGGTCGGCGACGACCGACGGACGACGGCGTCCGTGACGCGGACGGCCCCCGACCTCGTGGCCCGCGTCGCCGGGACGGAGCTGTTGCCGCCGGGCGCCCCCGTGGTCGTCGGCGTGTCCGGCGGCCGCGACTCGGTCTGCCTGCTCGCGGCGGCGGTCGCGCTGGCGGGCGCGGACGCCGTCCTGGCCGTCCACGTGCACCACGGCCTGCGCGGCCGCGATGCCGACGCCGACGCCGTGCACGCCGCTCGGCTCGCCCGGCGGCTCGGCGCCGCGATCCGTACGGAGCGCCTGTGCCGGCCGCACGCCTCCTCCGGGTCGCCCGCCGTCTGGGCGCGCGAGGCCCGGCGATCCGTCCTGCGCGCCGCCGCCGACGCCTGGGGCGGCCCCGCCACGCCGGTGGCGGTGGCGCACACCGCGACGGACCAGGCGGAGACCGTGCTGCTGCGCGCGATCTCGTCCCCCGGCGCCCGAGCGCGCGCCGGCATGGCGGCGGTCGACGGCGGCGTCGTGCGGCCGCTCCTGGCGGCGGGGGTCCGCCGCGAGGAGGCGGCCGCGTGGTGCGCGGCCCGCGCCCTGCCGTGGCGCGAGGACCCGGGCAACGCGACGTCGCCGCGCGGCCGCGTGCGGGCGCTCCTCACCGGCCTGGAGGCGGTCGACGGCCGCGCGGTGGCGGCGCTCGTCGCCGGCGCGGACCGGGCGCGCGAGGACGACGACGCGCTCCGGGCGTCCGCGATCGCGCTGCTCCCGCCCGGCCGCGCGCCGCGTGCCCCCCGCCGCGCGCTCGCCGCCGCCCCGCCGGCCGTCGCGCGCCGCGCGCTCCGGCTCCTGGCCGAACGCGCCGTGGACCGTCCCTGCCCGCGGGTCGGCGCGCGCCTCGAGGAGGTGCTGGCGCTCGACCCCGGGCCGCGCGGCACGGCGGCGCTCGACCTGGGGGACGGCGTGCGGGCGACGGTCGCGGGGGAGGAGCTGTCCTGCGCGCCGTCACCGCCGCGGGCGGCCCGGGCCGCCGATCCCCCGCCCCCGGCGGACGGTCCCGACGGCCCCGGGGGCGCGGGCGCGTGACAGGGCGGGGCCGCGCCGCAGGGCCTACACTGGGGCGGGTGCGCGACCCGAACATCGGCGAGATCCTCATCCAGGCCGACGAGCTGCAGGCTCGCATCGCCGACATCGGCGCCGAGATCTCGAAGGACTACGAGGGACGCGAGATCCTGCTCGTCTGCGTCCTGAAGGGCGCCGTCCTCTTCGTCTCCGACCTCATGCGCCAGATCACGGTGCCGTGCGAGATCGACTTCATGGCGGTCTCCTCCTACGGCTCCGCGACGCGCTCGAGCGGCGTCGTGCGGATCCTCAAGGACCTGGACGGGTCGATCGAGGGCAAGCACGTCCTCATCGTCGAGGACATCATCGACTCCGGCCTGACGCTGCAGTACCTGCTGCGCAACCTGCGCTCCCGCAACCCGGCCTCGCTCGAGATCTGCTCGCTGCTGACGAAGCCGAGCCGTCGCGAGGTGGAGATCCCCATCGCCTACACCGGGTTCGAGCTGCCCGACCGCTACGCGGTTGGCTACGGCCTCGACCTCGCCCAGCGCTACCGCAACCTGCCGTACGTGGCCGCGCTGACCGAGGAAGCCATCGCGGCTGCGGGCTAGTGCGGAGCGCGGGGTCCGTGCTAACCCCCAGGCGGCGTGACGGTTACAGGGGCGTTGCTACGCTAGTGCCCCGGCTTCGCTCCTCGCTCGTCGTGAGGGGGACCGCAGTCGGTCACCCACAATGAGCCGGTTCTTCAAGAGCGCCCTCTTCCCCATCCTCATCGTGCTCCTGCTCGCGTTCTTCGCGCAGCAGCTGTTCGCGAGCGAGGGCAAGGAGAAGTACACGTACGGCCAGTTCACGGAGCAGCTGGCCAACAAGCAGGTCAAGAGCGTCGTCATGAAGACGAAGGACAACGCTCTCGACGTCGAGCTGAACAACGGGAACAAGTACGAGGTCGGCTACGAGCGCGACAACGGCAGCGTCCTGACCGCCCAGCTCGACCAGGCGCAGAAGCAGCGCGACATCCAGACGTTCGACATCAAGTCGTCGAAGACGTCGGGCCTCGTCAGCGCGCTCGTCTACATCATCCCGTTCGTCCTGATCCTGGCCGTCTGGTTCCTGATCATGAACAACGTCCAGGGCGGCGGATCGAAGGTCATGCAGTTCGGCAAGTCGAAGGCGAAGCGGATGTCGCCCGACACGCCGAAGATCACCTTCCGCGACGTCGCCGGCGCGGACGAGGCGGTCGAGGAGCTCCACGAGATCAAGGAGTTCCTCGAGAACCCGAAGAAGTTCCAGGCGCTCGGCGCGCGCATCCCGAAGGGCGTGCTGCTCTTCGGCCCTCCGGGCACCGGCAAGACCCTCCTGGCCCGCGCCGTCGCCGGCGAGGCCGGGGTGCCGTTCTTCTCGATCTCCGGCTCGGACTTCGTCGAGATGTTCGTCGGCGTCGGCGCCAGCCGCGTCCGCGACCTCTTCGAGCAGGCGAAGCAGAACTCGCCCTGCATCATCTTCATGGACGAGATCGACGCCGTCGGTCGTCACCGCGGCGCCGGCATGGGCGGCGGGCACGACGAGCGCGAGCAGACGCTGAACCAGCTCCTGGTGGAGATGGACGGCTTCACGATGACGGACAACATCATCCTCATCGCCGCCACGAACCGCCCCGACATCCTGGACCCGGCGCTCCTGCGCCCGGGCCGCTTCGACCGTCAGATCGTCGTCGACCGCCCGGACCGCAAGGGCCGCGCCCGCATCCTCGACGTGCACACGCGGGGCAAGCCGCTCGCCCCCGGCATCGACACGGAGACGCTCGCGGGCCAGACCCCCGGCTTCACCGGCGCCGACCTCGCCAACCTCGTGAACGAGGCCGCCCTGCTCGCCGCCCGCTCGGGCAAGAAGCAGATCGGCCAGCACGAGCTGGAGGAGGGCATCATGCGCGTCATCGCGGGCCCCGAGAAGAAGACCCGCGTGATGACGGAGAAGGAGCGGGAGATCACCGCGTACCACGAGATGGGCCACGCCTTCGTGGGCCACTTCCTCGAGCACGCGGACCCCGTCCACAAGATCTCCGTCGTCGGCCGCGGGCAGGCGCTCGGCTACACGATCTCGATGCCGTCCGAGGACAAGTTCCTCACGACGCGCCAGCAGCTGCTCGACCAGATGGCGATGACCCTCGGCGGCCGCGCCGCGGAGGAGATCGTCTTCGGCGAGATCACGACCGGCGCGTCGAACGACCTCGAGAAGGTCACGGGCTCCGCGAAGCAGATGGTCATGCGCTTCGGCATGAGCGAGCGCCTCGGGCCGCGCGTCTTCGGGCACGACAACGGCCAGCCGTTCCTGGGCCGCGACATGAGCTCGACGCCGGACTACTCGGACGAGATCGCGCGCGAGATCGACGACGAGATCCGCCGCATCGTCGAGGACGCGCACCAGCGCGCCACCGACATCCTCAACGACCACCGCGAGGCGCTGAACACGATCTCCGAGATCCTGATCCGCCGCGAGACGATCGAGCGCGACGAGTTCCTCGCCCTGCTCGACGGACGCCGCGAGGAGGACGTCTTCGACGACGAGCCGCCCGCGTCGACCGGCCTGCCGGCCGCGGCCGAGGACGAGGCCGCGCGCAGCGAGCGGCCCGCGCCGCGCCCGCTGCCCCGCCCGGGCCTGGGCACCGCGATGGACGCGGGCGACGGCCCGGCCGGCCCCCGCATCGCCTGACCGGCGGCGCCCCCGCGGCGCCGCCCCAGCATCCTCACGACGGCGGCCTCCGGGCCGCCGTCGCGCGTTCCGGGCTACGCTCGACCGGTGCCCGCGCCCTTCGCCGTCATGGGGATCGTCAACGTCACGCCGGACTCGTTCTCCGACGGCGGCGAGTGGTTCGGCACCGAGGCCGCGGTGCGTCACGGCCTCGAGCTCGCGGCCGCCGGCGCGGCGATCCTCGACGTCGGCGGCGAGTCGACGCGGCCCGGCGCCGATCCGGTCCCGGCGGACGAGGAGCTGCGGCGCGTCGTCCCGGTGATCGAGGCCCTGGCGGCCCGCCTGCCCGACGTCGTGCTCTCCGTCGACACGACGAAGGCGGCGGTGGCCGCGGCCGCGCTCGACGCCGGTGCCACGTACGTCAACGACGTCTCGGGCATGCTGCTCGACCCCGACATGACGCCGCTCGTCGCCGAGCGCGGCGCGTCCTGCTGCCTCATGCACATGGTCGGCGACCCGCGCACGATGCAGGCCCAGGCGCAGTACGGCGACGTCGTCGACGACGTGCGCGCGTACCTCGAGGAGCGGGTGGCCGCCGCCGTGTCCGCGGGCATCCCGATCGAGCGGATCGACGTCGACCCGGGGATCGGGTTCGCGAAGACGCAGGAGCACAACCTGGAGCTGCTGCGCCGGCTGGACGAGATCGTCGCCATCGGCCCGCGGGTGCTCGTCGGGACCTCGCGCAAGAGCTTCCTGGGGCGCATCACCGGCCGCGACGACCCGCGTCAGCGGCTGGCGGGGACGATCGCCACGAACGTCCTGGCGCTCGCGTCGGGCGCCGCCGTCTTCCGGGTCCACGACGTCGGCGCCGTCCACGACGCGCTCGCCGTCGCCGCGCACGTCGTCCGCTCCGGGCCGGCGCCCGGCCGGTGCTAGCGTGGCCGCCCATGGACGACGCACGCGACGAGCGCCCCGACGACGACGCTGACGAGTCGCACCGCCCGGAGCGCCGCGCCGATCGCGGCGGCGCGCCGATCGATCCCGAGGACCTCGACCTGGACGCGGACGACGACGAGGACCTCGACGAGGACTTCGAGGGCGAGCGCGACGAGATCACGATCGAGATCCGCGGGCTGTCGCTCTACACGCACCACGGCGTCAGCGCCGCCGAGCGCGAGATCGGCCAGCGCCTGCTCGTCGACCTGCGGATGGCGGTCGTCGACTGCGACGCCGTCGTGACCGACCAGGTGTCCGACACGATCGACTACGGCGAGGTCTGCCAGCTCGTCGCGCTCGTGGCGCAGCAGCGGTCGTACAAGACGCTCGAGCGGCTCTGCGCCGCGATCGCCGACCGCATCGTGGCGGACTACGGGGCCGAGGAGGTGTGGGTGAAGTGCACGAAGCCCGAGCCGCCGATCCCGCTGGCCGTCGAGGAGGTCTCCGTGGAGCTCTGGCGCGCCGGGGACGGCGGGTGACCGGGACCGCGCCGGTCACGCCGGCGACGACCGCGTTCGCCCGCGCCACGGCCGTCCGGTCCCTCGGCGACGGGCGCTACCGCGCCGAGGTGGGGGCGGACTGGTCGGCGCCCACCGGGCCCAACGGCGGCTACCTCGCGGCGATCCTCGTCCGCGCGCTCGAGGGCGAGCTGGCGCCGGAGGGCGAGCGGCGCCTGCGCTCGCTGACGGTCCACTACCTGCGCACCGCCGCGCTGGGCTCGCTCGAGATCGACGTGCGCGTCCTGCGCACCGGCCGGCGCACCGCGAGCGCCGCCGTCTCCGCCCGGCAGGACGGGCGCGACGTGCTCGCCGGCCTGGCGGCGTTCGCCGCGCCCGGCCTGGACGCCGCGGCGACGTGGACGCCGGCGGCGCCCGACGTGCCCGCCCCGCCCGCGCCGGACGCCCCCGCCGTGCGCGGCGCCGACTACCGGCCCGGCGGCGGCGCGTGGCTCGAGGCCCCGCCCGGCACGCCGTCGATCTCCCGGCAGCTGCGCATGGCGCCGGTCCTCGGCACCGGCCCGTTCGTCGCCCGGCCGCTCGACGGGGATCACGGCGTCGAGACGGGCGGCTGGATCGCGTCGCCCGAGGCGCAGCCGGTCGACGCCGCGTACGTCGCGCAGCTCACCGACTTCTGGTGGCCGCCGGCCTTCGAGGTGCTGGAGCGGCCCGCGATCGCGCCGACGATCGATCTGACGATCCACCTGCGCGCCGACCTGCCGCCGGGCGGCCTGCCCCCGACGCCCGTGCTCGGCACCTACCGTTCGACCGCCGCCGTCGACGGGCTGGTCGAGGAGGACGCCACGCTCGTCCTGCCCGACGGCTCGCTGCTCGCCCAGGCCCGCCAGCTCGCCCTGCTCGCCCCGCTGTCATGACCGACGCCCCCGAGCTGCGATCCGGCGAGCGCCTGGGCTACCTGGGCCTGGGCTCGAACGTCGGCGACCGCCGCGCCCAGCTGCAGGCCGCGGTCGACGCGCTGCCGGCCCACGGCGTGCGCGTCCTCGCGTCGTCGGCGACGTACGACACGGACCCCGTCGGCGAGATCCTCGACCAGCCGTCGTTCCTCAACGCGTGCGTGCGGATCGCGACCGCCCTGGCGCCCGAGGCGCTGCTGGACGCCTGCAAGGCCGTGGAGCGCGGCCGCGGGCGGCAGACGGACACGAGCGCCCCCGACTACGTGCGACACGGGCCGCGCCCCGTCGACGTCGACCTGCTCCTGCTCGGCGACGCGCCGTACGCGTCCGAGCGCCTGACGCTGCCGCACGCGCAGGTGACCGAGCGGCGCTTCGTCCTCGTGCCGCTGCTCGAGCTCGACCTGGGCCTGACGCTGCCGGACGGCACCGTCCTGGCGGACCGGCTGGCGGCGCTGCCGCTCGACGAGGGCGTCCGTCGGGCGGGCGATCCCCTGACCGTGCCCGCGGAGGCCTGACGTGCCGGCGCGGCTCGTGCTCGGGCCGCTGCTGCGGCACGTCGACGCGACCTCCGCGACGGTGTGGGTCGAGACGGACGCGCCCGCGACCGTCGAGATCCTCGGGCACCGCGGCCGCACGTTCGAGGTGGGCGGCCACCACTACGCGCTCGTGCGCGTGGACGACCTGCAGCCCGGCACCGTCACGCGCTACGGCGTGACGGTCGACGGCGCGACCGTCTGGCCGCTCCCCGACGACCCGTACCCGGCCCCCGCGATCCGGACGGTCGCGCCCCACGACCAGCTGCGGGTCGCTTGGGGCTCGTGCCGCGTCTCGCGTCCCCATCGCGACCCCTTCGACCTGCCGCCGGGCAGCGACGACGAGGCCTTCGGGATCGACGCGATCCAGGCGCTCGCGGAGGAGCTGCGCGACGGCCCGGCGGAGGAGCTGCCTCACATGCTGCTGTGGCTGGGGGACCAGGTCTACGCGGACGACATCCCGCCCGCGATCGAGGAGCGGATCGCGGCCCGCGACGCCGACCGGCGCGGCGCCCCGGCGGACCAGGTGGCGGACTTCGAGGAGTACACCTGGCTGTACCACGACGCCTGGAGCACCCCGGCGGTGCGCTGGCTGCTCTCCACCGTGGCGAGCGCGATGGTCTTCGACGACCACGACGTGCACGACGACTGGAACACGTCCCGGGCCTGGCGTCGGACGTTCGCGCGGAAGCCGTGGTGGGAGGAGCGCGTCGTCGGCGCGCTGGCGTCGTACTGGGTCTACCAGCACCTGGGCAACCTGTCGCCGGCCGCGATCGACGAGGACCCCCTCTACGCCCGCGTGCAGGCCCACGACGGCGACGTCCTCCCGCTGCTGCGCGAGGTGGCGCGGCAGGCCGACGAGGACCCGACGACGATCCGCTGGAGCTACGTCCGCGACCTCTGCGGCACACGCATCGTCGTGGTGGACTCGCGGGCCGCCCGCGACCTGGGCTCGCCCGACGGCCGCCCGCGGCGGATGGTCGACGCCGACGAGTGGGCGTGGGTGCGCGAGCAGGCCGCCGGCGACCACGACCACCTCTTCCTCGCCACGTCGGTGCCCGTCGTCGTGGGGCACGGGATGCACTGGCTCGAGGCCGCCTCCGAGGTGCTAGCGGCCGGGCGCCTGGGCCGCGGGGTCGCGTGGGCCGCCGAGCGCGCGCGGCGGGCCGTCGACCTGGAGCACTGGTCCGCCTTCGGTCGCTCGTTCGACGAGATGGCGGAGCTGCTGGACGACGTCGCGGCCGGCCGGCTGGGGCGGGCGCCGGCGTCCGTCGTGCTGCTGTCGGGCGACGTGCACCACGCGTACGTCGACCGCGTCGGCTTCCGCCGCGACGGCACCGCGCGGAGCCCCGTCCTGCAGGCCGTCTGCTCTCCGTACCGCAACCCGCTCCCGCCCGGGCAGCGACGGGTCATCGGGGCCCTGCACGGGCGCCCGGCCTGGGCGGCGGCGCGGGCCCTGGGCCGGGCCGTCGGCGTGCCCGACCCGCCCGTCGGCTGGCGGCGCGAGCTCGGCCCGTGGTTCGACAACCAGCTCGCGTGGCTCGAGCTGCGCGGGCGGACCGGCCGGCTGCGCTTCCAGCGGTCGGCGCCCGGCCCGCGCCTGGAGGATCTGGGCGCGCTGCCGCTGGCGGACTAGCGGACGGCGGGGACGGCGGCGCGCAGCGGCGCCAGCCACGCCTCCGGCAGGGCGCCGGCCGGGACGCGCCCGTCCCAGTCGGGGAAGATCCGGAGCGCCAGGCGCCCGGCCGGCCGCTCGCGCAGCGCGGGCGCCAGGTCCTCGAGGGTCATGAGCAGGCGCAGGCCGGACGCGATCTGCAGGTCGGCGGCGCCGACCGCCTCGCCGCCGAGGGTGCCGTCGCGCAGCCAGGCGTCCACGGCGTCGAGGGCCAGCGGCAGGTCGGCCAGGTCGGCGCGGACCCCGGCGTCCGTGACGTGGTTGAGCCGCTGCTCGATGCCGACGACGAGTGGCCCGAGCAGGATCCGCGCGAGCGGCGGGACGGGCTTCCGGGCGTGCTCCTGGTAGCTGGGGATCGCGCTCGGGCGCCGGTCGAGCGCGCCCCACAGCACGCGCCGGACGATCGGCTGCAGCACCTCGTCGCCCCAGCGCTCGGCCTCGAGGGCCGCCTCGCGGGCGGGGCCCGGGGCGGGGTAGAGCGCGGGCTCGGGCACCCGCTCCTCGAGCCGGCGCAGGATCGCGCGCGACCCCGCCACGCGCTCCCCGTCCGCGAAGACGACCCCGGGGACGGTGCGGCGCCGGAACAGCGCGAGCTGGGGGAGGGGGTGCGCGGACGGCGGCCACTCGACCACGCGGTGCTCGACGCCCTTCAGCTCGAGCGCCCGCTCGACGGTGGCGCACGGATGCGAGCCGTGGACGACGAAGAGCGTGGTCGGCATGGGGCGGAGGATAGGCGACCCCGCCGACCCGTCCGCGGACGGCGTCCCACCGGCCGCAGCCGCGATACTGCCGCGGATGCTCCTCGTCGTCGACGTCGGCAACACCCAGACGCACTTCGGCGCCTTCCGCGGGCGCGAGCTCGTCGAGCACTGGCGGTTCGCCACGGTGCGGCACGAGACGGCGGACGAGCTGGGGGCCAAGCTGCGCGGCCTCCTGCAGCTCCGCGGCATCGGCATGGAGGACGTCTCCGCGTCCATCGTGTCGTCCACGGTGCCGCAGCTCGCCGACGAGTGGCGGCACATGTCCGACCGCTACCTGGACCACGAGATGGTCGTCGTGCGCCAGGGCATCCGCACCGGCATGGCCCTGCGCTACGACAACCCGCGCGAGATCGGCGCCGACCGCCTGGTCAACGCCGTCGCGGCGTACGACCGCTTCCAGGCCGCGTGCGTCGTCGTCGACTTCGGCACCGCCATCACGTACGACCCGGTGTCCGCCGACGGCGAGTACCTGGGCGGCATCATCAGCCCGGGCGTGGAGATCTCGCTCGAGGCGCTGACGTCGCGGGCCGCCGCGCTGCCGCGCATCGACCTGGTCGCGCCGCGCCAGCTCATCGGCAAGTCGACGATCGAGGGCATCCGCTCCGGCGTCATCTACGGCTTCGCGGGCGGCGTCGACGCGATCTGCGAGCGGCTCATGGACGAGCTGGGCCACGACATCCACCTCATCGCCACGGGCGGCCTGGCGCGCCACATCGTCCCCCACTGCCGGACGATCGACGAGGTCGACGACATGCTCACGCTGACGGGCCTGCGGATCCTCCACGAGCGCAACGCGTGAGCGACCGCGTAGCGTGGGGGGCATGGCTTCGCACCTCGTCCACACCTGCGTCCGCGTCCGAGACATCGACGCCTCCGTCCGCTTCTACGAGGCCCTCGGCTTCGAGCGTCGCGGCCGTCTGAACTTCGAGACGGCCTACAACGTCTACCTCGGCCTGCCGGGCGACGGCGACCGTCTCGAGCTGACCGTCAACGTCGGCCGCGACGAGCCCTACGACCTCGGCGAGGGCTACAACCACGTCGCGCTCACCGTCGAGGACCTCGACCAGCTCCTGGCCAACCTCAAGGCGCAGCTCGGCGTCGAGCCCGAGAAGGCGCCGTACCACCCGGGCGGCCGCGAGGAGCTGCCGCGCATCGCGTTCGTGCAGGACCCGGACGGCTACCGCATCGAGCTGATCGACGGCGCGTTCCCCACGCCGCAGGACGCCGCCCCCGAGGCCTGAGCCGCCCGCCGCGCGCCCGCCCGGTCCGCCCGGGCGCGGCGCCGCCGCCCGGCGGCCCCGGCGGTCGCGGGCGCTACCCTCGGGGGGATGCCGTCCACCGCGTCCCTCACCGAGTCCTGGTCCATCGCGGGCGTCGCCGTGCCCAACCGGGTCACGCTCGCGCCGCTCGCCGGGATCGGCAACTGGGTCGTCCGCCTGCAGGCCAAGCGCTACGGCGCGGGCTACGCGGTCTCCGAGATGGTCTCGTCGTTCGCGATCCACTACCGCAACGACAAGACCCTGCGGGACCTCCTGAAGTTCAAGGCGGAGGAGCGCGAGAGCGGACCGGTCGCGATCCAGCTCTTCGGCCAGGACCCCGAGGTCATGCGCTCCGCCGCGGCGTACGTCGCCGAGCACGTGCCGGTCGACGTCATCGACCTGAACATGGGCTGCCCCGTCCCCAAGGTCGTCAAGACCGGCGCGGGCGCGGCGATGCTCAAGGACCCGGACACCGCCGTGGCCGTCGCGAAGGCCGCGAAGGAGGGGTCGGGCCTGCCCGTCACCGTCAAGCTGCGCTCCGCGACGAAGAAGGACGGCGAGCACGACGGCTACGCGCTCGCGCACCGCCTGGTCGACGAGGCGGGCGTCGACGCGATCGGCTTCCACCCGCGCAGCGCGCAGGTGCACCACAAGGGCTTCCCGGACTACGACCTGGCGGCCCGCCTGGTGCAGGAGCTGCCCGTGCCGGTCGTGCTGTCGGGCGGCCTGCACGACGACGCGCAGACGCTCGCGGCGTACGAGCAGGTCGGCCCCGCGGCCGTCATGCTCGCGCGCGGCGCCCTCGGCAACCCGTGGCACTTCGCGGCGCTGCTCGGCCTGCGCGAGAGCGCGGTGCCGACGGTCGACGAGGTCGCGGCCGAGTTCGACTGGGTGCTCGACCGCACGATCGAGCACCTCGGCGCCGAGCGCGCGGGGCGCTACCTGCGCAAGCACTACCCGTGGTACGTCGAGCGCCTGGCCGACGCCGCCGCGGGCGCGCTCGACGCGACGCCGGACAAGCGGCTGCAGGAGGCGCTGCAGCGCACGGAGGACGTCGAGGCGGCCCGCGCGGCGTTCCGCGAGGCCGCCGGCGCGGCCGTCCCGGCCTGAGCTGCGGCTCCGACGACCGTCCGCAGGCCGCGCCGAGGCCTGGCGCCGCCGGAGCGCATGGCTATACTGCCCGCTCCGTTCGGCGGACGTCCGCGTCCGTCGGCGCCCCGCACATCCCCATCGGGCCGCGCCCCCGCGAGCGGTGCCGAAGGCGAAAGGTCGCACGTTGCCCAAGGACGTCATCCTCACCCCCGAGGGTCTCGAGAAGCTCAAGCAGGAGCTCGATCACCTCTCGACCGCCAAGCGCCGCGAGGTGGCGGAGCGGATCAAGGACGCCCGCGAGTTCGGCGACATCTCGGAGAACTCCGAGTACGACGACGCGAAGAACGAGCAGGCCGCCGTCGAGCGCCGCATCCTCGAGATCGAGGAGCAGCTGCGCTCGGCCTCCGTCATCGACGAGTCCTCCCTGACCACCGACAGCGTGCAGGTCGGCACGCGCGTGACGGTCAAGGACGAGAAGGGGGGGACGAAGGAGTACGCGCTCGTCGGGTCCGCCGAGGCGAACCCCGAGGAGAACAAGCTCTCGAACGAGTCCCCGGTCGGCAAGGCCCTCATCGGCCAGCCGAAGGGCGCGACGGTCACGGTGAACCTGCCGAACGGCCGGACGCGGACCCTCGAGATCACCGACATCTCGCGATGACCGGCGCGCCCGCGCGCCCCTCCGCATGACCGACCACACTCCCGACGCCCCGGCCGGCGACGCCGGGGACGGCACCGACCTGCTCGCGGTCCGCCGCGCCAAGCTCGACCGTCTCCGCGCCGCGGGGATCGAGCCGTTCCCCCACGACTTCGACGACGTCGAGCCCATCGCCGACGTCCGCGCCCGCCACGAGGGGCTGGAGGCCGGCGCCGAGACCGACGTCCGCCACCGCATCGCGGGCCGCCTGCGCGCCCGCCGCGGCCAGGGCAAGATGGCGTTCCTCGACGTCGACGACCGCTCCGGCAAGCTCCAGGTCCAGGCCAAGCTCGACGTGCTCGGCGAGGAGCGCATGGAGCGCCTGCTCGAGGACGTCGACCTCGGCGACCTGATCGGCGTCGACGGCGTCGCGTTCGTCTCGCGCCGCGGCGAGCTGACGCTGCGGGCCGAGGACGTCACCGTCCTCGCCAAGTCCCTGCGCCCCCCGCCCGACAAGCACCACGGCGTGCAGGACGTCGAGCTGCGCCAGCGCCGCCGCGAGCTGGACCTCATCGGCAACGACGACACCCGCCGGGCGTTCATCATGCGCTCGCGGATCGTCTCCGAGATCCGCCGCTTCCTCGACGACGCGGGCTTCCTCGAGGTCGAGACGCCGGTGCTGCAGCCGCTCTACGGCGGCGCGCTCGCGCGGCCGTTCGTCACGCACCACAACGCGCTGGACCGCGACCTGTACCTGCGGATCGCGACCGAGCTGTACCTCAAGCGCCTCATCGTCGGCGGCCTCGAGCGCGTCTACGAGCTGGGGAAGAACTTCCGCAACGAGGGCATCTCGCACAAGCACAACCCCGAGTTCACGATGCTCGAGTGGTACGAGGCGTACGCGGACGTCGAGGACGCCGCGAACCGCCTCGAGGCGTGCGTCGCGCACGTCGCCGCCGCCGTGGAGGACCTCGCCCCGCCCTCCCCGATCCGCTGGACGGAGCCGTGGGCGCGCAAGACGCTCGCGGGCGCCATCGAGGAGGAGACCGGCATCGACGTGCTCGCCCACCGCACGGCCGACGAGCTGGCCGCGGTCATCCGCGCGTCGGACCGCACGGACGTCCAGCCGGACGGTCGGACGTGGCCGCAGCTCGTGGACGACCTGCTGAGCAAGGACGTCGAGCCCAAGCTCATCCAGCCCACGATGCTCTTCGACTACCCCGTCGAGCTGTCCCCGTTCGCGAAGCGCAAGCGCACGGAGAGCGGCGAGGACACCGGGCTCGTCGAGCGCTTCGAGGCGTTCGCCATGGGCATGGAGATCGCCAACGCGTTCTCCGAGCTCAACGACCCGGACGAGCAGCGCCGCCGCTTCGAGGAGCAGGCGCGCCTGGAGCTCGAGGGCGACGACGAGGCGCAGCCCTACGACGAGTCCTTCGTCGAGGCGCTCGAGCAGGGCATGCCCCCGACGGGCGGCCTGGGCCTGGGCATCGACCGGCTCGTCATCTGCATGACGGGGCGCAGCACGATCCGCGAGGTCGTGCTCTTCCCGACGATGCGCGACTGAGCGTCACCCGTCGTGACTGGCGACCGTGCGCCCCGGGTACCCGAGGGGCGCACGGGACGCATCCGCCGGACGTTCAGGCGTCGTATCGGGGGTGAGGACCGGAGACCCGTCAGAGGCGACGACCGCCGCTGGTAGGATTTCTCTTCAGCCACGGAAGGACCCAGGATGTTCGAGCGATTCACAGAACGAGCCAGGCAGGTCGTCGTTCTCGCCCAGGAAGAGGCGCGGACGCTCAAGCACAACTACATCGGGACCGAGCACATCCTGCTCGGCCTCCTGCGCGAGGAGGAGGGGCTGGCGGCACGCGTGCTCGAGTCCCTCGACATCACCGTCGAGCGCGTGCGGGCGCAGGTCGTCCGCATCGTCGGGTCGGGCGAGGAGGTCACCTCCGGTCAGATCCCGTTCACCCCGCGCGCGAAGAAGGTCCTCGAGCTGGCGCTGCGCGAAGCGCTGAGCCTTGGGCACAACTACATCGGCACGGAGCACATCCTGCTCGGCCTGGTCCGCGAGAACGAGGGCGTCGCCGCCCGGATCCTCCTGGACTTCGACGCCGACAGCGAGAAGATCCGCAACGAGGTCATCCGGATGCTCTCCGGCCCGGGCGGTCGTCGGCAGACGGCCGGCTCGTCCGTGGGCGGCACCGGGGCGTCGACGGAGGGGTCGCCGCAGAAGCGCTCCTCCAAGGTCCTCGACCAGTTCGGTCGCGACCTGACGAAGCTCGCCGCCGACGGCAAGCTGGACCCGGTCGTCGGTCGCGAGACCGAGATCGAGCGGATCATGCAGATCCTCTCCCGCCGCACGAAGAACAACCCCGTGCTGATCGGCGAGCCCGGCGTCGGCAAGACCGCCGTCGTCGAGGGCCTCGCGCAGGCCATCTCCTCGGGCGAGGTGCCCGAGCTGCTGCGCGACAAGCAGATCTACACGCTGGACCTCGCCGCCCTCGTCGCCGGGTCGAAGTACCGCGGCGAGTTCGAGGAGCGCCTGAAGAAGGTGATGAAGGAGATCGCCAACAAGGGCGACGTCATCCTCTTCATCGACGAGATCCACAACCTCGTCGGCGCGGGCGCGGCCGAGGGCGCGATCGACGCGGCCTCGATCCTGAAGCCGGCGCTCGCCCGTGGCGAGCTGCAGACGATCGGCGCGACGACGATCGACGAGTACCGCAAGTACCTCGAGCGCGACTCCGCGCTGGAGCGCCGCTTCCAGCAGGTGCGCGTCGAGCAGCCGGCGCCCGAGGAGGCCGTCCAGATCCTCAAGGGCCTGCGCGACCGCTACGAGCAGCACCACAAGGTCGAGATCACCGACGAGGCCCTCCAGGCCGCCGTCGAGCTCGCCGACCGCTACATCTCCGACCGCCAGCTCCCCGACAAGGCGATCGACCTCATCGACGAGGCGGCCTCGCGCAAGCGGATCCGCTCGATGGCGTCGCCGCCGGTCTTCCAGGAGGTCGAGGAGCAGATCGCCGAGGCGCGCCGCAAGAAGGACGCCGCGATCGAGGCGCAGGAGTACGAGGCGGCCGCCGCGCTGCGCGACGAGGAGCGCAAGCTCGTCCAGAAGAAGCGCGAGCTCGTCGAGCAGTGGGAGCAGGGCGAGGGCGACCAGCCGCGCCTGTCGATCGGCGAGGAGGAGATCGCCGACATCGTCTCCATGTGGACCGGCATCCCCGTGTTCAAGCTGACGGAGGCGGAGACCCGCCGCCTGATGCGCATGGAGGAGGAGCTCCACGAGCGCGTCATCGGCCAGGACCAGGCCGTCAAGGTCGTCTCGAAGGCCATCCGCCGCTCGCGCGCCGGCCTGAAGGACCCGAAGCGGCCGACCGGCTCGTTCATCTTCCTGGGCCCGACGGGCGTGGGCAAGACGGAGCTGGCGAAGTCGCTCGCCACGTTCCTCTTCGGCGACGCCGACGCGATGGTCCGCGTCGACATGTCGGAGTACATGGAGAAGCACGCCGTGTCGCGCCTGGTGGGCTCGCCCCCCGGCTACGTCGGCTACGACGAGGGCGGGCAGCTGACCGAGGCCGTGCGCCGCAAGCCGTACTCCGTGCTGCTGCTGGACGAGATCGAGAAGGCCCACCCGGACGTCTTCAACCTGCTGCTCCAGATCCTGGAGGACGGCCGGCTGACCGACTCCCAGGGCCGCACGGTCGACTTCCGGCACGCCATCGTGATCATGACGTCGAACATCGGCGCCTCCGAGATCGCGAAGTCGACGCCCCTGGGCTTCCAGGTCGGCGACGAGGACGAGTCGCTCACGTACGAGGACATGAAGCAGCGCGTCACCGGCGAGCTGAAGAAGGCCTTCAAGCCCGAGTTCCTCAACCGCATCGACGAGGTCATCGTCTTCCACAAGCTCAACAAGGAGCAGATCACCCAGATCGTGGAGCTGATGATCGACCGCGTGCGGGCCTCGCTCCGCGACCGCGAGCTGACGCTCGAGCTCTCGGACGGCGTGCGGGACCTGCTGGTCGAGAAGGGCTGGGACCCGGCGATGGGTGCCCGCCCGCTGCGCCGGGCGATCCAGCGCTACATCGAGGATCCGCTCGCGGACTTCGTGCTCGCGAACCAGGTGCCGCCCAACGCGCAGGTGCGCGTCGACCTGGCGCCGGAGGACGACGACGAGAACGACGTCCGCCTGACCGTCGTGGAGTCCCCGGTGCCGGTGCCCGCCGCCGTGGGCGGCGAGGACGCCACCGACGAGCAGCCGCAGGAGCAGCCGCCGGCCGAGAGCGCGTAGCGCTCGGTCGACACCGATTCCGCCGCGAGGGGCGGGGCCGACGGCCCCGCCCCTCGCGCGTCCGGGGTGTGGTCGCCGGGCGCCATGCGCCCCTCGGCGCCGTCACGACGCCGATCCGGCACGAACGGACGCACCCGTGCCGCCGGTGGCGGGCCTACCGTTGTTCGGTCCATGGCCCGCTCCGCCACGATCCACGTCTGCACCGCCTGCGGCCACGAGACGCCGCGCTGGCTGGGCCAGTGCCCGGGCTGCGGCGCCTGGGGGACGATCACCGAGGAGCGCGCGACGAAGCCCTCGGGCGGGCGTGGCGGCAAGCCCGCGGCCGGGAGCGGCGCCCGCGCCGGGGGGGTGCCGGCCGGCCGGCCGACGCGCCTGCGCGACGTCTCGGCGCCGCGGGTGCCGCGCCTGCGCACCGGGCTCGGCGAGGTGGATCGCGTCCTGGGCGGCGGCCTGGTCCCCGGCTCGCTCGTCCTGCTCGGCGGCTCGCCCGGCATCGGCAAGTCGACGCTGCTGAACACCGTCCTGGGGCACCTCCAGGGCGCCGGCACGCGCACCCTCTACGTCTCCGGCGAGGAGTCGGCGGCGCAGGTGCGCCTGCGGGCGGAGCGCCTGGCGGCGCCGCCGGCCGAGGACGGCGGCGCGGACGGCCCGCCCGTGGGCCTCGCGGCCGCGCTCGACGTCCCGATCCTGGCCGAGACGGACCTCGCCACGGTCATCGCGACGATCGAGGAGGAGCGCCCCGAGGTCTGCGTCATCGACTCCGTGCAGACGATGCACGACCCCGACCTGACCGGTGCGCCGGGCTCCGTGGGGCAGGTGCGCGAGGTCGCCGGCCGGCTCATGGAGGTCGCCAAGCGGCTCGACGTCGCCACCGTCCTGGTCGGCCACGTCACGAAGGAGGGCGCCCTGGCGGGTCCCCGCGTCCTCGAGCACCTCGTGGACTGCGTCCTGCAGTTCGAGGGCGAGCGCGAGCGCACGTACCGCACGCTGCGCGCGAGCAAGAACCGCTTCGGCTCGACGAACGAGGCGGGCGTCTTCGAGATGCGCGGCGTCGGGCTCGTCGAGGTCCTCGACCCGTCCGCGCGCTTCGTCGGCGAGGCGACCCGCGCCGCCGGCTCCGTGGTGCTCTGCGCGATGGAGGGCACCCGTCCCCTGCTCGTCGAGGTGCAGGCGCTCGTCTCGCCCAGCGAGCTCGTCCCGCCCCGACGCGTGTGCAACGGCATCGACCGCAACCGCCTGGCGCTCGTCCTGGCCGTCCTGGGCCGCCACGCCGGGCTCTCCACGAGCACCCACGACGTCTTCGTCAACGTCGTCGGCGGGGTGCGCGCGGACGAGCCGGGCGCGGACCTGGCCGTCGCGCTCGCGGTCGCCTCGGCGGCCCGCGGGATCGTGCCGGGCGGCGACGGGACGGGGGAGGGGGCGGAGCCGCCGCTGCCCGTCGCCTGCTTCGGCGAGGTCGGCCTGACGGGCGAGCTGCGCGGGGTCGCCCACGCCGACCGCCGGCTGGCGGAGGCGCGGAAGTTCGGCCTCGGCGCGGTCGTCAGCCCCGAGCGCTGCCCGACGTTGCGCGACGCGCTGCGCACCGCGCTGCCGCGGGCGCGCAAGGGCGCGGCCTGACGCGCGTCCCCGCGGCCGGCCGATCCGGGGTAGGGTCGGCCCGACGCCGGGCACGACCCCCCCCCGAGCGCACGGATCGGCCGTCTGGGACGGCTCGGGCGGCTCGCGACGATCGCGAGTCCTCGCCCGATCAAAGCCGAACATATCCAACCGCGAAAATTCGTGGTGGGAGGACTGCTACCTCCTTGATACATTTGTAGCGATGGTTCAGCGCTCCGGCGAAGAGTTCCCTGAACTCGAAGGTCGTCAGGAACCTCGTCTGGTGAAGGCGCTCGAGATGATTGCGCCGGGAACCGCTCTCCGGGAGGGGATCGACTCGATCCTCAACGCGCACACCGGCGGCCTCCTCGCGATCGGGGAGCCGGAGGAGATCTCCCACCTCTGCTCCGGCGGCATCCGCCTGGACATCGACTACACGCCGGCGCTGCTCTACCAGCTGGCGAAGATGGACGGCGCGATCACGCTGAACGCCAACGCGACGAAGATCGCGATGGCGAACGTGCAGCTCGTCCCCGACCCGACGATCCTCACGCAGGAGACGGGCACCCGCCACCGCACCGCGGAGCGGGTGAGCAAGCAGACGTCCGCGCTCGTCATCGCGATCTCGCAGCGCCGCGAGGTCGTGTCGCTCTACGTGGACGGCATGCGGTACCAGCTCGACCAGATCCCGGTCGTCCTGGCGAAGGCGAACCAGGCCCTCGCGACGCTCGACAAGTACCGGGCGCGCCTGGACCAGGTCTCGACGCGCCTGTCGGCCCTCGAGTTCGAGGGCGGCGCCTCGCTGCACGACGTGCTGACGGTGCTGCAGCGCGCCGAGCTCGTCTCGCGCATGGCGGTCGAGATCGAGCGCTACATCGTCGAGCTCGGCACGGACGGCCGCCTCATCGAGATGCAGCTCGAGGAGACGACCGTGGGCACCGCCGGCGAGAAGGCCGCGCTCGTGCGCGACTACTCGACGGATCCGAGCGAGGAGGCCGTCGCGGCCGCGCTCGACCAGCTGCCCCGCCTGCCGCACCAGGACCTTCTCGATTTCGGTCGACTCGCCGAGCTGCTCGGCTTCAACCGGAAGCTCAACACGCTGGACTACCCGGTCAGCCCTCGCGGGCACCGGGTGCTCGGGCGCATCCCGCGCCTGCCCAAGCTCGTCGTCCAGCAGATCATCGACCGGTTCGGTGGCCTGGACGAGCTGCTCGTCGGAACGGACGCCGAACTCGAATCGGTGCCCGGCGTCGGCGAGATCCGGGCGAAGGACATCCGCGAGGGCCTTCGCCGCCTGCAGGAGATCAACCTCGTCGACCGGTACCTGCAGACGTGACGCACCCAGCGCGTCACGCCGGCCGGACCGGTCGTTTCCCCCGCGCGCGTCGCGGGCCATCCCAGGAGGGACTATGACTGACACCATCGACGACGACCTGTTCGAGATCCCTGCCCCCACGGCAGGCGAGTGCGACTTCCAGGTCGGCGACCACGTCGTCTACCCGCACCACGGAGCGGGAGTCGTCAAGTCCCGGGCGCCGCGCAAGGTGCAGGGTGAGGAGCGCGAGTACCTCAAGATCCGCATCCTCCACAGCGACATGACCGTGCACGTGCCGTGCGATCAGGCGTCGTCGGTGGGCCTCCGGCGGATCATCGACGAGGAGACGATGCGCAAGGTCCTGGGCGTGCTCGAGGGTCCGTGCACGGACATGCCGAAGAACTGGAACCGGCGCTTCAAGTACAACCGCGAGAAGATCAAGACGGGCAACATCTACGAGCTCGCCGAGGTCGTCCGCAACCTCGCCACGCGCGAGAACGAGAAGGGCCTCTCGACGGGCGAGAAGCAGATGTTCACCCGGACGAAGAAGGTCCTCGCGTCCGAGCTGATGTACGCCCTCGAGAAGACCGAGGACGAGGCCGAGGAGTACCTCGACGGCATCCTCGCGCCGCCGGCCGACGGCGCCCCGCAGGCGATCGCCCCCGCCGACGCGGACGACGAGGTCGACGCCGACGAGGCCGAGGCGGAGCTCGCGCTCCAGGACTGAGCGCCTGCCGGTGCTCGTCCCCTCCGCCGGCACGCCGCGATGGCCGTAGCGGTCGTCGTGGCCGCCGGCCGCGGCGAGCGCCTGGGGCACGCCCGCCCCAAGGCGCTCGTGCCGCTGCTGGACCGCCCGCTGCTGGCGTGGTCCCTCGAGGCGCTCCTGGCCGTTCGGCCGC
Organism: Patulibacter sp. SYSU D01012; assembly: GCF_017916475.1. Taxonomy (GTDB): domain Bacteria; phylum Actinomycetota; class Thermoleophilia; order Solirubrobacterales; family Solirubrobacteraceae; genus Patulibacter. Next base: position 1,417,628 of record NZ_JAFMTB010000001.1, read on the forward strand.
TGGGGCGCCTCGTCGTCGTGCTGCCCGCCGGCGAGGAGCTGCCCGCCGACCCGGCGGCGTGGGGGCTGACCCCCGGCGCGTGGGACGGCCCCGACGGGCGCCCGCGCGTGACCGCCGTCCCCGGCGGGGCGGAGCGCTCGCACTCCGTGCGGGCGGGCCTGGCGGCGTGCGGCGACGGGCCGCCGGGCGAGCCGGTGCTCGTCCACGACGGCGCCCGGCCGCTCGTCACCCCGCAGATCGTCCGCGACTGCCTGCTGCCGATCGCGCAGGGGGCCGACGCGGCGATCGCCGCCGCGCCCGTGGTCGACACGGTCAAGCAGGCCGACGGTGACGCCGGCGGCCTGCCGCGCGTGGTCCGCACCGTCGACCGCTCGCGCCTCTGGGCCGTGCAGACGCCGCAGGTCTTCCGGCGCGCCGCGCTCGAGGCCGCGCTCGCGCAGCCCGACGACGTGCTGGCCGCGGCGACGGACGACGCGTCGCTGGTGGAGGCCGCCGGCGGCGACGTGCGGCTCGTACCGTGTCCACGCACGAACCTGAAGGTCACGGTCCCCGAGGACCTGCACCTCGCCGGGCTGCTCCTGGCCGACCTGCGACAGAATCCGGGCCCGTGCTGACCGACCTCCACGTCCACCTGCGGCCCGACGCCCACCCGTCGGAGCCGGAGCAGTACTTCACGGCCGCGAACGCCGAGCGCTACCGCGAGGCGGCCGGGCGGCGCGGCGTGACGGAGCTGGGCGTGTCGGAGCACATCCACCGCTTCTCCGCCGCCCTCGACGTGTGGCAGCACCCGTTCTGGCGCTGGTCCGCCACGGACGACCTGGACGCGTACTGCACGTTCGTGCGGGAGCAGACCGACCTGAAGCTCGGGATCGAGGCGGACTTCGTCGCCGGCCGCGAGGACCGCATGGCGACCCTGCTCGAGGCGCGCGACTGGGACTACGTCGTCGGCTCGGTGCACTTCCTCGCCGACCGCGGCGTCGACGCCGAGTACTCCGAGTCCGGCAGCAACTGGGACGTCTGGCGCGGCGCGGGCAGCGCCGACGAGGTCTGGAAGCGCTACTTCGAGACGCTCGCGGAGTGCGCCCGGTCCGGCCTGTACGACGTGCTGGCCCACCCCGACCTGGTCAAGGTGTGGGGCCCGGCGCGCCCGACGCCCGAGCGCGATCCCCGCTTCTTCTACGAGCCGGCGATCGAGGCCATCGCCGAGACCGGCATCGTCGTCGAGCTCTCGACCGCCGGCCTGCGCAAGCCGGTCGGCGAGCTCTATCCCGCCCGGGCGTTCCTCGAGATGGTCGCCGACGCCGGCAACCCCGTCGCGCTGTCGAGCGACGCGCACACCCCCGAGCAGCTCGGCTGGGGCTACGCGGAGGCGCTCGAGCTGCTCGACGCCGTCGGGATCACCCAGCTGACGACGTTCGAGCGGCGCACGGCGCGGGCGATCCCGATCGAGGACGCCGACCGCGAGGCCGCGCACCGCCACGGCGACACGCCGCCGCCCCCGGTCGACCCGGCGACGGGGCGCCCGGCATGAGCCCGCTCCCGGACGTCCGGACCGGCCTGGGGTGGGACAGCCACCGCCTGGCGGAGGGGCGCGACCTGATCCTCGGCGGGGTGCGCATCGACAGCCCCGTCGGCCTGGACGGGCACAGCGACGCCGACGTGCTGGCCCACGCGGTCATCGACGCGCTGCTCGGCGCCGCCGGGCTCGGCGACATCGGCGAGCACTTCCCCGACACGGACGAGCGCTGGCGCGGCGCGGACTCGATCGCGCTGCTGCGCCACGTCGCCGGGCTGCTCGGCGGCGACGGGTGGACGATCGGCAACGTCGACGCGACCGTGGTCCTCGAGCGGCCGAAGCTCGGCCCGCACAAGGCCGAGATGGAGACGCGGCTGGCCGCGGCGATCGGGATCGACGCGGCGCGCGTGAACGTCAAGGCCACGACGGCGGAGCGCCTCGACGCCGTGGGCCGGGGCGAGGGCGCCGTCGCCCAGGCCGTGGCCACGATCCTGCGTCCGGCGTCCTGAGCGCCGCGCCGACCGCGCCGCCCTCGGGGCCGGACGCCCCGGCCGGCGGCCCCGGGACGGGACCGCCCGCGCAGCCCCGCGGCTACGATGTCGCCCGCATGGGCGCCCGCATCCGTACGCCCGTGATCACCGTCGCCGGGGCGATCCTGCTCCTGGCGCTGCTCTCCCTGATCGCGCCGTCGACGGCGACCTACGACCCGTGGGCGTGGATCGTGTGGGGCCGCGAGGTGGTTCACGGCGACCTCAACACCGTCGACGGTCCCTCGTGGAAGCCGCTGCCCGTGGTCGTCACGGCGCTGGCGGCCCCGCTGGGGTCCGTCGCGCCCGACGTCTGGATCGTGGTCGCCCGCGCCGGCGCGCTCGCGGCGGGGGTCTCCGCCTTCCTCGTCGGCCGCCGCGTGGCGGGCCCGGTCGCCGGCGTGCTGGCCGCGGTGCCGCTCCTGCTCGCCCCCTGGTTCTTCTGGCACGGGTGGCTGGCCAACTCCGAGGGGCTCCTCGTCGCGATCGTGCTGGGCGCGATCGCGGCCGAGCTGGACGGCCGACGGCGGCTGGCGCTCGCCCTCGGCATCGCGGCCGGGCTGCTGCGGCCCGAGGCCTGGCCGTTCGTCGGGCTGTACGCCGCCTGGCTGTTCTGGCGGGCGACGCCGCGCGGCCGCGTCGGCATCGTCGCCGCCATGGCCGTCCTGCCGCTGGCGTGGCTGCTGCCCGAGAAGTGGGGGTCGGGCGACTACTGGCGCGCCGCGACCCGCGCGCAGAACCCCGACCCCGGCGCCGTGTCGCTGACCGCCCGGCCGTGGCTCACGCTGCTGCGCAACTTCACCGAGATGATCCCGCTGAGCGCCTGGGTCGTCCTCGTCGCGACGGCGCTGCTGGCGGTCGCCGTGGCCGTCCGCGCCCGTCGGGGGGCCGGCGCCCCGCCCCGGGCCGCGTCGCTCTCCGCCGACGCCCGCACCGCCCGGCCGGACCCGCTCGTGGCGACCGCGGTCATCGCGGCGTTCGGGCTGGCCTGGTTCCTGCTCGTGCTCGTCATGACCGAGCGCGGGTTCTCCGGGAACGAGCGGTACCTCATCCAGCCCGTCGCGCTGATCGTCGTCGCGATCGCCTGCGCCGCCGGTCTCGTGCTCCGCGAGCTGCCGCGCCCGGTGACCGCCGTCGCGCTCGGCGCCTTCGCGGTGCTGGTCGTCGTCACGGCGGTCAGCGAGCTGCCCAAGCAGGTGCGCCGCGTGACGTACGAGGCGCACCTGGTCGACGAGCTGCCGGACGCGATCGCCGCGGCGGGCGGCGCGGCGCGGCTGCGCGCGTGCGCGCCCGTGCGGACCCTCAACCTGATGGTCCCGCAGGTGGCGTGGCAGCTGCGGACGCACGCCAGCGACGTCTCGGCCGTGGTGAAGGGCACGCCGCAGCCGCGCGAGGCCGTCCTGTTCCGCCTGCGGCTGACCCAGGGCGACTCGCTGCGGCCGTCGCTCGCGGCGATCGCTCCCCGTCGGCGCGTCCTCGCCCGCACCCCCCACTGGCAGATCGAGGCGACCTGCCGCCCCACGACCGGAGCGCGATGAGCACGTCCACCGCCCCGACGCGCGCGACCGGCCGCGTCCTCGCCCTCGTCCGCTGGCTGCTCGGCCGCGGCGCGCCCGTGACGGTGGCGCTGCTCCTGCTGTGGTCGATCTTCCTCCGCACGCGCAACCTCGACGCCCCGTTCTGGATCGACGAGGGCATCAGCGTCGGCGTCGCGAACTTCCCCTTCGCCGACATCCCGGCGGCGCTCCGGCTGGACGGCAACCCGCCGATCTACTACCTGCTGCTCAACCTGTGGCTCGGGGCGTTCGGGGACAGCGTGGAGGCGGCGCACGCGCTGTCCGTCCTCTTCGCGATCGCGACCGTGCCCGTGACGTACCTGCTGGCCCGGCGGCCGCTCGGCCGCGTGCCGGCGCTGGGGGCCACCGCGATCGCGGCGACCCTGCCGTACCTGACGTACTTCGGGCAGGAGACCCGGATGTACGCGCTCGTGGCGTTGCTGTCGCTGGTGGTCGCGGGCCTGCACCTGCACGTCTTCGCCCCGGGCGCCCGGGCGTCCCGGATCGGCCTGGCGGTCGCGCTGGTCGTCGCGCTCTACACGCACACCTGGAGCGTCTTCCTCGTCGGCGGGAGCGTCGTCGCCGTCGGCGCGCGGGCGCTGCTGCAGCCGGGGCGCCAGGCCCGCTGGCGGGTCGTGCGGATCGGCTTCCTCATCCACCTGGCCGCGGCCGTGGCGTGGGCGCCGTGGCTGCCGACCCTCGCGCGGCAGGCGCGCGAGACGGGGGCGCCGTGGTCGCTGCGCCCGACGCTCCAGATGCTGATGGAGGCGTTCGGCTCCGTCGTGCAGCCGACGGTCCCGGCGGTCGTGTTCGTCGCCGCGCTGGTCTTCGGCGGCACGGTCCTCGGGGCCGCCCGCCGCGGGCGCACGACGATCGCCAACGTCCCGCCGCCCGCCGAGGCGCAGACGCTGCGCGACCACGCGATCGTGCTCGCGGCCCTGCTCGCCGCGACGCTGCTCTTCGCGTACGTCGGCTCCCTCGTGAGCCCGGCGTGGGCCAACCGCTACATGGCGGTGATCGTGGGCCCGACGATCCTGCTGCCGGGCGTCCTGCTGACCCGCTCGGGTCGCACGCCGGCCGTCGTCCTGCTCCTGCTGTGCGTGGCGTGGGGCACCGCGACGCAGGGCGCGCGCCTGCGGGACAAGGCGACCCCGCAGGCGATGATCGAGTCCGCGGCCCACGACCTGCGGCCCGGGGACCTGGTGATCTCGGTGCACCCCGAGCAGCTGCCGGTGATCGCGTTCGGCCTGGACAAGGCCGGCGCCCCGTCCGGCGTCCGCTTCGCGACGTCGCTGGGGCGGCAGCGCGACGTGCGGATCTTCGACTGGCGGCACGGGCTGGACCGGCTGCAGGCGGCGGAGCCGTGGATCGTCGCGGACCGGCTGATCCGGGCGCAGCGCCCCGGATCGACCATCCTGCTCGCGCTTCCCGTACTCTCCAGGGGCAACTGGCAGGGACCCTGGACCCGTCTGGTCGCCGACCGAACCCGCGCCTGGCGCGCCCTCCTGCAGGCCGACCCGCGCCTGCGCCTGGTGGGCCGCCGGCCGGCGATCGGTCCGGGCCAGGGCGTCTTTGGCGTACTCTTCACCGTTCGTCCGTGACCTTTTCTTCGGTCATGGGTATTGGTCCTTGACCATGCGCGCCGCACCCCGACCGTAGGAGTCCCGATGCACGGCACCCCCTCGTCCTCCACATCCTCCACCGCGCCCGAGGGCACGACCCTCGTCGTCGGCGGCGGCCCCGCCGGCCTGACCGCCGGCTACCTGCTGGCCAAGCGCGATGCGGACGTCGTCGTCTACGAGGCGGCCGACCAGGTCGGCGGCATCGCGATGACCGTGGAGCGCGACGGGTACCGCTTCGACCTCGGCGGCCACCGCTTCTTCACCAAGGTCCGCGAGGTCGAGGACCTCTGGTACGAGATCATGGGCGACGAGTTCCTGCGCCGCCCGCGGATGTCCCGGATCTACTGGAACAAGAAGTTCCTGGACTACCCGCTCAACGGGATGGACGTCATCAAGAAGCTCGGGCCGATCGAGCTGACGCGCTCCGGCCTGTCCTACCTGTGGGCGGTCGCGAAGAAGCCGTTCCGCCGCAAGCCCGAGACGTCGCTCGAGGAGTGGGTCTCCAACCGCTTCGGCAAGCGGCTCTACACCCACTTCTTCAAGACCTACACCGAGAAGGTGTGGGGGCGTCCCGCGAGCGAGATGACGGCCGACTGGGCCGCGCAGCGCATCAAGGGCCTCTCCTTCGTCACGGCGGCCAAGGACGCGTTCTTCCCGAACAAGAACGGCGACGTCAAGACGCTGATCAAGGAGTTCGACTACCCCCGCTACGGCCCGGGCCAGATGTGGGAGAAGATGACGACCGCGATCGAGGAGCGTGGCGGCCAGGTCGCCATGGAGACCCCGATCGAGCGGATGAAGGTCGAGGGCGGCCGGGTCGTCGAGGTCCAGGCCAACGGCGAGACGATCACCGACTTCGGCAACGTCATCTCGTCGCTGCCGCTGCGCAATCTGCTGCGGATGACGGAGGGCGCGCCGGAGCACGTGCGCGCCGCCGCCGAGGCGCTGCGCTACCGCGACTTCCTGACGGTCTCGCTGATCATCGACGGCGAGGACCCGTTCCCGGACAACTGGATCTACATCCACGAGCCCGGCGTCATCGTCGGCCGCATCCAGAACTTCCGCTCCTGGAGCCCCTGGATGGTCCCCGACGAGACCAAGGGCTGCGTCGGCATGGAGTACTTCTGCTTCGAGGGCGACGACCTGTGGACCTCGAAGGACGAGGACCTGGTCGCGCTCGCGACGAAGGAGCTCGAGCAGATCGGTCTGGCCAAGCCCGGCACGGTCGAGCGCGGCTACGTCGTGCGCGTCCCGAAGGCGTACCCGGACTACGTGGACGGCTACGCCGAGAACGTCCAGATCATCAAGAGCTGGATCGCCGGGATCGAGAACCTGCAGCAGGTCGGCCGCAACGGGCTGCACCGCTACAACAACTCGGACCACTCCATGCTCACCGCCATGCGCGCGGTGGACAACCTCTACGGCGAGGACCACGACCTGTGGGAGGTCAACGCCGAGGACGTGTACCTGGAGGAGGGCGAGACGCAGCAGAGCCCGTACCCGTACCGCGCCGGCGCGACGCCGAGCGGCGAGGTCGGCGCCCACGACGACGTCGCCGTCCGCACGAGCGACGAGGTCTCCTCGGGCCGCTGAGCCCGCCCGGCCCCGTCCGCGGGGCCATCCGCCGAGGATTCACGGGCCCCCGCGTCGTCGACGCGGGGGCCCGCGTCGTCGAGGCGCCATCGCCGGCGGCGGGCCGGCGGCGACGTGGGCGGCAGGGGCGTCGTTTACCCTGACCCTCCCGTGCGCACGATCCGCCTCCACGACACCGCCAGCGGCGAGCTCCAGGAGCTGCGCCCGCGCGTCCCCGGACGGGTGGGCGTCTACGTCTGCGGGCCGACGGTCTACAACCGGATCCACGTCGGCAACGCGCGGCCCTTCGTCGTCTACGCCCAGCTCAAGCGGTTCCTCCAGCACGAGGGGCTGGAGGTGACGCTCGTCAGCAACCTGACGGACGTCAACGACAAGATCTACGCCGCGGCCGTCCGGCAGGGCGTGTCGTCCTCCGACCTGGCCGCCGAGATGGGCGCCCACTACCGCGCCGACACGGACCTGCTCGGCCTGGGCCGGCCGGACGTCGAGCCGCTCGCCACCACGTCGATGCCCGCGATCGTCGCGCTCATCGAGGACCTGGTGGCGCGCGGGGCGGCGTACGAGGCCGAGGGCGACGTGTACTTCCGCGTGCGCGGCGACGCCCGCTACGGGAGCCTGTCGCGGCGGGACGTGGACCAGATGGACCAGGGCGAGGGCGACGACCTCGTCGGCACCGCCCGCAAGGCCGACCCGCTGGACTTCGCGCTGTGGAAGGCGACGAAGCCGGGCGAGGACACGGCCTGGGACAGCCCGTGGGGTCGCGGCCGTCCGGGCTGGCACATCGAGTGCTCGGCGATGGCCGAGGAGGCCCTCGGCGCCCCGTTCGAGATCCACGGCGGCGGCAACGACCTGGTCTTCCCGCACCACGAGAACGAGGCCGCGCAGACCCGCTGCGCGCGCGGCCACGAGCTCGCGCAGATCTGGATGCACAACGGGATGCTGCAGCTCCGCGGCGAGAAGATGGCGAAGTCCGTCGGGAACGTGACGCCGCTGCACCAGGCGGTCGCCGACGTCGGGCGCGAGGCCCTGCTGCTGCTGTTCTCCTCGGCGCACTACCGGCAGCCGCTGCAGTACGGCCCCGACACGCTCGACCAGGCGCGCGCCGGCGTGCGGCGGCTGCGCGAGGCCGCGCGCGGCCTGGCCGCCGGCCCCTCGCCGGACGACCTGGCTGGCGAGCGCGACGCGTTCTTCGCCGCCCTGGCCGACGACTTCAACACCGCCCGCGCGCTCGGCCACCTGTGGACGTGGGTGCGCGAGGCGAACCGCCGCGGCGGCGTCGGCGACGCGCACCTGCGCGAGATGCTGCACGTGCTCGGCCTGGAGGACCTGCTCGACGCCGCGGCGGGCGATGCGCCGGGCGACGATGCGATCGCCCTCCTGCGCGAGCGGGACGCCGCGCGGGCGGCGAAGGACTGGGCCCGGGCGGACGAGCTGCGCGACGCGCTCGCCGCGGCGGGCTGGACGGTACGCGACGGCGCCGGCGGCGCCGAGCTCGTACGAGCGGAGGACTGACCATGGCACCGAAGCCGCGGGGCGGCGACCCGTCCCGGCGACAGGGATCGCGCTCGTCGCGCCCGAACCGGGGCGGGGGAGCCCCCTCCGGCCGCGACGACCGTCCGGGCGGCCGCGGCGGAGGCGGCCGCGGGCAGGCAGACCGCGACGCGCGGCGGGCCGAGGGCGGCCGCCGCGGCGGGCCGCGCGACGGCGGTCCGCGGGGCGACCGGCCGGGTGGCGAGCGCGCCTGGGGCGACCGCTCCGGCGACCGGCCGTGGGGGGACCGTCCCGGCGGCGCCCGCGGCCGCGGGGACCGTCCCGGCGGGGGGCGTGCCGGGGGCGGCCACGGGCGCGGTGACCGGCCCTGGGGCGACCGTCCCGGCGGGGGCCGGAGCGAGCGGCCGTGGGCCGACCGCTCCGGCGGGGAGCGGGGCGACCGGGGTCGGGGCGACCGGCCCTGGGGCGAGCGCTCCGGCGGCGACCGCGGCCGCGGGGGACGCCCTTGGGAGCGCGAGGACGACCGTGGCCGCGGCGCTCGCGCCGGCCGGCCCGACCGCGGGCCGGCGGGCCGCGGCGAGCGCGGCGGTCGCGCGGACCGGGGTCCCGGTCCGCGCGGCGACCGGCGTCCCGGACCCGACCGCGGCCCGCGCCAGGCCGCGGCCCACGCGCCGGCGCTGCCGCGCGCCTTCCAAGGCGACGGCCAGCTGCTCTACGGCCGCAACGCGGTCCACGAGGTGCTGCGCGCCGGCCGCCGTCGCGTGCGCGGCCTGTGGGCGACCGCGGCGACGGCCGAGGCCGAGACGTGGCTCGCCGGGCAGGAGCTGGACGTCGTCGAGGGCGACGCCCTCGCGGCGCTGTGCGGCTCGGACGACCACCAGGGCGTCGTCGCGGCGGTGGACGCCTACCCGTACGTCGAGCTCGAGGAGCTGCTGGCCCACCCGAACCCGCTGATCGTCGCCCTGGACGAGGTGCAGGACCCCCAGAACCTGGGCGCGATCGCGCGCACGGCGGAGTGCGTCGGCGCGACCGGCATGATCATCTGCCGGCATCGCGCGGCCGAGGTGACCCCCGCGGCCGTCAAGGCGTCCGCGGGCGGGACCGAGCACCTGCCGATCGCGCAGGTGCGCAACCTGGCCGACGCGCTGGCCGACGCGAAGGCCGCCGGGGCGTGGGTGTACGGCGCCGCGGGACGCGAGGCCGGAGCCGTCCCGTACGACACGCCGGACTACACCGGCGGGGTCGTCCTGGTGATGGGGGCCGAGGGCTCGGGCCTGCGCGCGCGGGTCACCGCCACGTGCGACGCGCTGGTCGCGCTGCCCCTCCGCGGGCAGCTCGACAGCCTCAACGTCGGGGCCGCGAGCGCCGTGCTGCTGTACGCGATCTTGCAAGGGCGGGATCGTGTTGACACGGCGACATAACTTCTGTCACAGTCCTGCTCGTCGTAACCGTCGACCCCAGGTCTAGACCGGGCCCTGGGTCCCGACGGCGACGACGACCGGAACACCAAATGCATCGCTCATAGCGCCGGGGGAGGCGCGCGCTACGGGTCTTCGAGTCCGCGTGGAGGCGGACGGAAAGGCATCACCGTGGCACAACTCAAGACCGCACCGAACGCTCAACGTCAGGTTGAGGATCGGTTCCTGATCGCCCGTGCCAAGCAGGGCGACGACGTGGCGACCAACCGTCTCATCGCCCGCTACCAGGGGTTCGTCCGGATGAAGGCCTCGTCCTTCTTCCTGAATGGTGGCGACCGGGACGACCTGATCCAGTACGGCCTGATGGGCCTGTACGAGGCGATCCGCGACTTCCGCAGCGACCGCGAGTCGAGCTTCCGCAACTTCGCGGAGCTCTGCATTACGCGGCGCATGATCACGGCGATCAAGGCCGACAACCGCCACAAGGCGAAGCTGCTCAACGACGCCGTCTCGCTGTCGGCGCCGCCCCCAGGCGCGTCCGAGGGCGAGTCGACGATGCACGACGTCATCGCCGGCCCGCAGAAGCACGACCCGGCTCGCCTGGCGGTGGACCGCGACGAGCTGCGCGCGCTCGTCTCGTCCGTGCCGGACCTGCTCTCGGACCTCGAGTCCCGCGTCCTCGCGCTGTACCTGCGCGGCCGCACCTACGAGGAGATCGCCGAGAAGCTCGGCTCGGACACGAAGCGCGTCGACAACGCCCTGCAGCGCGTGAAGCGCAAGATCGGGGACTTCCTCCACGAGCGCGAGCGGGTCCCGCTCCGCGCCGCCTAGCGCGAACGCGCCAACCCGATCCGGACGCGACGGCCTAGCATGCGCGCCATGCCGCCCGCCGCGTCGCTCGCCACCCCGCTCGACCCGACCGGCCACGTGCCACTGGCCGTGTCGGTCGTCGGGGTGGTCCTCCTGGCGGTCCTCGCCGTCGTCGCGCTCCTCGCGCTCGCCGGCTTCCTCGCCGGCCGGCGCCACGACGCCCGCCGCCGCGCCGACACCCAGGACCGCATCCGCGCCGCCAACACGGCCCTCGCGCACGCGCACGCCGCGGACGAGGGCTGGGACCGCGCGGCCCTCGAGGCCGCGGCCCGCGAGGCCGCCCGCGCCCAGGGCTTCGCCGCCGACGGGGCGCTCGAGCTCGTCCTCGTGGCCGTCGACGACCGTCCGGGGGTCGACGACGACCGCGCCGTCTTCGTCGTCCGCGACGGCGAGCGCTCGGCCGACCTGGTGCTCGGCCGCGTCGACGGCGCCTGGCGGGCCGTCGACGTGCCGTAGCCGCGATCAGTCCGCGGCCGGGCGCCCGACGAGCGCGTCGGCCACCTCGCCCGTCTGCACCGACCACAGGGCGGCGTAGCGGCCGCCGAGCGCGACGAGCTCGTCGTGGGTGCCCGCCTCGACCACCCGGCCCGCGTCGAGCACGTGGATCCGGTCGGCGTGACGGACCGTGGACAGGCGGTGGGCGATGACGATGGTCGTGCGGTCGCGGCTGACGCGCGCGAGCGACCGCTGGATCGCGGCCTCCGTCTCGTTGTCGACGGCGCTCGTGGCCTCGTCCAGGACGAGGATCGCGGGGTCGCGCACGAGCGCCCGAGCGATCGTCAGCCGCTGCCGCTGGCCGCCCGACAGCTTCGCGCCGCGCTCGCCCACCGGCGTGTCGTAGCCGTGGGGGAGGGCGCCGACGAACCCGTCGGCCTCGGCCAGCTCCGCCGCCCGGCGCAGGGCGGCGTCGTCCGCGTCCGGCGCCCCGTAGCGCAGGTTGTCCGCCACGGTGCCGTCGAAGAGGAACGCGTCCTGGCCGACGTAGCCGATCGCGCCGCGGAGCGACGCGAACGTCAGCTCCCGCACCGGCACGTCGCCGACGGCGACCTCGCCGGCCGTCGCGTCGTACAGGCGCAGCAGGAGCTTGACGACGGTGGACTTGCCGGCCCCCGTCGCGCCGACGATCGCGTGCGTCTCGCCGGCCGGGACGTCGAGGTCCAGGCCGCGCAGCACCTCGGCCGGCGCCGCGTCGTCGTCCTCGCGCGGCGCGTACGCGAAGCGCACGTCGGCGAAGCGGACCGGCAGCGGCAGCACCGCGCCCTCGCCGCGGGGCAGCGTGCGCGTGCCCGACTCGACCGCGGCCGGCGTGTCGATCAGGTCGAGGATCCGCCGGATCGACGCGACGCCGCGCTGGTACAGGTCGAGCGTCTCGCCCAGCTCCGTCAGCGGCCACAGCAGCCGCTGCGTCATGAACACGAGGACGGAGTACAGGCCGACCTCGAGCCGCCCGTCGAGCGTGGCGGTGCCGCCGAGGACGAGCGTCAGGATGAACCCGACGAGGATCGCCATGCGGATGAGCGGCACGAAGCCCGAGCTCAGGGCGATCGCCCGGCGGTTGGCGGTGGCGTAGTCCCGCGAGGCGACGGCCACGCGCTCGGCCTCGCGCGCCTCGGCGCCGAAGGCCTTGATCGTCGCGATGCCGCCGAGGTTGCCGCCGATCAGGCCGCCGAGCCGGCCGGCGCGGTCGCGGACCGCCTCGTACCGCGGCCCCAGGCGCCGCTGGAAGAGCAGCGAGCCGCCGATGATGATCGGGATCGGCAGGAAGGCCACGAGGGCCAGCAGCGGCGAGACGAGGACGAAGACCGCGCCGACCGCCACGACGTTCGTGGCGGTCAGGATGATCTTGCTCGCCCCGACGTCGAGGAACCGCTCGAGCTGGTTCACGTCGTCGTTGAGCACCGTCAGGAGCCGCCCGGACTCGCGGTCCTCGAACCACGCCATGTCGAGGTCCTGCACGCGCCGGTACGCGTCGAGCCGCAGGTCGTGCTGGAGGTCCTGCGAGAGCCCGCGCCACAACCGCTCGGAGACGTACTGGCTCGACGACTCGAGCACCCACGCGACGACGGTGATGCCGGCGAGGACGAGCAGCTGCTGCTCCCGGTCCTCCACCCCGAGCAGCCGCGCGACGAACGAGTCCTCCGTCCGCACGACGACGTCGATCGCCACGCCGATGAGCAGCTCGGGCGCGATGTCGAAGAGCTTGTTGAGGACGCTCCCGACGATCGCCAGCACGATCCGGGGGCGGAAGGCCCGGGCGCGGTGCCAGAGCCGCGCGAGGGGGTGGGCGCTCGGCGTGGGGGCTCCGTCGGGCATCGGCCCCCAGGCTACGGCCGCACGGCGGCGCACGCCCTGCGCGTCCCGCGACCGGGCAGCGCGAAGCCGGCGGCCGGACTCGAACCGGCGACCGTCCGCTTACAAGGCGGGTGCTCTACCAACTGAGCTACGCCGGCCGGCGCCCCCGAGCGTAGCGCCCGGGACGGCGCGCGACGCCCGCCCCGTGCTCGGCGGCCGGCCTCGCGCGCCGGCGCGCGACGCGCCGGCGACGGGTGTAACCGCCGGCCGTCGGCGGGGTCTGTGGAGGGACATGGCGCACGATCCCGACGCTTCGAGCTCACCCGCCGTCCCCGAAGCCCCCGGCGCCGCCGTGGCCCCGCTCGACGACGGTCGGCCGGACCTCGACCGCGACGCGCGCCGCCAGCTGCACGAGCGCGTCGGCAAGGGCGTCAACCCGCTCGTGTACTGGGTGGTGCGCGCGCTCTTCCAGCCGTTCTTCCACGTGTACTTCCGCCTGTCGCGGATCGGCCGCGAGCACCTGCCGACGTCGGGGCCGGTCATCTTCGCCGCGAACCACCGCAGCTTCCTCGACCCGTTCGTCATCGGGGCGATGAGCCGCCGGCCGCTGTACTTCGTGGCGAAGAAGCAGCTGTTCCGCCACCCGCTGCAGCGCTGGTTCCTCAACAGCCTGGGCGCCTTCCCGATCGACCGCGGCAACGCGGACGGCGACGCCATGAGCACCGCGAAGATGCTCCTCGAGCGCGGGGACTGCGTCGTGATCTTCCCCGAGGGCACCCGCACCCGCCCGGGCGGGCTGGGGCGTCCCAAGCGCGGCGTCGGCCGGCTGGCGCTCGAGACGGGCGCGCCGGTGGTCCCGATCGCCGTGCACGGCACGACGCACATCCGCACGAAGTGGCGGATCCGCCCGCACAAGGTCGTCCTGCGCGCCGGCCGCCCGCTGACGTTCCCCCAGGTGGACGAGCCGACGCCCGAGCTCGCGCGCGCCGTCACGGACCGGATCTGGCCGTGCGTCGAGCTGCAGTGGGACTCCCTCGGCGGGCACACGACCGAGCGGGGCATCGGCGTCGACCCGGCCGCCCTGCGCCCGGAGCTCGCGGGGGCGAACCTGCCCGCCGAGCTGCCCGCCGCCCCCGCGGCCGGCGACGCGGTCCCCGACCTGGAGGCCCGAGCGGCACGCGGCTGAGGGCGTCGGGGAAGGCGCACCGGGCGCTAAGGTGACCCGGTGGACAAGGCGGAGCTCGACGACCGGTTCAGCGAGCTCTACCGCGCGCACCTCCGCGACGTCTACTCCTTCGCGTACTACCGGGTCGGCAACCACCACGACGCGGAGGACCTCACGGAGCAGACCTTCCTGCAGGCGTACCGGCACTTCGAGCGGGCGCTGCGCGAGTCGGACGGACGGCCCCTGCGGCCGTGGCTCATCCGGATCGCGCACAACCTCGCGGCCAACCACTTCCGCGACCGCTCGCGCCGCCCGCAGACCTCGATCGACCACGACGACTCCACCACCGTGCTGCGCGCGACGCACACGACGGAGGACCTCGTCGAGGAGCGGGACGAGCTCGGGCGGATCCTCGCCGCCGTGCAGCAGCTGCCGGACGACCGCCGTGAGGCCCTGATCATGCGCTTCGCCCTGGGGATGGACAACCGCGAGATCGCCCGCGCCATGGGGCGCTCGGACGGCGCGACGAAGGTGCTCATCCACCGCTCGATCAAGCAGCTGGAGGGCCTCGTGGCCAGCACGCCGACCCCGGGGACGGCGCGATGACCGAGCAGCGCCAGATCGACATCGAGACGCTGCTCCGCGAGGCGATGGCCCCGATCGAGCCGCCGGAGCGGCTCGGCGTCCGCGTCGAGGCGACCCTGCGGACCCTCACCGAGCTCGCGGCGGACGAGCTGGAGTCGTGGGAGCTCGTCGCGATGCGCGACCCCCGCAACTGGATCCGCCCGGTCGTGGCGGTCGCGGTCGGCAGCGCGGCCGGCACCGGCCTGGCCGTCCTGGGCTGGCGCCAGCGCAGCAAGGCGCGCTCGCGCACGGCCGGCGCGTCGATCGACCGGGCCGCCGAGGGCGTGGCCGCGGCGCTGCGGCGACAGGCCGATCGCCTGCGCTGATCCCGACGGGGCCGCGGCGCCGGAGCGGACGCCTGGCGCGGCGGGGCCGTTAGGGCGCGCTCAGCGTGGCCCGGTACGCTCGCCCGCGATGCCCACCTGCTACCGGCACCCCACGCGCGAGACGGGCGTGTCGTGCTCGAACTGCGGCCGTCCCATCTGCACGGAGTGCATGACGCCCACGCCCGTGGGGATGCGCTGCCCCGAGTGCGCGAAGCAGCGCACCCGCGTGCACACGGTGCGGTCGATGGCCGCCGGGGCGGCGCCGCGCGTCACCCAGGCGATCATCGCGATCTGCGTCCTGGCGTTCCTGGCGGGGGGCTCCTTCGGCGTCGGCGGCAGCTCGACGTCGTCGTGGATCGACGTCCACGGCGCCCTCTGGGCCCCGGCGATCGAGTACGGCCACGAGTACTGGCGGCTCGTGACCGGCGGGTTCCTGCACTCGGGGCTCCTGCACATCGGCTTCAACATGCTCCTGCTCTGGTTCCTGGGCCAGGAGATCGAGCAGCGCCTCGGCAGCGCCCGCTTCGCCCTGCTCTACGCGACCGCGCTGCTCGGCGGGTCGCTCGGGGCGCTGCTGCAGACGACGACGTCGCCGACGGTCGGCGCCTCCGGGGCCGTCTTCGGGCTCATGGGCTACCTGGTCGTCGAGATGCGGCGGCAAGGGATCAACCCGCTGCAGAGCCAGATCGGCCTGCTGCTCGTGATCAACGTGGTCCTGTCGCTGCGGCCCGGCACGAACGTCTCCTTCGGCGGCCACCTGGGCGGCCTGCTGTTCGGCGCCCTCGCGGCCCTCGCGCTCCACCAGGTCGGGGCCCGCGGGCCCCGGTGGCTGGGGCCGGCCCTGTGCGTCGGGCTCTGCGTCGTGGCGGTCGTCGCCTCGATCGCCGTCGCCGGGCAGCCCGGGCTGTCGGACGGCGGCTGAGCGGACGGGGCGTCGCCCCGGCCGCTGGCGCCGCGGGGGCGCGTCGGCCAGGATGGGGGCATGGCTGAGCTCATCGGAGAGGCACGTCTGGGCGACTGGGTCGCGGGGCGGGCGTGGCGGGTCGACGGCGCGGCGCTCGAGCGCTCGTGGCGCTTCCCCGACTTCGCCGCCGCCCTGGGGTTCGTGAACGCCGTCGGCGGCCTGGCGGAGGCGCAGAGCCACCACCCCGACATCGCCCTGCACGACTTCAACGTCGTCACGCTGCGGCTCGCCACCCACAGCGCCGGGGGCGTCACGGAGCACGACCTCGAGCTGGCGGAGCGCGTCGACGAGCTCCAGGATCGCGATACTGACGCGTAATGAGCCGGATCGGTCACTAGAGTGTCCGAAAGGTAAGGGTTTCCCCGCTTTCGGTCCCAAAAGTCCTTCCTGGCTCAACGGACGCCGGTCGATGGGCGAATATGTGGATTGTCCGAGCCGATCCTGGTGCGGCTGGACGGGACAACATGGTGCGGTGCCCGGGACGGCGCCGCACCAACATACGGGAGGGGCGATCCGTCGCCCCGACCACCACACACACGCACGGAAGACCCCGGAGAGCTCGCTCCCCGGGGTCTTCTGTTTCTGCGGTCGGTCGGACGGTGGGCGTCGACCGCGCGGACGGGCGGAAGGGCCGCGGCGACGCCGCGGCCCGCGGGCCTCAGCGGCGCCAGTCGAGGAAGCCCTCGCCGCTCTTGCGGCCGAGCTTGCCCTGCGCGACGAGCTCGTCGAGCTCGCGGGGGACGGGCGCGCCGATGACCTCGCCGATCGCCTTCGACACGTCCAGCCCCACGAAGTCGAGCAGCGCGAACGGCCCCATGGGCTGCCCGGCGCCCAGCTGCATGCAGGTGTCGATGTCCTTCGCCGACAGGCCCGTCTCCTGCTTGAGCTCCACCGCGGAGAAGAGGAACGGGAAGAGCAGCTTGTTGACGACGAAGCCCGGGACGTCCGGGATCTCGATCGCGCTCTTCTTCCACGCCTCGGCCAGGGCGCGCGAGCGGTCCTTCGTGTCGTCGCTCGCGGCCTGCGGGAAGACGAGCTCGATCAGCTCCATCTTCGTGACGGGGTTGAAGACGTGCAGCCCCACGAAGCGTTCGTGGATGCCCGACGCCTCGGCGAGCTTCTCGATGGACAGCGACGACGTCGTCGTGGCCAGGATCGCGCCGTCGGCGATGATCGACTCGAGCTTGCCGAAGACCGCCGCCTTCGTCTCGTGGTCCTCCGACACGGCCTCGACGAGGTACGTCGCCGCGCGCAGGTCCTCGAGCTCGGTGGTCACGGTGACGTTCGCGACGTCGACCTCGAGCTTGGCGGCCTGCTTCTCGATCGACTTGCGGGCGCGGTCCGCGCTCTCGGGCGAGCGGGCCCACAGCAGGACCTTCGAGGTGGGGGCGGCGGTGACCGCGATCCCGCAGGCGATGGTGCCGGAGCCGGCGACGGCGACTGTCTCGGACATGGGACTCCTGATCAGGTGACGGTGGGTGGGACGCCGCACCCTACCTGCAGTCGGAAAACGACGGAACGCCGTATGTGACGGTCGCCCAGGCGACCATTCGCCCCGTCGGGCGGGGCGTCCGCTCAGTCGTCGGCGCGCAGCCGGAAGCCCGCCCCGGCCTGCACGTCGAGCGGCGACGAGGGCAGGTCCTGCGGCAGGTCGGGCGCGTTGAACGCCGTCGGCGCGAGGTCGTTCGGGCCGTCGGGATGGAAGGTCGCCGCGAGCAGCTGCGCCTGTCCCCGGCCGACGCCCAGCTCGGTCTGTCCGCCCGAGTAGACGCCGATCCCGCGCTCGCGGCACGCGTCGTAGAGCGCGGACAGCTCGCGCAGGCTGCCGATCCGCGAGGGCTTCAGGTTGATCACCCGCGGCGGCCACTCCAGCGCGTCTAGGTCGGCGACCTCGAGCAGGGTGGCGTCCCACGTCAGGCGGTCCGCGTGGCGGCGCAGGATCTCGCGCGTCGCGTCCGTGATCCGCGCGTCCTCGATCAGCGCGTCCGGGAGGCCTTCGACGACGCGGCGGTACGTGTCGGGGTCGGCGGGCGTGTCGACGACCGTGCCGACGTACAGGCCCTTCAGGTCGACGGTCGAGCAGGCGCCCGTCGCGCGGACGGCGGCGATCGCGTCGGCGTCCCACGCCGCGCCCAGGTCGAGCTTGAGCCCCACGCCGGGGGAGCGGCGGCGCAGGTCGGCGATCGCGGCGGGATCCGGCGGGTCGCCGAGGCCCCGGCTGGACACGAAGGTCATCGGTCGCGGGTCCCGGCCGACGACCGCGGCCCACGTCCGGCCGGCCTGCCGCAGCGCCAGGTCGAGCGCCGCGGACTCGAACGCCCAGCGGCGGTAGCGGGCGGACGCCGCGTGCGCCGGCGGGGCGGGGAAGAGCCGAGCGGCGCCGAGCCGGTCGGAGAGGGACGCGATCGTCCAGGTGCCGCGCAGGTCGGGCAGGCCGTCCCAGGACGCGAGCGCCTCGTGCTCCTCGGGCTCGTACGTCACGTCCTCGCCGCGCCCCTCGTGACCGCCGCCGCGGAGCGCGACCACGGTGGTCCGCCGGACGGCGCGCAGGGTCGGCTGCTCGAGCGTCGACAGCGCGTGGCCGTCGATCCGCACCGGCAGGTCGCGGACCGTCGCCCAGAGCGACGGCCCGGGGGCCGGGGCGGAACGGTCCCCGGCGTCATCGTCAGCGCGGGATGGCGGTCGACGGCATGCCGGGCATCCCGTCCTGGGCGGCGGTGCCGCGGACCTCGCCGCTGCGGGCCAGCTCGGTCAGGCGGACGATCTCCGCCTCGCCGAACCGCCGCGCCGTGCTGTCGGCCGGCAGGGGGGCGATGAGCTTCGCCACCCGGTTGCGGACCTGCTGCGCGAAGTGCGGCGTCGCGGCGCCCGTCAGCTCGCGGATGTCGTCGATGGAGACGGCCGTGCCCTGGGCGCGGCGGTCGGGGCGTTCGGCTTCGCTCATCGTCCCCCTGTTGTACCGGTCCGCGTGCCCGCCGTGCCCCGGGCCTCGGGCGACGGGGTGGGCGCGGTCGAGGTGGTGGAGGTCGGCGCGGGCGCCGCGTCGGTCGTCGTGCCGGTCGTCTGGACCGGCGAGATCTCGAGCAGGCCGTCGATCTGCGACTGGACGTCCGTGGAGATCGCCGACGTGTCGCCCGTCAGCCACCCGCGGTTGTAGCGCCCGCGCGCCGGGTCGGTCTCGTACCCGGGCTGCACGTCGAGCAGGTAGTCGCGCACGACGGCCGGCAGCGCGTCGGCGCGGTCGAGCAGCAGCAGCGGGCCGTGCAGCCCGTGCGCGGACAGCGGCGCCAGGGTGATCGCCCCGAGCACGTCGCCCACGCGCGCGAACGTGAACCCGTGGCCGGGCTCGTTGAAGCTCCAGCCGAACGTGCCGTCGCCGTAGCGGGCGAAGCCGACGCTGTTGCTCACCGGGTCGGTGCCGCCCACGCGGCGCACCGTCCCGTACGTGCGCAGCGCGCGCGTGACCGGCTTGCCGATCACGGTGGTGGGGCCGAGGACGTAGATCGTCGCGCGGGGGTGCGTGGCGAGCTGCCGCCGCGTGGCGGCCGGCACGCCCTTCCCGGTCACGAAGGCGACGGCGTCGCCCGACTTCGCCAGCCACGAGGCGGCGGGTGTCGCGAACTCGGGGTGGTCCGCGCTGACGACGAGCACGCGCGGGCTCGTACGCCCGCGCGCGGCCGTGACGAAGCGGTCGATCGCCAGCGCGGTCTCCGCCGCGTCGCGGCCGGCGAGGTCGGTCGTCCGCAGGCCGCTCGGCCGACCGACGTTCCCGATCCGGATCGCCTGGGCGCCGCCCGCGGCCTCGCTGCCGGTCGGCCGCAGCGCGCCGACGGCGTCGGTCGTCGCGCGCGGCAGCTCGGTCCCGTCGCTGAACAGCAGCGGCGCCCCGACGGGGTCAGCGACCAGGGCGGTCGCCGCCAGGGCGGCGCGCCAGTCGGCCTTGTCCACGATGGTCACCGCCTTGGCCCGGTTGTTCTCCGCCGCGCCGGAGAAGGTCGCGCGCGCGACCGCCGCCGCCGCGGTGACCGGGTCGTTCGTGGCGGTGCGCGTGGTGTTGCGCGTGGCCACCGTCGGGATGCCGAGGTCCGTGGTCGCCTCGGCCTCGCCCTTCTGCGACGCGAACGGCGAAGGGCTGTCGTCGCCGCCGCAGCCGGCCAGCCCACCGGCGCCGAGGGCGACGACGGCGAGCAGCGAGGCGGTGGCGCGGCGGGCCCGGAGGGTGCGCATCGGCGCAACGCTACCCGCAGTACCGACCTGCGCGCGGCGGTGTCGGCCGAACCTCCCGGGCCTTGACCCGGGCATCCGTCCACGAATACCCGCCTTCTGCGGCCCCGATGCACGAATCGGTGCAGATCTGGTCGCCGTCTTGCGAGAGGGCTGCTACTGTGCCCGAAGCCGAATCGCCGGGGAGTCCCGGCGAACGGGGGAACCACGTGTTCTTGGGGCTAATCCGCCGGTCTTCCGGTGGAGGCGCTGGCTCTTTCTGCGCTCGCCCGTCAGCTAACCCCGTAGGCCGACGAAAGAGAGCAAGCACGTGCGCCTGACTTCACGAGCCCTAGCGTTGTCCGCGGTCCTGGCCATCGGGATCTCGGGGACGGCATCAGCCGCGACCCCGCGGACCGGAGGGCTCACGACGCAGGACGCTCCCGCTCCCGCCGCCACCCCGACGCCCGCGGCTCCGGCCGCGCCCGGCAGCGTCGCCGTCCCGGCCGGCATGCGCACCACGAACGGCGTGCGCGCCAAGCGCTACAAGGGCACGACCGTCGACGGTCGCACCGCCTACTTCGCCCGCGTCCCGCTCGCGGCGCCGGCCCAGGTGCAGAACGCCGTCATCGCCGCGAACAAGATCGTCGGCAAGCCATACAAGTGGGGCGGCGGCCACGCCCGCGTCGAGGACTCGGGCTACGACTGCTCCGGCACCGTCTCCTACGCGCTGATCGGCGCGCAGCTGCTCGACGCGCCGCTCTCGTCCTACGAGTTCGACGACGCCTGGAAGACGGGCGAGGCGGGCACCGGCCAGTG
This sequence comes from Patulibacter sp. SYSU D01012, assembly GCF_017916475.1. Taxonomy (GTDB): domain Bacteria; phylum Actinomycetota; class Thermoleophilia; order Solirubrobacterales; family Solirubrobacteraceae; genus Patulibacter. The sequence goes on from NZ_JAFMTB010000001.1 coordinate 1,438,614, forward strand.
GATGACCGTCTACGGCAACGACTCGCACGCCTTCGCGATCATCGCGGGCCTGCGGCTCGACACCTCGGCCGCGTACGACAAGGGCGGCCTCAAGGGCCCGCAGTGGCGCCCGAACAACCGCAAGGACGCGGACGACTTCGTCGCGACGCACCCGGCGGGGCTCTAGCCCCTCCCGGCCGGCCGCGCGCCGGCCTCCGCAGGACCGAGGGCACCGCATCGCGGTGCCCTTTCGCGTTCACGACGCCTTGAAGTGGGCACGGTAGGCTGGACAGGCTTCGTCCCGCAACCACCCGAGGGAGCACCGCATGGGTCTCGGCGCCCGCATGTCCACCACGATCAAAGCCAAGCTCTCGCGAGTCTTGGACAAGGCTGAGGACCCCGGCGAGACGCTGGACTACAGCTACCAGAAGCAGCTGGAGAACCTGCAGAACGTCAAGAAGGGCATCGCGGACGTCGTCACCGCGAAGAAGCGCCTGCAGCTCCAGACCGACAAGCAGCAGCAGGCGCTCGTCAAGCTCGACACGCAGGCCCGCCAGGCGCTCGCCGCCGGCAACGAGGAGCTCGCCCGCGTCGCCCTCGAGCGCAAGACGCTGATCCAGAACGAGCTGCAGGGCCTCGACGCCCAGATCGCCGATCTCGAGCGCCAGCAGCAGAACCTCGTCGACTCCGAGGCGAAGCTCCGCACGAAGGTCGAGCAGTTCCGGACGAAGAAGGAGGTCATCAAGGCGCAGTACAACGCCGCGGAGGCCCAGGTCCGGATCTCGGAGGCCGCGAGCGGGGTCGGCGAGTCGATGGCCGAGGTCGGCATGGCGATGCAGCGCGCCGTCGACAAGACCGAGAACATGAAGGCCCGTGCCGACGCCGTGGCCGAGCTGGAGCAGGCCGGCACGTTCGGCGACATGATGGAGCTCGGCTCGGGCAAGGACGACATCGACCGCCAGCTCGAGCAGCTCACGAGCGGCACGCAGGTCGACGCCGAGCTGGCCCGCATGAAGGCCGAGCTGGGCCAGGGCAGCGCGCCCGCCGGCGAGCTCGGCGCGGGGGAGACCGCCCCGGGCGCCACGCAGACCGCCCCGTCGCCGCAGGCGCAGGAGCGGGACGCGTGATCGTCCGGATCTTCAACGACCAGCAGTACCGGCTGGACGACGGGCTCCACGGCGAGCTCAACGACCTCGACGACGCCGTCGTCGCCGCGGTCGACGCGGGGGACGAGTCCGCCTACCTGGCGACGTTCGCCGCGCTGCTGAAGTTCGTGCGCGACCACGGCACGCCCCTGCCCGAGGACGAGCTCGTCGGCTCGGACGTGCTCATCCCGGCGGACGACTTCTCCTTCGACGAGGCCGCCCGCGAGTTCACGGGCGAGGGCCTCGTCCCGGACCCCACCGAGGCCTGATCCGCCGGGCGGCGCGGGCCGCCCCGCCGGCGCTGGTCCGCGGCGCCCGGCCGGCTGCTCCCTCGCGGGGGCGGGCGGGCCGGGCGCCGTCGTTCGTCCCGGGGTCAGGCGCCGCCGAGCGGCGCGCCCCACAGGGGGTACCAGCGGTCCATCTCGGGCTCGAGCGGCATGAGCGGGTCGAGCACCGCGCGCAGCTGCAGCTCGCGCTCGCGGTCGCGCTCCTTCTCGGCGCCCGGCACGGGCACGAACGGGTACCAGGTGCCGCGCTTGGCCAGGTACACCAGGTGCAGCGGCCGGCCGCCCTGCTGGGTCTGGCGCAGCGCGAAGACCGCGCACAGCACGCGGTCGGCGTAGCCGCCGAACTGCAGCGACTCCATCACGGCGTTCACGCCGACGACCTGGTCGTCGACGTCGGGGTCGCGCAGGACCATCCAGCGGTAGCCGAACTCGTCGTCGCGCCGCTCGACGGTCGTGCCCGTCTCCGTGCCGGTGTCCCGCAGCACTGCCTCGGCGTCGTCGGCGATCTGGGTGAAGTCGCCGGTCGCGAGCGGCTGGAAGACGATGGCCGCCTCGCCGGTGGTGACGATGCCCTGCGCCGTCTCCAGGTCGAGGGCGGCGGTCGTGAGGGCGAACAGCTTGTCGGGGCGGACCTGCTTGACCGTCTTCGTCCGGCCGAACAGCGTGTCGAGGAAGCCCACGGTCAGACCGTCCGGCCGGCCTGGAGCTGCGCCTCGATCCGCTGGAGGGCGGCGATGCGCTTCTCCGTCGGCGGGTGCGTCGAGAAGAGGCTGGAGACGGCCTTCTTCGCCCGCGGCGGCAGGATGTAGAACGCCTGGACCGGG